>JAZJXN010000220.1:2937-16275 GCA_040390885.1 Pseudomonadota bacterium | reverse complement strand
TGATCGACGCCGTGGTCGCCACCGGCGCCTCGATCGTCGACATGGATTTCTTCGAAGCTTTAGGCTTCAAACATTATCAGGCCGCAGGCGAGGTGGACGACAACGTCCTGCGCGACAACTACATCGACCGGATCTACGACACCTATATCGACGAGGAAGAGCTCCAGGCCTGCGACCACACCATCCTGGAGATCGCCAACCGTCTCGAGCCGCGCGGCTATTCCTCGCGCGAGTTCATCTGGGAGATGGGCAAGTGGCTCTCGGAAGGCAACGCCAAGAAGCCCGGCAGCCTGATCCAGACCGCCTATGAAGAAGGCGTGCCGATCTTCTGCCCGGCCTTCGTCGACAGCTCGGCCGGCTTTGGCCTGGTCAAGCACCAGAAGGAGCGCGCCGCCGCCGGCAAGCCCTACCTGATGCTCGACGCGATCGCCGACTTCCGTGAGCTGACCGACATCAAGATCGCCGCCGGCGTCACCGGTCTGTTCATGGTCGGCGGGGGGGTGCCCAAGAACTTCGCCCAGGACACCGTCGTCTGCGCCGAGATCCTCGGCGTCGAGGCGGAAATGCACCGCTACGCCGTGCAGATCACCGTCGCCGACGTCCGCGACGGCGCCTGCTCGTCGTCGACGCTCAAGGAGGCCGCCTCCTGGGGCAAGGTGCAGACCACGCACGAGCAGATGGTCTTCGCCGAAGCCACCACGGTGGTGCCGCTGATCGGTTCTGACGTCTACCACCGCGGCGCCTGGAAGAACCGGGTCAAGCCGCGCGGGCAGAAGCTGTTCGAGTAGCCGCCACGGCGGTTGCCAACCTGATGAAGCCGCGCGAGGGTCAGCCCCTCGCGCGGTTTTTTCTTGGGTTCAACGACATGCGTATCCTCCTCGTCGCCGCGGCGCTCGCCGCCGTCTCGCTCGCCGGTTGCGGCAAGAAGGAGGAGAGCGCCAAGCCCTCCGTCACCGCCACCGGCGAAGGCTATACTGCCCGGTCAAAGGACGGGACCGTCAGCGTCGTCACCGGTGATGCGGCCGGCAAGGCCAAGGTCCCCGACTTCGCCCCGCTCTATCCGGGCGCGCGGATCGACAGCGCCATGGACGGCATCGGCAACGATCAGGCCCACGGCGGCACCCTGGTCTACAAGGTCGACGCCTCGCCCGAGAAGGTGGTCGACTTCTACAAGGAGAAGGCCTCGGCCGGCGGCTTCAAGACAGAGATGGATTCCAACATGGGCGCGGCGCACATGTTCGCCGCCAAGGATGAAGCGTCCGGCCGCGCCCTGCAGGTGATCGCTTCGGGGGCCGGCGGCGGCGCCAGCGTCCAGGTGATCTGGGCGGC
This sequence comes from Pseudomonadota bacterium, assembly GCA_040390885.1. Lineage (GTDB taxonomy): Bacteria > Pseudomonadota > Alphaproteobacteria > Caulobacterales > Caulobacteraceae > Caulobacter. Next base: position 14,946 of record JAZJXN010000220.1, on the reverse strand, counting down.
GAAGGGCCGGTAGGGAACGGTCAAAGGATCCGCGGAGGAAGGGATATGAGCCGTATACGGATGATTGGCTGCGCGGCGCTCGCCCTTGTCATCGCGGCCGGCGCCGGCGCGGCGCTCGCCCGCTTCCCGGTCGAGGGCTACCTTGAGCAGGCGACGCCCGACACCACTTCCGTGATCCCGCCGGCGCCCGAGGAAGGCTCGCTGCGGGACGAGGCCGATCGCGGCATCTTTCGCACCACGCGCGCCCTCAAGGGCTCGTCGCGATGGGAGATGGCGATCAATGATGTCGAGGAGCGCAAGATCGTTGACGGCATGGCGTGCGCCCTCGGCGTTCAGCTCGACCCCCACTCGGCGCCCAGGCTTACCCGGCTGCTGGTGAGGGTGGGGCCGGACGTTTCCCATGTCACCCGCATCCCGAAGATCGGCTTCGACCGCAAGCGGCCCTATCTCCGCGACGAAGGCGACATCTGCGTCGAGAAGACCGAAAGCCTCGCCAAGAGCCCCGACTATCCCTCGGGCCACGCCGCCTGGGGCTGGACGGTGGGTCTCTTGCTGGCGGAGATCGCGCCGGACCGCGCTGTCCCGGTGCTGCAACGGGCCCGTGCCTTTGGCGAAAGCCGCGTGGTCTGCGGGGTCCACACCGCTAGCGCCGTCGAGGCGGGCCGGACCAACGCTGCGGCGCTCGTCGCCATCCTGCACGGGTCGCCCGAATTCCGTGAGGACCTGGCGGCGGCGCGCGCCGAGTTCGAAGCGGTTCGCAAGACGGCCCCCGCCGCCAAGACCTGCGCGGCCGAGGCGGAGATCCTGGCTCGTCCGGCCTGGTGACGGCTCGCGCCTTGCCCTCAGGGGCGGGGGTCTCTACCTCTGAGCCATGGCTCACCACGCCCACGCCTGCGAGCACGACCACAACCAGCCCGGACTCACCGGCGGCGCGCTGGCGGAAGGACGCTGCGAGGCGGCGGGTCAGCGGCTGACCGCGCCGCGCCGCCGGGTGCTGGAGCTGCTGCTTCAATCCGGCCAGCCGGTGAAGGCCTACGACCTGATCGCCGCCTACGGGACCGAAGGTGAGCCGGCCAAGCCGCCCACGGTCTACCGTGCGCTCGACTTCCTTTCGAAGCAGGGCTTCGCCCACCGCATCGAGAGCCTGAACGCCTACATCGCCTGCGGCGGGACCGACGACGACCACGCCGCCGCCTTCCTGATCTGCGACTGCTGCGGACGCACCCGCGAGATCGCGCCTGTCGGCGCCGCCGAGATCGAGCGGCTGGCCGGCGCCCAGGGCTTTTCGCTCAAGTCCCTGACCGTCGAGGCTCACGGGCTCTGCCAGGACTGCAGGGCCTGACGGTGGAGGGGCAGGGGGTCGAGATCTGGCGCGGCGGCGTCAACACCTGGGAATGCGACGAGATGGGGCACATGAACGTGCGCTTCTACGTCGCCCGGGCCATGGAGGGCCTCGTCGGCCTGGCCGCGACTCTGGGCCTGCCGCATGCCTTCACCGCCCATGCGGGGTCGACCTTCGTCGTCCGCGAACAGCACATCCGCTTCCTGCGCGAGGCCCACGCCGGGGCGGCGCTGCACATGACCGGCGGCGTGCTGGAGCTGGGCGAGGACGAGGCCCGGTTCGTGCAGCTGCTCTGGCACAGCGAGACCGGCGCCCTGGCCGCCAGCTTCCAGACCGTGGTCGCCCATGCGACGCCGGACGAGGGCAGGCCGTTCCCGTGGAGCGCGGCCACCCGTGACCGCGCCCAAGCGCTGAAGATGGCCCTGCCCGACCAGGCCGCCGCCCGCAGCGTCTCCCTGGCGCCGGTGACGCCGATCGCCGACCTGGCCCGCGCGGAACAGATGGGCCTGATCCGCATCGCCCAGGGCGCCGTCTCGACGGCCGACTGCGACCTGTTTGGGCGGATGCGGGCCGAGCAGTTTATCGGTCGCGTCTCGGACGGCATCCCGCGCCTGGTGCGCAGCTTCCGCGAGACCGTCAGCGGCGAGGCCGCGGACAAGCCCAAACGGGTCGGTGGAGCGGTGCTTGAATACCGGCTGATCCATCTCGACTGGCCGCGCGCCGGCCAGCGGCTGGAAATCCGCTCGGGCCTGAAGACGGCGGACGCCCGCACCAAGACCATGGTCCACTGGATGCTCGATCCCGACACAGGCCGGCCCTGGGGGACGTCCGAGGCGGTGGCCATCACCCTCGACCTCGACGCCCGCAAGATCGTCCCGATCAGCGACGCGGCGCGGAGCGAACTGCTGAAGCAGGCGACCGTGGGGTTGGCGCTCTAGCGCGGCGTGCGCCTCAGGATGACGGAGGTTGGCGGCTGGTCAGGGTGCGGAGCGGAAAGGCCGCGTCTCGCACCACGCAACGCCTATCCCGCAGCGTCCAGCAAAGCGGCCCGCACAAGCTCCGGCCGTTCCATCGGCAGGAAGTGGCTGGTCCCCGGGATCGTCTCGATCTCGACGCCGCTTGCCAGAACCATCGCCTCATGGACCTCGAACTGGGCGGTTGAGGCGTGCTCGGCCTTGAGGATACGCACCGGCGCCTGGATGCGCGGGAGGCCGCCGACCGCGTCGGGAGAGGGCGTGGAGAAGTTGGCGCTTTCCCATTCCGGCGTGCAGGCCAGTCGCATCTGCCCGTCGTCGGTCTCGACCAGGCCGTCGGCGAGGTAGTCGACCAGCATCGCGTCCGACCAGCCCCGGAACGCGCCCCGGCCCTTGTAGCCGTCGAATGCCGCCTGGCGGTCGGCGAAGGTCGAGCGTCGCTTCAGGGCGCCCAGCGCCAGCGGCGAGCTCTTCATGCCCTCCTCGCCCAGCAGGGCGGCCCGCTCGGGGGTGATGATCACCGGGTCGAACAGCACCAGCGCCCTGGCCGCGTCGGGCCGCTCGGCGGCGGCGAGCAGGCAGGCGGTGCCGCCCATGGAATGCCCGGAGAGCACCGCCGGCGTCTCGCCCAGGGCCTCGAGCAGAGCCAGCAGGTCGTTTCCGTATTCGCGCCAGACGTTGGTCGCGAACGGCACGGCGGGCAGTGTCGTGCGCCCGTGGCCGCGCTGGTCCACGGCCAGGATCCGCAGGCGCTCGCCCAGCGGCGCCAGGATGCTGCGGTAGGTCGCCGCGTTGAAGCCGTTTGCGTGCAGGAAGAGGACATCGAGCGGCCGGTCGGCGGGGCCGAACTCGAGGGCCGCGATTTCACCGTCGGCGACCGCGATCATGCGGCGGCGGGCGGGCGACAGGTCGGGCAGGGCGGTCGGCGAGGGGGCGATGCTCATCACCCCCTGCCTAGCCTGATCACGTTGGGTCAGTCGAGCCTGCAGCACGACGGAGGCGCTCCCGCCTCCGCCGTGCTGGCCTCAGATCTTGGTCAGATCCCAGTGGCCGCTCGGCTTGCGGCAGGCCCGATAGCGCTCGCTCTCGGTCCCGTACTTCTTGGTGTAGACGGTCTGGGTGATCCGGCGGCAGTCGCCGCTGTCGCCGCCGCGCGGCTTGACCACGGTTTCCGACACATAGCCGGTCGCGTAGCCGTTCTGGCCGACCAGCAGCCAGGGCTTGCCGGGCACCTTGGCCAGCACCAGGAAGTCCTGGCCGCCGGGCAGCTTTCCGACGATCCGGCCCTTGGTCGAGGGTGTGCCGCGCAGGTTGACGGTGTTGTTGGTCCGCCACCAGCCGCCGCCGCCTTCCCAGGACCGCTGCGGCGTCACGCCGCCGGCGAAGCTGACGCTCTGCAGGCGGTAGGGCTCGCCATAGCCGTCGCCGTAGGTGCTCCAGGGCTCCACCGAGACGTCGCCGCGCGAACCGGTCTGGGGGTTGCGCCAGTTCTGGGCGTAGCCGGTCTGCAGCGCCTGTTCGAGGGCGGCCTCGGCCTTGCGCTGGTCGCTTTCCTGCATCTTGCAGCCGATCGCCGAGCCGGCCGCGGCGCCGAGGCCCGCGCCGACGGCGGTGCCGAGGCCGCGCTCGTTCTTGGCGACCTGGTTGCCGATGATCCCGCCGACGATGGCGCCGATGACCGCGCCGCCTTCCTGCTTGCCGCCGGCGGCGTCGCAGCCGAACACGCCGCGCGCCTGCGCGACACCGGGCAGCACCGCCGTGGCGGCCAGAATGATCGAAGCCGTAATCGCTATCCGCATGTCTGTCTCCTCAGACCAATCCCCGAATGTTGGGGCCAAGGTATACGCAGGTGCGACAGCCGTGAGCGGCAGGGTTCGTTTTCAGGCGAGCCTCACGAAAATGTGCGAGTACCTGACGCGACTTAGTCTCCTGTCGGCCGTCCCTTGCCGCTGCCTGTCGCCGGCCACGGCCCGACCTCGTAGACCGGCCCCTCGACGGAGCCGGGGCCATAGATCGCCTCCAGGTCCGCGACCAGGGCGCGGCCCGCCTCGAGGTGAGCCAGGGCCGCCTTCCGCGTCTCGAACCGGACCGGCCCGTCCGGGTCTTCGGGGTCGAGCGCCTGCTGGTGCGCGTCCTCCCAGGCTTCAAGGCGCGCGGCCAGATCCGGCGGCAGATGGACCTGAGGGTCGATGCCGCGACCGTCGTCGGCGTCCCACAGCGACCAGTCGCCGATGCGCGGCTCCAGCCGCAGCCGCAGGGGCTCGCGGCGCTCGGGCTCGTGGTGCGGCATCGGGTCGTCCCAGTCCTGCGGCAGGGCGCCGGGATTCCAGCTGAGATGCTTGACCAGCCACGCGCCCAGCGTCAGCGCCGAAAGGCCGAGGACCATGATCGGGAGCGGGTCGGCGAAGGGGCCCAACCGTCCGCGGGCGTCGAGCCAGAAGACCAGGGCCGTCACCGCCGCATAGCCGATGGCGGCGTTGATCACCGCGCGGCGGCCCTTTACGTCCTCCTCGTCCTCGGGCGGGAAGGCCGTGCGCGCCCAGACCAGCCAGCCGGCCTGGGCCGCCAGGTTGACCACGAACAGCGGCAGCGCCCAGCGGCTCATCAGCACCAGCGCGACGCCGCTGATGCAGGTCACCAGGCCGGCCCCGCCCAGCACCCAGCGACGGATGGCGTCGTTGCGCGTCGAGCCCGGCGTCGTCCGCAGCGCGCTGAGCACCCGGTCGAGCATGTCGCTCGTCAGCAGCGCCCGCAGCGCGAACCAGCCGCCGACCGCATAGAAGGCGCCGACGAAGCGAGGAAGGATGTCCATCAGATCCATGCAGCCTTCGACCACGGCCGCCGATCTCGCTCACCCTCTGTTCGGGGGGCTTGGCTTTCGCGGCGTCATCGCGCGACAGTGCCGGAAAAATCGGGAGATACGCCGCCATGACCGCCCAGACCGCCGTTTCGGCCACCGACGTCCAGTGGGAATGCTTCGAGGTCTCGATCGAGGCCGGGGTCGCGCACATCCGCATGAGCCGCCCTGAAGCCATGAACACCATGAACCGCGCGTTCTGGAACGAGCTGCCGGCGATCATCCGCGACATCGACGACAACGCCCGGGCGCGCGCCATCGTCATCTCCTCGACCGGCAAGCACTTCTGCGCCGGCATGGACCTGCAGGTGTTCTCGGGCGTCGGCGATCGCGACGGCGGTCCGGTGGATCGTCATGTGGCCGGCGAAAGCTTCCGCCGCCACGTCCATCACCTGCAGGATACGTTCAGCTGCCTGGATGAGGCGCGCATGCCGGTGATCGCCGCGATCCACGGCGGCTGCATCGGCGGCGCGGTCGACTTCACCAGCGCCTGCGACATCCGCTACTGCACCGAGGACACCTATTTCACGATCATGGAGATCAATATCGGCATGACCGCCGATGTCGGCACCTTCCCGCGTCTGTGCAAGCTGATCCCCGAGGGCTGGGTGCGTGAGCTGGCCTACACCGGCGGCAAGCTGCCGGCGCAGCGGGCCAAGGAGATCGGCCTGGTCAACGAGGTGCTGCCGGATCACGACGCGGTCGTCGCCCACGCCCTGTCCGTCGCCCGCGAGATCGCCAGGAAGTCGCCGCTCGCCGTCGCCGGGTCGAAGGTGATGATCAACTACGCCCGCGACCACACCATCAAGGACGCGCTCGACTACATCGCCCTGTGGCAGGTCGGCATGTTCTCGGGCCCGCACATGGCCGAGGCCTTCGCGGGCCGTCAGGAAAAGCGCGATCCGGTCTATCCGGACCTGCTGCCCCTCAAGAAGAGCATGTAGCGGCTAGCGCCAGCCCGAGGCGCGCGCGCGCGTCTCGGCGGCGCTGTCGACCGGCTTGCCGTCGGTCAGGCCGCCGACCGCCGCCAGCACGGCGGCGGATGGCTGCGACGTCGCGGGGCCTGTTTCGGCCATCCGCACCCGCCAGCCGTCGCCCTCGCGGCAGGCGACGCCGGCGAGGCTGTCGCGGGCCGAGAAGGTGCGGCACCAGGCGCCGGTCTTGCTCCGGAAGCTGCGGCCGATGCGGATCGACGCCTCCTCGCCCTGTTCGGCGGCGAGCCGGGTCTGCAGGGTCGCGGCCAGCGGGCCGGTCGCCTCCATCCGTCCGGTCATCAAGCCACTTTCGGGGCGCGGGACGAACAGCCCGATGACGGCGCCGGCGGCAAGGCTCAGGCCGATCGTCAGCCAGCGCGGATCGATGGGACGCGCGGGCGGCTTGATCGCGACCTTCGGCTTCGGCTCGGCGCGCCTGGCGCGGGCGGCCTGCAGCGACACCACCGGCGCGGCGGCGCGGCTCGGCGGCGCCTCGGGCCCGTCGACACGTCCGCCGCTCAGGGCGCCGTGCATGAGGTCCCCGATCACGCGATGGCCGCGAAGGCGCTCGGCGACCTCCGGATCGGCCGCGACGGCGGCCTCGACGGCCGCGCGGTCCTCGCCGGCCAGTCCGCCCTTCAGGTAGGCGACCAGCATCTCGTCGGTGATCTTCATGTCAGGGCTATCCTATAGCCAGCCCTTGCGGCGGAACAGCCAAAGCGGCACGGCCATGGCGATCATCATCGCGCCCAAAGCTAGCGGGTAGCCATAGTACCAGTGCAGCTCCGGCATGTGGTCGAAGTTCATGCCGTAGATGGAGCCGACAAGGGTTGGCGGCATCAGCACCACGGCCCAGACCGAGAACACCTTCATGATCTCGTTCTGGTCGGTGTTGATCAGGCCGGTGGCGGAATCGAGCAGGAAGGTCACGTTCTCCGTCAGGTAGGCGGAGTGGTCCATCAGCGACTGCACGTCCCGCTGCAGCGAGCGAAGCCGGTCGCGGTGATCCTTGCCGCCGGAGATCTCGTCGGACAGCGAGGCGAACGACAGCAGCCGCGCCAGGCTGACGAGGCTGCTGCGGGCCTTGGCGGCCAGCGACTGGCTGCGCCCGAGCCGACGCAGGATCGGCTTGAAGCCGCCCTGGCGCCCCGGCACGAAGATGTCGCTGGAGATCTCCTCGACGTCGGCGGACGTCTTTTCGAGGATGTCCGCGACCCGGTCGACGATGGCGTCGAGGATGCCGAGGAAGGCGCTGACGCCCCCGAGGCAGAAGTCCGGATCCCGGACCGCCTGGGCGGCGTAGGCCTTCAGCGCGCGCGGTTCGACATAGCGGACGGTGGCCAGCTTGCCCTTCGCCAGCACGAAGGTGACCGGCTCCAGGGCCGGCACGGCGTCGTCGGCCCCGACCAGCACGAAGGCGGTCATGAAGGTCGCGCCGTCCTCCTGGTAGAGGCGCGAGGAGACCTCGATCTCGGCCATTTCCTCGCGGGTCGGCAGAAGCACGCCCAGCGCCTTCTCGGCGGCGAGCTCCTCGTCGCGACTTGGGGAGAGCAGGTCGATCCAGGCGGCGTCTTCGGGCATCGTCCAGCCCGGGCCGACCTCGTCGATGTCCTGGAGACCGGCGCCGGCGGCGCGCAGCACCTTTAGCATGAAGTCAGACCTTCTCGACCGCGTCCCATCTCATGGGACGCGGTGGAAAGTCCGTCAATGCGGCTGATCAGTTCTCTTCGGCGGTCGAGGCCGGCTGGCTCGACTGGCCCTGGCCGGTGGCGGCCTGGATCAGGGCGGCGATGCGGTCGGTCGCGTCGGCGGCCTGATTGATCACCCCCAGCGGCGAGGGCAGGGCCCCGACGCCGTTGGCGGCGGAATTGGCGGCGCTGCGGGCCATGGTCACGCCCTGGGCCGACCAGTAGCGCGGATCGGTCTGGGCGAGGCGCTGGGCCTGGGCGTTCTGATAGATGAAGCCGTGCGTCGGATAGACGGAGGTGCCGATGTCGCGGATGGGGTCGTACCAGACCTTGACCATCGACCAGTCGCCCATCGGGGAGACGTCGATGACGGTGACGTCCTTCTCGATCTGTCCGCGGGCGCCGCCGATCCGCGACCAGTTGGCGTGCGTGATCTGGATGACGCGGTCGGTCAGCACCTGGCTGACCACGGCCACGTGGCCGAGCTGCATCCGTCCGGTTGGCTTGAACGCGAGCACAGAGCCCAGGCGCGGATCGCGGCCGGTCTCATACTTGCCGATAGCCTGACCCCACCAGGTCCGGGCATCCCCATAGATCTGGATGCCAGACAGCAGGCGCGCGAAGGGCACACACTGCCAGTAGATGTCCGCCGCGGCGTTTGCCGTGGGCGTAAGGCTGATCACCGTTGCGGCGGCCAAGGAACCGATAAAGGCTCTTATCCGTTGACGCATCCAGGATTACTCCCCCGTCACACTAGAGGTGGGAGATACCTATCTCACGCACGTATGAAAAGAGTCTTTTCACGCGGCCGCCGCGGCCTCGCGTCGCGCACGCCATGAGTCGGCCATGAGTTTCATGCGTTCGCGGGCAGGTTTCTCGATCAGATGATACGAGGCGGCCGACAGTGGAACCACGCTGACGAGCAAGACTATCCACAGGCCGAGCGGCAACTTGTCGTCGGCCAGATTGAGCAATTTCCCCGCTCCATTCACGAAGATGATCTCCCACGGCACGCAGATCATGTACGTCGAATAGCTGATCTCCCCGAGATACACGAAGCCGGACTGCGAAGCGAAGCTGGACCCGTGCTGGGCAAGGCCTGCGAGGCACAGGATGAGCAGGCCGAAGCCGGCCACCGCGACCATGTCCGGCGCCCCCAGGCCGGTCGCCAGAAGCACGCCGGCGCCTGAAAATGCGGCGCCGAAGGCGGCCAGGCGCACGCTCTTGATGGCCCCCGATTTCCACAGGGAATGCATGGCGCAGCCGAGCGCGAAGCAGGGGACGATTCTGAGCGCGCCCCAGGCGATCGTCGCCCGCGTCAGCGAGAACCCGCTGAGCGCCTGGAAGGTCGGATACAATATTGTGATCGCCGCCAGGGTGAGGCCCGTGAGCAGCCACGGGCGCTTGCGCAGGCTCCAGGCGAGAGTCGCGAACGCCGGGAAGGTCAGATAGGCGAACCACTCCGCCGAGATCGACCAGGACGGATGGTTGAAGGCGGCGGCGGGGGCCAGGCCCCAGGCCTGCAGAAGCAGCAGGTTGGCGGGCAGCGAGTCCCAGCGAAGGATGCTGGAGTCGATGGCGATGCCGGCGGCGGTGGCGGTCAGGCCAAGGACGATCATCCCCAGCAGGGTGGCCAGATGCAGCGGGTAGACCCGCGCCAGCCGGTTCCACAGGAAGGATCCGTACTTGAAGCGCCCCTCGCCGAAGGCCGTCAGATAGACGTGGCAGAGAATGAACCCCGACAGGGTGAAGAACAGCTCCACGCCGAGGTAGCCCTTGGCGATGACCTCCGGCGTGCCGGACACACCGGCCAAGTGTGGCCAGTAGTGGAACAGCACGACCCAGAGCGCCGCGAAAAATCGCAAGGCGGTCAACGGCTTGATGTTGGCGGCGTCCTGCATGGCGGCGGTCTCCAGTCCCGGAATGACGCTTCGGCGGCGCCCTCGGAAGGGCATGAGCAAGTCGCGCGCCGCGCGAACTGTTCGAAATCGGTTCACCCGGCCGCGTCAGGCGTTACATAGACCAAACCCGGTTCATCAGACGTGAAGGCCAAGACACCCGATGGATAGCCTGCTTCAGCTCGCCGCCGACCCCGCCGTATGGGCGGCGCTCATCACCCTGGTGGTGATGGAAATCGTTCTCGGCATCGACAATCTGGTCTTCATCTCGATCCTGTCGAACAAGCTTCCCGACCATCAGCGTCAGAACGCCCGCCGCATCGGCCTGTCGCTGGCGCTGCTGATGCGGATCGGCCTGCTGTTCTCGATCGCCTGGATCGTCGGCCTGACCCAGCCGGTCTTCGACCTCGGCATCGCCGGCGCCACGGGCGAGCATGGCGAACCCAGCTTCGACACCGCCTTCAGCTGGCGCGACCTGATCCTGATCGCCGGCGGCCTGTTCCTGCTCTGGAAGGCGACCAAGGAAATCCACCACAGCGTCGATCCCGCGCCGACCGGCGACGCGCTCGACACCAAGAACGTGGTCATCTCCAACTTCGGCGCCGCCATCGCCCAGATCATCATGCTGGACCTGGTGTTCTCGATCGACTCGATCCTGACCGCCGTCGGCATGACCGACCACGTGCCGGTGATGATCATCGCCGTGGTCATCGCGGTCGGCTGCATGTTCCTGGCCGCCGATCCGCTGGCCAACTTCATCAACAACAACCCGACCGTGGTCATGCTGGCCCTGGGCTTCCTGCTGATGATCGGCCTGGTTCTGATCGCCGACGGCTTCGGCGTCCACGTCCCCAAGGGCTACATCTACGCGGCCATGGCCTTCTCGGCCCTGGTCGAGGGGCTCAACATGGCCTCCCGCCGCAGCGCCGCGAAGAAGGCGGCCAAGGTTACGGACGCCTCCGGCGGCGTGCCGCCCAAGGCGCACTAGGCTGCGACCCTTCCCTCTGGGGGAGGTCGCCCTGCGTCGCGAAGCGTAGCAGGGACGGAGGGGGTCAGGTGCCGAGACCCCCTCAGTCACCGCTTCGCGGCGACAGCTCCCCCAGAGGGGAGCATCAATCAAAGGAAGCTGTAGGGGTCCACGTCCAGGGTCACCCGGATGGACCCCGGCGGCCGCGCCCTGGCCCGCCAGGCGGCCAGGAAACCCTGCAGGTCCACCGTCCGGTCGGCGCGGACGAGGAAGCGCTTGCGCCGCCGTCCGCGCACCAGCGCCAGCGGCGCGTCGGCGGGGCCGAATACATCGACCCCATCGGTATTGGGCACGACCGAGGCCAGACTCCGGACGTAGGTCTCCAGCGCCTGGGGATCGGGCCCGGAGACGATCACCGCGGCCAGCCGACCGAACGGCGGCAGCGACGCCATCTCGCGCCCCGCCATCTCCGCCTCGATGAAGGCGTCGCGGTCCTGGTCCTTGAGCGCCTGCATCACCGGGTGCTCCGGCGCGTAGGTCTGCAGCATCGCCCGGCCCGGCCGGTCGCGGCGGCCCGCGCGGCCGCTGGCCTGGGCCAGCAGCTGGAAGGTGCGCTCCCCCGCCCGCAGATCGCCGCCGCGCAGGCCGAGGTCGGCATCGACCACCCCCACCAGCGTCAGGTTCGGGAAGTCGTGGCCCTTGGCCGCCGCCTGGGTGGCGACCAGAACGTCGATCTCGCCGGCGGCCATGGTCGCAATCAGCGACCGCGCGCCATCGGCGTCGAACACGGTGTCGGACGAGAACACCGCCACCCGCGCCTGCGGGAACAGCTCGCGGACCTCCTCCTCGACCCGCTCGACCCCCGGGCCGATCGAGACGAGGCTGTCCTTGGCCCCGCAGTGCGGGCACTTGTCCGGTCGCGGCATCGAGAAGCCGGTCAGGTGGCAGACCAGACGGTTGGTGTAGCGATGCTCGACCAGCCAGCTGTCGGTGTCGGGCGACTTCATGCGCTCGCCGCACGCCCGGCACAGCACCAGCGGCGCATAGCCCCGGCGGTTCAGGAACAGCAGCGTCTGCTCGCCGCGCGCGAAGGTCTCCGCCATCGCCTCGACCAGTGGCCGTGACAGCCAGCGGCCGGTCTCCGGCGGCGTCTCGCGCATGTCGATCAGGCTGATGTCGGGCAGCTGCGCCGCGCCGTGGCGCGCCGCCAGCCGCAGCCAGCGATAGCGGCCCTGCTGGGCGTTCCACAGCGTCTCCAGCGACGGCGTCGCCGAGGCCAGGACGATGGCGCACTTCTCGAGATGGGCGC
>JAZJXN010000220.1:612-2927 GCA_040390885.1 Pseudomonadota bacterium | reverse complement strand
CGGGCTACGGCCATGTCGCGAGCCTGGTAGATGAAGCCCTCTTCCTGCTTGAACGAGCCGTCGTGCTCCTCGTCGACGACGATCAGCTTGAGGTTCGTGTAGGGCAGGAACAGCGCCGAGCGCGCGCCGACGACGATCCGCGCCTGGCCAGAGGCCACGCCTTCCCAGACCTGGCGGCGCCGGGGCGGGGGCACGGCGGAGTGCCACTCGGCCGGGGAGCCGCCGAAGCGGTCCTGGAACCGGGCCATCACCGCCTGGGTCAGGGCGATCTCCGGCAGCAGCACCAGAACCTGGGCCGTCGGGTCGGCGTTCAGGGCCGCGACCACCGCCTCCAGATAGACCTCGGTCTTGCCCGAGCCGGTGACGCCATCGAGCAGGGCGGCCTGAAACCCGCCGGCCTGCACCATCCCGACCAGCACCTCGGCGGCGGCGGCCTGGCCAGGGTTCAGCTCTGGGCTCGGCGACTGGGTGTCGAGCGCATCGAAACGGACCTGCGCCGCCTCCAGCCGGATCACGAGCGAGCCTTCCTCGACCAGCCCCTTCACCACGCCGGCCGACACCCCGGCCCTCGCGGCGAGGTCGGCGGGCGGCATTGGCGTGGTCGCGGCGGCGAGGACCTTCTCGCGGGCGGGGGTCATCCGGCCTGGCGCCTGGCCGGTGGCCTCGATCAGCTTCAGCGGCCGGGGCTTCGGCGCCCGCAGCCCGCGCAGAGCCATGGCCAGCGGATAGCCGGGCAGCTCGACGGAGTACTTCGCCGCCCACTCCACGAACCGCAGCGTCGTCTCGGGCAGCGGCAGGTCGTCGAGCTTCTCGCGGACGGGCTTCAGCGGTCGGTTGCCGCCGGCCGCGTCGCGCAGGGCCGTGACGACGCCCCGCGCCAGCCGGGGTCCCAGCGGCACGGCGACGTGGTCGCCCACGGCCAGCCCCATGCCCTCCGGCTCGGCGTAGTCGAACGCCTCCGGCAGCGGCATCGGCAAAAGTACAGACGCTATGCGGCTCACAGGTAGTCCCATACGACATGAGCGGCTAAAAGCACCCCCATGCAGCTGTTCCTCGACACCACCGACACCGCCGTCCTCAAGGACCTCGTCGCCACCGGCCTCGTGGACGGGGTGACGACGAACCCGACCCTGATCGCCAAGTCCGGCCGTCCGATGGCCGAGGTCATCGCCGAGATCTGCGATCTCGTCGAGGGACCGGTCAGCGCCGAGGCGATCGCCACCGACGCCGAGGGCATGCTGGCCGAGGGCCGCAAGCTCGCCGCCATCGCCCCCAATGTGGTGGTCAAGATTCCGCTGACCAGGGCCGGCCTCATCGCCACCAGCGCCTTCGCCCGCGAAGGCATCCAGACCAACGTCACCCTGTGCTTCTCGGCGGCCCAGGCGCTGCTCGCGGCCAAGGCCGGCGCGTCCTACGTCTCGCCCTTCATCGGCCGCCTCGACGACCAGGTCCCGGGCTCCGGCATCGAGTTGATCAGCGAAATCCGGGCGATCTACGACAACTTCGGTTTCGACACCGAGATCCTGTCCGCCTCGATCCGCACGGTCGCCCATGTGACCGAGGTCGCGGTCGCCGGATCGGACTGCGCGACCCTGCCGCCGGCGATATTCGAAGCCCTCTTCAAGCACCCGTTAACCGAGGCGGGTCTTCAACAGTTCCTGAGCGACTGGGCCAAGACGGGCCAGTCGATCCTGTAGGGGCCTCCCGCCCCTGTCAGAACTGGGCCGGGGCGGGTCATGAGCGAAGCGAAACGCAAGGAATCGGCGACCGAAGAGCTGCGGCGGGTGCTCCGCGCCCACCCGCACATCATCCGTGATGACGCCGAACTGTTGACCGACCTCGGCCTTCGCGTCGACGCCGCCAACCTGGTCGACTTCGGCCCCGCGGCGCTGGCCCGGGTCAGCGCCGCCCACAAGCGCGAATCGACCGTCCGCAAGAAACTCGAGACCACCGCCCGCGCCAACTTCTCGGCCCAGGCCCAGACCCACGCCGCCGTCATCGACATGCTCGAGGCGCGCAACCTCTCCGACCTGGCCCGCCGGGTCGACGAGATGGCCGTGCTGCGCTTCGGCCTGGCCGGGGCCGTCATCGCCATCGAAGGTCCCGAACGCACCCCGGCCGGCTGGTTTTCCCTGGTCGAGGGCCAGACCGATCTGATCCTCGGACCCAGCAAGCTGGACCGCATGGGCTTCCACGCCCCGGCCCGCGGCCTGTTCGGCGACAAGGGCGAGGAAGTCCGCTCCATGGCCATGGTCCGGCTCGCGATCTGGGAGCCGGCGCGCCAGGGCGTGCTCGCCTTCGGCTCGCCCGACGCC
>JAZJXN010000220.1:0-602 GCA_040390885.1 Pseudomonadota bacterium | reverse complement strand
GACATGGGCGCCGAGCTGGTCGCCTTCCTCGCGCGGGTGGTCGAAAGGACGGCCGAGCGATGGCCGGTGCTGTAGCTACGGCCCCTCCTTCTCCCCCTGGGAGAAGGAAATGGTGACCACCGCCCGCGAAGCGCTGGCCCAGTGGCTCGATCACATGGCCAACGAGCGGCGCGCCTCGCCCCGCACCATCGAGGCCTATCTGGGCGCCGTGTCGCCCTACCTCGCCTTTCTCGAACAGCACCGCGCCGAGAGCCTGGGCCTCGCGGCCATGGGCACGATCACGCCGGCCGAGATCCGCGCCTACCTGGCCCACCGCCGCGATGGCGACCGGCCGCTGGCGGCGCGGTCGGTGTCGCAGGCGCTGTCGGCGATCCGCTCCTACCACGGCTTCCTCGACCGCCGGCTGGGCACGCCCAACCCCGCCCTGACCCTCGTGCGAGGGCCGAAGGTGAAGCCGGGCGCGCCACGTCCGGTCAGCGAGGACCAGGCGCGCGGCCTGATCGAAGAGGTCTCCGCCGACGGCGAGCGCGACGCCTGGGAAGTGGCCCGCGACGAGGCGGTGCTGACCCTGCTCTGGGGCTGCGGCCTGCGGATCAGCGAGG
>JAZJXN010000219.1:37596-48705 GCA_040390885.1 Pseudomonadota bacterium | reverse complement strand
CGCTCGGCGATTTCGCGGGCGATAGCCAGACCGAGCCCGGTCCCGCCCTTGGCGCGGCTGTCAGACCCATCGGCCTGGGCGAACTTGGAAAAGATCCGCGCGCGGAAGCCGTCAGGAATGCCCGGCCCGTGGTCGGTCACGCTGAGCCGCGCGACGCGGGTCTCGGGATTGACGCTGACAGCCACCTCCCCGCCGGTCGGCGAGAACTTGCATGCATTCGAGAGCATATTGGTGACCACCTGGATCAGGCGGTCGGAATCACCGCGGACCTGCGCCGGCGCCCCCGGGTCGAGGGCGATGCTGACGCCGAGGTTGTCGGCGAACCCGCGCATGCCGTCGATGGACCTCTGGGCGATGTCACGCAGGTCGAGCGGCCGCAGGTCGAGCTGCAGCTTTCCGGACTGCATCTTCTCGATGTCGAGGATGTCGTTGATCAGACGCACGAGCCGCTGGCTGTTCGCCTGGGCGATGCCGATCAGTCGGGCGGCCTTGTCCGGCAGCACGCCAGCGGCGCCGCCGGCGAGCAGGCCGAGAGAGCCGGCGATCGAGGTCAGGGGCGTGCGCAGCTCATGGCTGACGGTCGAGACGAACTCGTCCTTCATCTGCTCCATGCGGCGGCGCTCGGAGATGTCGCGGACCACGGCGACCACATGGACCCCGGTCGGCAGCTCCATCGCCCCGAGCGCCACGTCGACGGGGAACGACTCGCCGTCTCGCCGCCGCCCCGTCAGCTCCCGGATCAGCCCATCCTCAAGCGCGCCCTGCGACGCCCCCAGCCGGGTCAGGAAGGCGCCGTCGCCGTCCGTGGCGAGGTCGATCAGCATCGAGATGTCGCGCCGGTCGAGTTCCTTCGCGGAGTAGCCGAACATCGCCTCTCCGGCCGCATTGATGGTTTCGATGCTACCACTCGGATTGAGGGTCAGGATCGCATCGATGGCGCTGTCGAAGATCGCTTGCTGGCGGGCGGCCGTCGCCCCGATGCGTCCCAGAAGTTCCTGGCGGGTGCGGATGTAGCGCCAGGTCACGAAGATGGTCGTGATGACCACGACCAGCAGCGTCGCGAACAAGCCGATGACGAGACGTTCAGCCTGGGCGCTTCGAGCGGCCGACTCCCGCGAGCTCGCATCGAGACGCGCGGCCTCACGCGAGATCATCCGGGCGACGACGGTGCGGAGCTCGTCCATGATCGCCTTGCCGTCCCGTGACGCGGCCTGAAGTTCGGGCGAGCGCAGGGAATCCATCTCGCTGGCCTTCATGCCCAGGAGCAAGGCGCGCTTGCGGGCGATGATCAGGCGCTCGAGCGCTCCCAGATCGGCGGCCTGCGCCTCGTCGTCGCCGAGCAGGGCGTCGAGCTTCGCCAACTGCGAGTCGAGGTCGGCGATGGCCTTGTCGTACGGCTCCAGGAACACGCGGTCGCCCGTGATGACGTAGCCCCGCTGGCCGGTCTCGGCGTCCTGGAGGAGGGAGAAGACCTTCTGGATCTGTGTACGCGTCTCGTAGGAGCGATCCACCGTGGCTCTCAACGCATGGCCGCGTCGGAATTCGACGGCCAGCTCCGCGCCTATGACCAGCAGGAGTGCGGAGGCGAGCACCAGGGCCAGGACCAGCAGCCAACGCACCTGGGGCTTCGTCTGGGTCGCGGACAGGGTGATAGCCAGCCTCCTCAAGTCCCCCGACCCCAGAGCGCCCTGATCGTTATTGCCAACTTGCGATCTCGTCCACTTCCGAGATCGCGTGCGGAGCGAAATCGTACGAAATGCTCCCTCTCGCGTTGTTTCTGCATATAGTCGGATTCGACCATGGCTGTTCAGCATCGCCGGGAACAAGATCGTATCGCCGCATTGGCGGCGCTGGACGTGCTGGACACGCCGGCGGAGCCGCGCTTCGACCGTATCACCGCCCTGGCGATCTCGATCTTCGACGTGCCGATCGCGCTCGTGTCGCTGATCGATTCCGAGCGGCAGTGGTTCAAATCCCGCCAGGGCCTCGAGGTCTGCGAAACCGACCGCGATCTTGCGTTCTGCAGCCATGCGATCGAACTGCCGAGGAGCGCGGTGATGGTCGTGGAGGACGCGACGTCGGATCCGCGCTTCGCCGACAACCCGCTGGTGACCGGCCCGCCGCACATCCGCTTTTACGCCGGCGCCGTGCTGACGAGTTCAGACGGCCACAACCTCGGTACGCTCTGTATCATCGACTCGCGGCCGCGAACCGACTTCGACACGGCGCGTCAGGACCAGTTGCGCACCCTGGGCGCCGTGGTCGTCGACGAACTGGAACGGGCGAGCGAACGGCGCCTTGCCGACGAACAGCAGCGCCTGCTGAAGCTGGCCGAGGCGATGTCGGGCATCGGCAATTGGCGCTACGACCTGGTGAACAGCGTTTTGACGTGGTCGGACGAGGTCTATCGCATCCACGGCGTCGAGCCCGGCGAGCCGCCCGGGATGGAGTGGGCGCTGGCCTTCTACGAAGGTGAGGAGCGCCAGAAACTCGAAGGCTTCCTGCGCGGCTGTGTCGAGAACCGCTGCGGCGGCGAAATGAAGCTGCGGGTCAGGCGACCGGACGGCGAGCAGCGCGTGGTCGTGACCAACGCGGTCTGTGACGTGAGCGACACCAACGAGGTGACCGCCATCGTCGGGCTGACCCAGGACATCACGGCGCAGGAAGCCGCCCTCGCCGGGCTGCGCCGAAGCGAGACCCGGTATCGACTCCTCGCCGACCACATGGGCGACGTGATCACCCGCATCCGGCTCGACGGCGCCAGCAGCTACATCTCGCCGGCTGTCACCGCGCTGCTCGGTTATGATCCGCGGGAGATGGCGGGCCGGCCGGCGCAGGATTTCGTACACCCCGACGACCGCGCCGAACTGCTTGAGACGTTCGGCAAGATGGCGCGCGGCGCGGAGCGCTCCCGACTGCAGCACCGCGCCTTGCGCAAGGACGGAACGGCGGTCTGGGTCGAGACCGACTTCCAGATCGTCCACGGCGCCACCGGCAAGCCCTTCGAGATGATCGCCGTCATCCGCGACATCACCGAGCGCCGACGCCTGGAGGATGCCTTGAGGGACGCCCGCGACCGGGCCGAGGCGGCCTCGGAAGCCAAATCCGAGTTCCTCGCCAACATGAGCCACGAGCTGCGCACGCCCTTGACCAGCGTCATCGGGTTCTCCGGCCTGCTCATGGCCAGCAAGGCGCTGGAAGCGAAGGAGCGACGCTTCGCCGACCGCATCAACGTCGCCGGCAAGGCGCTGCTGTCGGTGATCAACGACGTGCTCGACTACTCACGCCTGGAAGCCGGCGCGATGACCGTGAACGCCGAGCCGTTCAGCGTCCGCGACCTCGTGGCCCAGGCGTCGGACATCGTCCAGCTGCAGCTGCTCGAACGGGGTCTCGCCTACCACGTGGAGATCGCGGACGACGTGCCGGACCGTCTGGTGGGCGATGCGCCGCATCTGAAGCAGGTGCTGCTGAACATGCTGAGCAATGCCGCGAAGTTCACGCCCGAAGGCGAGGTCAGGCTGCGCGTCGAGACCGCGCCCGCGCCGGATGGTCGGGCTGTGCTGAAGGTTTCCGTCAGCGACACCGGCATCGGCATTGCGCCGGAGGTGCTGGCCGAGCTGTTCCAGCGCTTCGTTCAGGGCGACGGCTCGACGACGCGCCAGTACGGGGGTGCAGGCCTTGGCCTGGCGATCTCGAAGCGGCTGATGGATCTGATGGGCGGCGAGCTGGGCGCGGAGAGCCGCCAGGGCCAGGGCTCGACCTTCCGTTTCAGGATTGAACTGCCCCTGGCCGCCGCCGGATAGGCGATCAGCTTTCGCCCATATCCTGCAGGAACGGTTGCACCGCGAGCATGGCCTGGCTGCGATTGTTGACCCCAAGCTTCTTGAAGATGGCGGACATGTGCTGCTTGACGGTGCCCTCGGTGAGATCGAGCTCGGCGCCAATCTGCTTGTTCAGCTTTCCGTCGGCCATGGCCGTGAGCACGCGAAGCTGGGCGGGGGACAGGCTGGCCAGCTTTCGCTGGAAGGCCTTGGCGTCGACGGACTCGGCGGCGTCCGCCGGAAACAGCTGCTGGCCCTCCAGCAGCGCGCCGACATCCCTGATGAGGGCGTCGACCGGGGTCGCCTTGCTGAGATAGCCCGCCGCGCCGAACGACGCGGCCATGGAAACGAGATGGCTGGTCACCCGCGCCGAGATGATGGCGATCGGGCAGCCGGGAGCCAGTTGCTGCAGCCTCAGGAAGGCGCTGAAGCCAGTGGCGTCGGGCAGCATCAGGTCGAGCAGGATCAGCTTCAGCCGGCCGGCGTTCTTGCGCACGAAGATCTCGGCGTCCGCGGCGGTGGTCACCAGACCGACCTGCAGCTTTGGATGGCCCGCGCGGATGGAGAGTTCAAACGCCTCCCCAACCAGGGGGTGGTCGTCGACGATCAGTACTATTCCACGCATGGCGATCCGACGCTTTTCCCCGCCAACCGGGTAATTCCCGTGTGAGGCTACCCGTTCCGGGGAACCGTACAACTGTCAGGAGAATTTCATCAACGGAACGTGCGGTTGGGGAGGAGGCCGATTTTCCTCGGTCGCGCTTATAACTTTGGTGCTGTTACGGCGGATTCCCGGGTCCGAAGGGTAGACCGTGCCCGGGAACCCCGTAGTTGGGCGGCAACTTCGTCCCGCCCGACCGTTGGAGACACCGTCATGCAACTGAAAATCATCGCCGCCGCCGCCGCCCTCGCCGCCGTCGCCGCCGCCTCGCCCGCCCTGGCCCAATCGACCGCCTCCGCGACCGGAACCGGCTCGATCACGGTCATCCGTCCGCTGACCCTGACCAAGAACGCCGACCTCAAGTTCGGCACCGTGGTCCGCCCGTCGACCGGCAGCGGCACCGTCGTCATCAGCGCCGCCGGCGCCCGCACCGTGACCGGCGGCGTCGTCGGCCTCGCCTCGGGCGACACCCCGGCCGCCGCGCAGTTCACCCTCGACGGCGAAGGCGGCCAGTCGGTGTCGGTCACCGTCCCGGCGACCTTCACCATGGCCAACGGCATCGACAACCTGACCGTCACCACCAGCAACAACCTCGCTGGCTCCGCCGCCGCCCAGACCCTGAGCAACGCCCTTGGTTCGGCCGGCGCCCTGACCTTCAAGGTCGGCGGCTCGGTGCCGATCACCTCGACCGCCACCACCGGCGTCTATACCGGCTCGTTCATCGTTTCGGCCGCCTATAACTAATCAGGCGCTTCTGCCTTCGTATCGGAGAACCCCTCGCCGTGACCCAGAACATCTCGATGATCAGGAAGCTCGGCGCAGGCGTTCTCGGTGTCGCGCTCGGCGTCTGGGCCTGCCAGGCCCAGGCCCAGGTCGGCGCCGACCTCAATATCTCGCCCAAGCGCGTCGTGTTCGACGAGGGCGAGCGGTCCGCCACGGTCTACGTCTTCAACCAGGGCGACACGCCAGCCACCTACACGGTGGAAATGGTTGACCGGATCATGCTCCCGGACGGCCGCATCGCCGCCGTCTCGGAGCAGCCCGGCGCGAAGATCTCGTCGGCCACGCCCTTCGTCCAGTACACCCCCCGCCGGGTGACCCTGGGCCCCAAGGAAAGCCAGTCCATCCGCGTTCGCGTGCGGGTTCCGGACGTCAACGGCGAATACCGCACCCACCTGACCGTCACCGCCCTGCCGCCCGAGAATGTCGGCTTCACGGCCAGCCAGGCGGTCACGCCCGGCGCCGAGGACGTCGCCCTCCAGGTGGTCGCCCTGTTCAGCGTCAGCATTCCGGTCATCGTCCGCCAGGGCGATGTCGACGCGCGCGCGTCTATCGAGAGCCCCAAGCCCGTGCCCGTCCAGGAAGGCCTTCCCAACGGCGGGCTGTCCGTCGACCTGGTGCGCCTCGGCGCCAGCTCGGTCTACGGCGATGTCGAGATCCGCGCCGGCCAGGGCAAGGACGAGCGCGTCCTCGCCGCTGTTCGCGGCGTGGCCGTCTACGCCGAACTTCCCCGTCGCACCGTGATCGTTCCCCTCGCTGCGCCCCTCAAGCGTGGGGAAGCTCTGCGCATCGTCTATCGCGACGACGACACTCGTCCCGGCACCGAGCTCGCAGCGGCGTCCTTCGTCGCGCCGTGAGCCGCCGCGCCAGGGCAGCCTGTCTCGCGGCGGTCCTGTCCGTCGCCGGCGTGCCGGCGCACGGCCAGACGCTGGTCGAGACCCTGGTCGCGTCCGCCGACCCGCAGCCTTTCTCCAGTGACGATCTGCTGTGGATGGAGGTCCAGGTCGACGGCCAGCAGGCCGCCGACACCATGGACGTCTATGCCTCGCGCTCGGGGGTGTTCGTCCCGATCGCGCAGTTCGCACGCGTCCTCGACCTGGCCATCGCCGCCTACCCCGCGCAGCGGCGCGCCGAGGGCTGGGTGCTTTCGCCCGAGCGCAAGGTGGTCATCGACATGGCGACCGGAACGGCCACCGTCAACGGCAAGACGATTGCATTCGGGCCCGACCAGGCCGCGCTCTATGAGGACGACCTCTATGTCCGCGTCGACCTGCTGGAACAGCTGCTCCCCCTCAGGGTGAAGGCCAACGTCAGCGCCCAACTGCTGTCGGTGTCGCCGACAGAGCCCCTGCCCTTCCAGCAGCGGCGCGCCCGCGAGCAGCGCCGCTCCGAGCTCGGCGGCCAGCCCGCGGCGAGCGCGGTCAAGCGCATCGAAACCCCCTACCGCCTGTTCACGCCGCCAGCCTTCGACGTCAACATCGGCGGCCAGATCAGCCGCGACGGCGCCGACCAGAGCGAAAGCTTCGACGTGCGCGCCGCGGGCGACCTTCTCTACGGCACGGTCCAGGCCTTCGTCGGCTCCAACGAGAAGGGCGAGATCAGCGACGCGCGGCTGACCTGGGAACGCAAGGATCCGGACGGCCGCGCCCTCGGCGCCCTCGGCGGCACCCGGGCCGGCCTCGGCGACGTTTTCACCCCGTCGATGGCCATCGGCGCATCCAGCGCCGGCGGCCGCGGCCTGTTCTACACCTCCGCTCCGCTCGACAACCTCGACATCTCGACTCCGCTCGACATCCGCGGCGAGCTGGCGCTGGGCGAGGAGGTCGAGCTCTACGTCAACGAGGTGCTTCAGGCCTCGCGGGCGTCCGCCGTCCAGGGTCGCTACGAGTTTCTCGATGTGCCGCTGACGGTGGGCCTCAACACCATTCGCCTCGTCTTCTATGGCTCGCAGGGCCAGATCCGCGAGGAAGTCCGCCGGATCAACTTCGGCGCCGGCCAGCTTGAGCGTGGTCAGGTCGCCGTGCGCCTCGGAATCGTCGAACAGGACCTCGCCGTCATCGACTTGGGCCGGCGCCTGGAAACGCGCGAGGTGGGCGCGCCGCGCATCGTGGCCATGGTCGACTACGGCCTCACCACCGGGCTCACGGTCAGCGCAGGCCTCGCTCGCTACAGTCCGGTCGGCGGCGAGGCGCGCAGCGCCGGCAGTCTCGGCCTGCGGGGTTCTCTGGGCGGCTGGGCGGTCCAGGGCGACCTCGCCGGCGACGACGAGGGCGGCCGCGCCGCCTCGGCCAGCGTCGCCGGCCGGCCGTTCGGCGTGTCCCTTGTCGGACAGCACTCGGAATACCGCGACGGCTTCGTCGACGAGACCCGCCCGTTCGGCGTCCGCGAGGATGTCGCGCTGGTCCGCGCAACGGACCTGCGCGCCGACGGCCAGGTGACGATCAGGAAGCTCGCCCTGCCGCTGTCGGTGACCCTGCAGCGCGCAGAGCGCACCGACGGCTCGTCTCTGCTCGCCTCGGAAGTGCGCACCTCGGCCCCGATCGGTCGTTATTTTGTCTCCACCAACCTCGCCTACGAGCAGGAACGGTCGAGCACCATCAGCCTCGAGCGGCTGACCGGCGGCGTCGACCTCGCCACCCTGGTCGCGGCCAAGATCCAGCTCCGCGGCGGCTTCTCCTACGAGATCCACCCCTCGCCCACCGTGGAAGCGGCCTACGCGTCCGCCGACTACCAGCTGTCCGAAGCGGTCGCCCTGCGCCTGAGCGTGATCCATGCGCTCGGCCCCCAGGGCACCACGACGCTGCAGGGCTCGGGCCTTTATCGCGCCAGCCGCTTCGACCTGGCCCTCAACGCCGGCTACGACACCAGCACGCAGGAGTGGCGGCTGGGAGTGCAGCTGGGCTTCGGGTTCGGCTACGACCCGTTCGCCGGACGCTATCGGATGACCCGCCCCGGCGTCTCCAGCGGTGGCGCCGTCGCCTTCAACGCGTTCGTCGACGCCAACGGCGACGGCGTTCGCCAGCCCGACGAGGCGCCGGCGCCGAAGGTTGTTGTGGACACGCCGAGCGGCGCGGTGGTCACCGGCGCCGATGGCCGCGCCGTCGCCCTCGGTCTCGGCGACGCCCCCCGGGCGCAGATCCGCGTCACCACCGAGGGCGTGGACGATCCCTACCTGCTGGGCAGCGCCAGCGCGCTGGAAGTGGTGCCGCGGCCGGGACGCATGGTGCAGATCGACTATCCGCTGCAGATCAGCGGCGAACTGGAGCTGTCGGTGAAATTGCGCCGGCCGGACGGCGTCGAGCGCTCGCTCTCGGCGCTGGCCGTCGACCTGGTCCCCGAGGGTGGCGGGGCGTCGGTCGCCGGCCGCAGTGATCACGGCGGCATCCTGTACTTCGAGGGCGTTCGCCCCGGCGCGTACGACGTCCGGCTGGCCCCCGAGCAGGCGTCTCTGGGGCTGGTTCTGGCGGCGCCGTTGCGCGTCGTCATTCCCGCCGGGGGCGGCTTTGTGCGCGGCGGCGCGATCGTTGTCGTGGTCGCCAAGGAGACCGTGTCGTGAGGAAGAGACTCCTGGCCGCCGTCTGCGCCCTGGCGCCATTGACCAGCGGCGCAGCGCACGCCGCAACCGACCTCGTCGTCAGCCGGACACCGGCCAGCGCCCCGATCCTGGGCACGGTGATCCGCGGCTCAAGCGCGACCACCTATTCGGTTTCGACCAGCGGGGCGGTCACGCGCACCTCAGGCAACGCCATCCGTCTGAGCAACGCTTCGGTCACCGCGCCGACGATCAGCATCACCTGCGGATTCACCTTTGACTGCGCCCTGCGCACCGTGCGCGTGACCATCACGCCGGCGGGCAGCTCGGGCGACGCCGACATCGTCAAGTTCCGACGAGGCACGGTGTCAGGCGCCTCAGGCAGCGTCGCGTCGGTCAGCGAAAATCAGACTCTGGTCTTTGACCTGCCGGCCATCGGGGTGCTGCGCACCGTCAGCTTTCCGATCGGCATGGACGTGCTCCTGGACGCTGGCGCGGGCGCGCGCGTCCATACCTTTTCCTATACAGTCACCGCCGAGTATCGCTGAGGGATCATGGTCCGCACCGCCGCTGCCCTTGTTGTTGTCCTGCTCGCCTCCGCCTCGCCCGCGGCGGCGCAGATCGTCACCGGCGCGTCGGCGACGCTGGAAATGCGGCAGAGCCTGACCGTGAGCACCGCGCGCCCCATGGCGCCGTCCGGCGTCGACGGCCTCGCCCAGGTGCGACTTGAGGAAGGCGCCTATCAGATCACCGGCGACCCCAACCGCGCCTACCGGGTGCGCACGGTGTCCTCCAGCGATCAGACCGCGCCGGTCATCACCAGCAGCAACGCCGGCGAGATCTCGGAAGGCGGCCTCGGTCGCCTCGACGCCGAAGGCCGGGACATTATCCGCATCGCGCTGGCCCCGCCCGTCAAAGGCGTCGCCCCCCAACCCATCGCCCTTCTCATCGACTACGAGTAGGGCGTCGCCCGGCTACCAGGCCATGCTCACGCCAGCGCGGCCGGCGACCACGCCAGTGCGGAAACCCATGCCCGCGCCGATGTTGAAGCTGATGCTGTTGTTGATCCGGCCTATGGCGCCGAAGCCGGCGGCGTTGGCGCCGTCGAAGTTGCCGAGGTTGGCCGAGATAGAGAACCGCTGGTCGGCCTGCAGCACCTGCGCGCCGCCGAGAGCCAGGGCCAGCGCAATGCCGTCGGCCTGCCGATCGAAGGCGTCGGTGGTCACCTTCCAGCGCGCCTCCAGCGTCGCCTCCAACCCTTCGAGCCGGTCGAACCAGGGGTTCATGTCCATGGTCGCGAGATTGCCCAGGGCGTCCGAGGTGACGACATACGTGCGGCTCTGCTGGGCCGCGCGGCTGTCAGCGGAGGCGATGCCGGCCAGGGTGTAGGTCTGTTTGGCCGAGCCGATGGCGACCTGATTGGCGCGGGTGGTGGCCACGCCCTGGCCGACAGCGGTGCTGTTGGCATAGGTCGCCGAGGCGCCCTGGCCCAGCGCCGTGCTGCCTGCGCCGCTGGCCACCGCCCCCTGGCCGAGCGCCGTCGAGTGATCGCCGGTCGCCTGGGCGTTGCCGCCGATGGCGGTGCTGTGCTGACCAGACGCCAGCGCCTGGTATCCGACCGCGACGCTCGGATCGCCGGTCGCGCGGGCCCCGTTGCCGAAGGCGGAGTCGCCAAAGCCGCTGGCCACGGAGCCCCGGCCTACGGCGGTTGCGTTGGCGCCGGTCGCGGATCCCGCGGGGGCATTGGCCTCGATGCTATCGAGCTTGCCGGTCAGGGCGGTGAGCTGGCCGGTAAGGGCGGCGATCTGGGCCCTCAGTGCGGCGAGCTCGGCCGCGTTTCCCCCGCCGCCGCCGCCGCCGCCGCCGGCCTGGATCGTGGCGATGTCGGTGGTGTTGGTCTCGACCCGGCCGCTCAGCGCGGTGAGGGCCCCGCCGACGTTGTTGTAGCCGCTGCCGAGCACGACGTAGCTGGGCGCCGTGAAGGCTCCGGTGGCGGCGTTGTAGGCCGCGCCGCCACCGAGGCCGGCGGCCAGGGCCTGGCCGTTGGCGGCGACGGCCCCGTTGGTCGCGAACAGCTGCGCGCCGGTCACGGCCTCGTCACTGGCGGTGGCGACGGCGCCGTCGGCCACGCCCTTGACCTTGCGTTTCCCGGCCGCGCCCTGGACGTCGATGCTGGTCCCCCCGGTGGCCGAGGCGACGGTGATCGCCTGGGTGGCCGTGTCCTGAACCACCAGGCCCGCGCCGACGGCCCCGAGCTGGCCGCGCAGGTCGACAATGTCGGTCTCGGTGGTTGAGACCCGGCCGCCGAGAGACGA
>JAZJXN010000219.1:34778-37586 GCA_040390885.1 Pseudomonadota bacterium | reverse complement strand
AGACGACACGGAGGTCTCGGCGGTCGTCACCCGGCTGTCGATCCCGGCGACGACCTGGTTGGTGGTGTAGAGCTGTCCGCCGGTGACGGCGTCGGTCCCGCCGGCCGTCAACGCGCCGTCGGCGACACCTGTCAGCCGCCGCGGCCCGGCCGTGCCGGAGACGTCAATCTCCGTCCCCCCGGTCGTCGCCGCAACGCTGATCGCCAGGGTGCCGGCATCCTGTGCGACCAGGCCGACGACGCCGCTGGCGACAGCCGTCTCGAGCGCGTCGATGTCGCTCGTGTTGGTCATCACCCGGCTGCTGAGGCCGGTCAGGGCGCCGCCGACGTTGTCGTAGCTCACGCCGAGCACCGCATAGCTCGGCGCCGTGGGCAGACCGCCTGCGTCGATGCCCGCGCCGCCGCCCAATGCTGCGGCGATCCGGCTGTTGGTGCTGGCGAGGTGGGTCGCGGCCGTCGCGATGGCGGCGGTGTTGCTGACGATCGCCCCCTCGGCGACGCCGACCCGGCCGCCAAGCGACGAGAGCGAGCTCTCGGCAGTCCCGAGGCGGCTGTCGAGCCCGGCGGCGAACTGATTGGTGGTGAAGAGCTGCCCTCCGGTGACGGCTTCGGTTCCGCCGACCGCCAGGGTCCCGTCGCCGAGTCCGGAGAGGGTTCTGGCACCGTCCGTGCCCGCGATGTCGATGCGGGTCCCGCCACTGGCCGCCGCCAGGCTGAGCGTGAAGCTGGTCTGGTCCTGGCGCAGCAGTCCGAGCGTACCGGCGGCGACGCCTGCGCCGAGGCTGGTGACGGTCGTGTCGAGCGCCGTCAGTCCGGTCTCGGCCACGCCCAGGCGGGAGTCGAGACCCGCCGCGGCCTGGTTGGCGGCGTAGAGCTGGGCGCCGGTGACCGCCTCGTCGCTTGTGCTCGACAGGTCAGCGTCGGCTACGCCCCCGAGCTTGCGCCGCCCGTCTATTCCGCGGACGTCGATACTGGTCCCGCCGGTGGCCGAGGCGACGGTGATCGCCTGGGTCGCGGGGTCCTGGACCACCAGCCCCACGCCGACGGCGCCGAGCTGGCCACGCAGGTCGACGATGTCGGTCTCGGCGGTGGTCACTCGGCCGCCGAGCGACGTCAGGGAGGTTTCGGCCGTGCCCAGACGGGTGTCGAGGCCGGCGGCCAACTGGTTGGTCGTGTAGAGCTGACCGCCGGTGACGGCGTCGGTCCCGCCGGCGACGAGGGTTCCATCCAGAACCCCGGTCAGCCGGCGTCCGCCGGCCGTGCCGGAGACGTCCATCACGGTCCCGCCGGTCGTCGCGGCCACGCTCAGCGCCAGGGTCCCGGCGTCCTGCGTGACCAAGCCGACGGCGCCGCTGGCGACGACCGCCTCGAGCGCGTCGATGTCGCTGCTGTTTGTGGTCACCCGCGTGCTCAGGCCGGTCAGGGCGCCGCCGACATTGTCGTGGTTGACGCCCAGCACGGAATAGCTCGGCGCGGTCAGCAGGCCGTCCGCGTCCACGCCCGCGCCCCCGCCCACCGCCGCCGCGATCCGGCTGTTCGTCGTCGAGAGGTCGGCGCTGTTCGCTGCGATCGCCGCCGTGTTGAGCGTGAGCGTCCCCTCGGCGGTCCCGATCCGTCCTGTCAGGGAAGTGAGCGAAGTCTCTGCCGTACCCAACCGTCCGTCGAGCCCGGCCGCGAACTGGTTGGTCGTGTACAGCTGGCCGCCGGTGACAGCGTCGGTCCCGCCGGCCGCGAGGGTCCCGTCCAGGACCCCCGTGACCCGCCGCGATCCCGCCGAGCCGGACACGTCGAACACCGTCCCGCCCGTGGTCGCGGCCACGCGCAGCGCCAGAGCGCCCGCATCCTGCGTCACCAGCCCGACGGCGCCGCTGGCGACGACAGCCTCAAGGGCGTCGATGTCGCTGCTGTTTGTGGTCACCCGCGTGCTCAGGCCGGTCAGGGCGCCGCCGACATTGTCGTGGTTGACGCCCAGCACGGAATAGCTCGGCGCGGTCAGCAGGCCGTCCGCGTCCACGCCCGCGCCCCCGCCCACCGCCGCCGCGATCCGGCTGTTCGTCGTCGAGAGGTCGGCGCTGTTCGCTGCGATCGCCGCCGTGTTGAGCGTGAGCGTCCCCTCGGCGGTCCCGATCCGTCCTGTCAGGGAAGTGAGCGAGGTCTCTGCCGAGCCGAGACGGGTATCGAGCCCCGCGGCGACCTGGTTGGTGGTGAACAGCTGGCCGCCGGTAACGACGTCGGTGCCGCCGGAGACCAGAGTCCCGGCGGCGACATTGACGATCCGCCGTTCGGTCCCGATCGCGCCGATCGACAGGCTGTTGGCCGCGGTCGCCACCGATCCCGACCCAAGCGCGATGGCGCCGATGGCGCTCGCGCTGCTGTTGGCGCCGAGGGCCAGGCCGCCGGCCTGGGTGACGGCGGCGTTGGCGCCGAAGGCGAGGCCGTGATTGGCGGAGGCGCTCGCGTCGTTGCCGAAGGCGATCGAATTGGCGCCCGCCGCGCCGCTGCCGAAGCCGACGGCGACAGCGTAGTTTCCGATCGCCTCCGCGCCGGACCCGCCGGCGAAGCTGGCGATGCCGCCGGCGACGGAGCTTGGGCCTATCGCCGTGCTCTGGCTGGCGTTCGAGTAGGCCTGGTAGCCCACGGCGACGCCGTTGGAGAAGTTGGTGCGCGCAAAGTCGCCGACGGCGACGCTCGACTCGGCGCTGGCGAGCGCCAGGTTGCCGATCGCGATCGAGCGGTCGCCGCCGTCGCCGATCCGCGATCCCACGCCGATGGCCATGCCGAACTCCGCGCCGGCGCCGATGGAGGCGCC
>JAZJXN010000219.1:31868-34768 GCA_040390885.1 Pseudomonadota bacterium | reverse complement strand
CCGCCGCCCGCGATGCTGGATCCGCCGATGGCGATGCCGTTCGGGCCGGCCGCGTCTGCCGTGGCGCCGAGCGCGACGCCATAGGCGCCGGCCTGCGCCTGGGCGCCGATCGCGGTCGCGGCGGCGGCGTTGGCCAGGGCCTGGTCGCCGATGGCGATGGCCTGCGACTGACCGGCGGCGGTCGCGCCCGCCTGGGCGCCGGCGCCAATGGCGATGGTATCTTCGTTGAAAATGCCGTTGACCGCGTCTCCGCCGGCCTTCGCACCCATGCCGACCGCGATCGACTCGATGCCCATGCCGGCCGAGTCCTGGCCGACGGCGACGGACGACGTGCCCGTGGCCCGGGCTCCGTAACCCGAGGCGATGGCGCCCTCGCCGTCGGCGATGCTCGAGGCGCCCATCGCGGTGGCGTAGAGCGCCGTAGCCTTGCTCTGGTAGCCGACCGCCATCGCCACAGCGGCGGCGGCGTTCGCGCTTCTGCCGAGGGCGATGGCGCCGACGTCGCTGGCAAGGCTGCCGTGGCCGAGGGCGGATGCGTCGGGGCCGCTGGCGACAGCGCCGGACCCCACGGCCGCCGCGAAGGTGCCGCTCGCCTCGCTGTTTTCGCCCAGCGCCACGCCATTCTGGGCCGTGGCCTCCGATGCGAAGCCGAGCGCGACGCTGTTGGGGCCGCTGGAGACGCTGTCCGTGCCGATGGCGATCGCCCCAATGCCGGTGGCGCGGGCGCCGTCGATGGCCCCGCTCAGGCCGCCGCCCATTGCGAGCGCGTGCTCGGCGCCGGCGTAGGCCCGGGCGCCGACGGCGGTGCCGCGCGCGCCCTCGACGCTCGACCCCGGGCCGAGGGCGACGCCGCTGACGGCCTGGACGCCGGCCCCCGTCCCGATGGCCACGCCGCTGGTCTGACTCACGAAGGCGGAGCTGCCGAACGCGATCGCGCCGACGCCGCCGGCGGCGCTGTTCGGGCCGATCGCGATCGCGCTGGTCGACACGGCCTCGGCGCCCGCGCCTATGGCGATGCTGTTCTGCTGGCTCGCGAGGGCGCTGCCGAGGGCGACCGAGCTGGAGCCGCTGGCGTCGGCCCCCGAACCCAGCGCGGTAGCGTTGATTCCGGCGGCGGTGCTGTTCAAGCCGACGGCCGTGGCGCCGACGTTGACGGCCTGGGCGTTGGCGCCCACGGCGGTGGCGTTCTGATGGGAGGCGTTGGACGAATAGCCGACCGCCGTGGACTGTGCGCCGGCGGCTGTCGCCAGGGGACCGCAGGCGGTGGCGTTGGCGCCGGTGGCGCTGCCGCTCGAGCAGGTCACCTGCGCCAGGGCGGGCGCCGGCACAACCCACCCGCCGCAGAGCACGGCGGCTCCCGCCGCGCCCGCGAACAGACCGCAGCGAAGGCGCGAAGGCCGGGCGGTCGTCGTCGCGGACGTCTCTGGCCGGCGGTCCAGAATGGTCATTTTAAACAGCCCTTCCCACGAAAGGCCGACAATCAATAACGCTTGTTCCCACCACTCAACTGTAGAAAATTGGGTGCTTCTGGGGGTTGTGGTGACGACGAAGGTGACGAGTCCGCAGGACGCTGCCGGCGACGCTCGCATCGCCGCGCTGTTCTCCGCCGAGTCGATGGCCGCCTATCGCTCGGAGCCGGGATTCGACGATTGCGCCCGCCAGGTCGCCGAGAGCTTCGTCGCCCTCTATCGCGACAACCGGTTGCTCAATCTCGTCGTCAACGATCAGGGCCGGATGGTCATCGGCTGGTTCGTGATCTCCCTGCACAGCGAAGGGGGCGAGGGGCTGACGGTGTCGCGGATCGCGGCCCTCTGCGAGATGCACGGTATCTGCAGCGCCGGCCGGGCGGCGGCCATCATCGGCCTGATGCGAGCCACCGGCTATCTGGTTCCAGCTCCGGCCGCCGGGGACCGCCGGCAACGGCGTCTGGTCCCGACCGAGCGCCTGCTCACGTTCCAGTGGAGCCGTTGGCGCGCGATTCTCGAGGCGTTGCGGCCGATGCGTCCGCACGCCGCGGAAGCGCTCGCCGCGATCGGCGATCCGGCCTTCGACCGGGCCTTCGTCGGCGATCTGTTCGATCACTTCAGCTGGGGCTTCCGCTTCTACCGCACCACGCCGGAGCTGGCGGAACTCAACCGGCGCAAGGCGGCGGTGCTGGTGCTGTTCAGCCTCTTCCTCGCCCGCCAGACGGGGAGCGATGGGCGCAGCTACGCCCGCCTGTCGGTGTCGGAGCTGGCGCGACGGTTCCAGGTGTCGCGCGTGCACGTGATCAAGGTGCTGCGCGAAGCCCAGGACAAGGACCTGATCCGCCGCGGCGCCACCGAGGGCGATCCGGTCCTGATCACCGCCAGGCTCATCGACGTGATGGGCCGGTTCCTGGCGTGCTGCATGCTGTTGCTCGACCACTGCAGCCGCCGCGCGCTCGAGATCAGCGCGCGGCGCAGCGCCGCCTGAGCGGGCGCCGGAGCGGCGCGGTCTGCGCTCTCTTCAGGACAGCCTGTCGCGGAAGGTCTCGTAGCCGAATTCCCGAACCAGCCTCAGCTTATCGGCGGCGCTGTCCCACAACGCGATCGCCGGAAGCGGCACGCCGTTGAAGGTGTTGGTCTTGACCATCGAGTAGTGGGCCTGGTCGAGGAAGGCGATGCGTTGGCCCGGCGCAGGCGCGGCGCCGAAGCGGTAGTCGCCGATGATGTCGCCGGCCAGGCAGGATGGTCCGCCGATCCTGACCACCACGCCGGTCTCGCTCTCGTCCAGCAGCGCCGGGCGGTAGGGAGCCTCGATGACGTCGGGCATGTGGCAGGTGGCGGAGATGTCGGTGATGGCGACAGGGCCGCCATTGTCGAAGGTGTCGAGCACCTCTCCGACCACGAGATAGACCGGGATCTGAGCTTCGATCTTGC
>JAZJXN010000219.1:29327-31858 GCA_040390885.1 Pseudomonadota bacterium | reverse complement strand
GATGCCGGCGTCGAGAGCGACGGCCTCACCGGGCTCAAGATAGACCTCGACCCCGTAGCCAGCGGTGATCCGGCGCAGTAGCGCGACGAGGTCATCACGCTGATAGTCGGCGCGGGTGATGTGGTGCCCGCCGCCGAGGTTCAGCCATTTCAGCCGCGGCAGGAAGGCCTGCAGCTTCGGCTCGAGCGAATCCCAGATCCGCCGCAGCGGTTCGAAATCCTGTTCGCACAGGGCATGAACGTGCAGGCCGTCGACGCCCTCGAGGTGTTCCGGGCGCAGCTGCGACACCGGGAAGCCCAGCCGCGACCCGGCCTGGCAGGGATCGTACTTGGCGACCTCGGCCTGGCTGTGCTCGGGGTTCAGACGCAGGCCGATGTCGAACACCTCGCCCTGCTCTCGCGCCGCGCCGATAACGTCTGCAAAGCGCGCGATCTGGTCGGGCGAATTGAAGATCACCGAATCGGAGAGCCGCAGGATTTCCGGCAGGTCCTCCCGGCGATAGGCTGGCGCGTACGTGGTCAGGTGGCCGTGGTAGTGCTCGCGCGCCAGGCGCGCCTCCCAAAGGCCGGAGGCGCAGACACCGTCAAGATACTCCGCCACCACGTCCGCCAGCGACCACATCGAGAACGCCTTCAGCGCCAGCAGCACCTTGGCCCCGCCCCGCCCGCCGACATCCTTGAGCACCGCGAGATTGCGCCGCACCGCCTGTTCGTCGACCACGAAGCAGGGCGACGGAACACGGCTCAGGTCAAAGCGCGCGAAGGCGCCGGGATCGCCCGCCTGGGTTTCCATCAGAAGTCCAGCGGGGCGTCCAGGTCCTGAACCTTCCACGGCAGGCCGTGTCGGTTCAGCATGTCCATGAACGGATCGGGGTCCAGCTGTTCCATGTTGAAGACCCCAGCGCCCTTCCATTGGCCGGTCAGCATCAGCGCCGCGCCGATCATCGCCGGCACGCCGGTGGTGTAGCTGACCGCCTGGTTGCCGGTCTCGGCGTAGGCTTCCTCGTGATCGCAGACGTTGTTGACGTAGACCGTCCGCGCCTTGCCGTCCTTCTCGCCGGTGGCGATGGTGCCGATGTTGGTCTTGCCCTTTGTGATCGGACCGAGCGACGAGGGCTCGGGCAGCAGCGCCTTGAGGAACTCGATCGGGATGATCTCCCGGCCCTGGAAAATCATCGGCTCGATGCGGGTCATGCCGATGTTCTCGAGCACTTCGAGGTGCTTGAGGTAGCTGTCGCCGAAGGTCATCCAGAAACGGATGCGCTTGATCTCCGGGTAGAACTTCGCCAGCGATTCCAGCTCCTCATGGTACATGAGGTACATGTTCTTCGGCCCGACCTGGTCGAAGTCGAAGACCTGCTTGTGGCTGAGCGCCGGCCCTTCGATCCACTGGCCGTCTTCCCAGTGCCGCGACGGCGCGGTCACTTCGCGCAGGTTGATCTCGGGATTGAAGTTGGTCGCGAACGGCAGGCCGGTGTCGCCGCCGTTGCAGTCCAGGATGTCGAGCGTGTCGATCCGGTCGAGCAGATGCTTCTTGGTGTACGTCGTGAACACCGAAGTCACACCGGGATCGAAACCACTGCCCAGCAGGGCCATCAGACCGGCGTCCTTGAAGCGGTCCTGATAGGCCCATTGCCAGCTGTATTCGAACTTGGCCTCGTCACGCGGCTCGTAGTTGGCGGTGTCGAGGTAGTTCACGCCCGCCGCGAGGCAGGCGTCCATGATGTGCAGGTCCTGGTACGGCAGGGCGAGATTGACCACGAGCTCCGGCTTGACCGCCTTGATCAGCGCCGTGGTCGCGGCGACGTCGTCCGCGTCCAGCTGCGCCGTGTCGATGGTCACGCCGGTCCGCTGTTTGACCGAGGCGGCGATGACGTCGCACTTCGCCTTGGTGCGGCTCGCCAGCGTGATGTGCGAGAAGATGTCCGTATTCATGGCCATCTTGTGGACGGCGACCGAACCTACGCCGCCTGCGCCGATAACAAGCACCTTGCTCATCTATGCCCTTCCTGCCGCCAAAATCACTCCGGCGCGCTCTCCCGATCGCATTGGGGGAGCGCGGCCGGGGTTTATCACGCGGGGGCAGGTCCGATAACCACCCCTGGGACCTGAATTGGCTGGTGCGGGCGGCCGGGGTCGAACCGGCACGGGCCTTTCGGCCCTACGGATTTTAAGTCCGGTGCGTCTACCAATTTCGCCACGCCCGCTAGCGCCTCATGAACCAGCCAGTGACGATGGACGCTGGCGAGCCTGGGGAACCGTCGAAGTCCTACAGCAATCCGCCGGCCGCGCGCATAGGCGGGGCCCACAATTCGGCGGGGATCAGACGGGGTCCGGTTCGGCGACGTTGGCTATGCCGGCTTCCTTCAGCGCGGCAGCAAGCTCGTCGACGGTCGTCGCCAGTTCGGCGGCGTCGCGTCCGCGGATCACCAGGTTCGAGCCGAAGCCCTCGTTCGAGAAGAACGGGTAGCTGCCGAGCGACAGGGTCGGGTGGGCCTTGCGCAGGATCGGCAGCAGGGGGTCCAGCAGGAT
>JAZJXN010000219.1:3377-29317 GCA_040390885.1 Pseudomonadota bacterium | reverse complement strand
CGACAGGGTCGGGTGGGCCTTCGCCACCGCCTCGAGGGGCGCGGCGATGACGCCCTCGCCCGATCCCGTGACGCGCAAGGTGCGCGAGAGGGTGACAAGCCCGCCTTTGAGACGGGGGCCAACGTCCTCGAGCATGCCGCGCATGATCGAGGGGACGCCGGCCAGCACGAAGACGTTGCCGATCTGGAAGCCGGGGGGGCCCTGGACAGGGTTCTTGACCAGGCTGCCGCCCTCGGGGACCCGGGCCATGCGGCGGCGGGCGGCGTTGAGCTCCGCGCCGCCCCAACGGGCCGACATCATGGCGATGATCTCGGGATGCTCGTACAGCGGCACGCCGAACGCGACGGCCACGCAATCGGCGGTGATGTCATCGTGGGTCGGACCGATGCCGCCGGTGGTGATCAGATAGTCGTATCGCTCGCGCAGGTGATTGATGGCGGTGACGATCTCGATCTCGATATCGCCGACAACCCGAGCCTCGGCGACATCGACGCCGTAGGTCCCGAGGTACCGCGCGATGGCGTTGAGGTTGGTGTCCTGGGTCCGTCCGGACAGGATCTCGTCGCCGATGATCAGGACGGCCGCGGTGACGCGATCTTGGGACATCAAATAACTCCGCTCATCCCGCCCCCGGGTCCGACCGGATGGTCGGCCCGAGGATAAACTACGGCGGGGACCCAGGTGTTTTATCGAAGGCCACGGCGCTGTCAGGCGAAAAAGCCGGGGCCCCAGCCTTCGCGGAGATGAGCGGAGGATATATGGGCTCGCCATGCTCTTTCCCTCGCCCCTCAGCCACGGCGTTCTGGTCAGCCGCTACAAGCGCTTCTTCGCCGACGTGGTGCTGGACGACGGGACGGCGGTCACCGCCCACTGTCCCAATCCGGGGGCGATGCTGGGGTTGAACAGGCCCGGGATGGGCGTCTGGCTGTCGAGGTCGGATGATCCCAGGCGCAAGCTGGCCTGGACCCTTGAGATGGTCGAGACCGGCGACGGCCTCGCCGGCGTCAACACCATGCATCCCAACCGGCTCGTCGCCGAGGCGCTCGCGGCCGACACCCTGTCCGAGCTGACCGGCTACGACGTCCACCGCCGGGAAGTGAAGTACGGGGCGAACAGCCGGGTCGACTTCCTGCTTGAAAGGGGATCGGGCGAGCGCTGCTGGCTGGAGGTGAAGAACTGCCACCTGTCGCGCACCCCAGGTCTCGCGGAGTTTCCCGACTGCGTGGCGGCGCGCTCGACAAAGCACCTGGGGGATCTCGAGGCGATGGTCGCGGCGGGCGATCGCGCGGTGGCGCTGTTCGTCGTCCAGCGCACCGACTGCGAGGCGTTCAGCGCCTGTCACGAGCTGGACCCAGCCTTCGCCAGGGCGCTCGACCGGGTGGCGGATGCGGGGGTCGAGGTGTTGATCTACGCCTGCGCCATGGGCGTGAACGGCATCGGCATCGCGCGTCGCCTTCCCTGGACGCGTCAGGCGTAGGCGACCCAGCCGCGCCAGCTGAACGCCGCATAGAACGGCGTGACCTCCGAGAAGCCGGCCTCGCGCAGCATCGCCTCGTCCTCGGCCGGGCTGAACAGGTTGAGGTTGGCGTCGACCGCCGCGCGGGTGGTCTCGGCCTTCTCCGGATCGAACCCCTGGGCGACAGCGAACGCCGCGTAGCGCGCCAGCCAACGACCGCGCTCGCCGTCGGCCTGCGGGAAGCTGGAGTGCGCGGCCACGAAGGGCGCGCCGGGCCGCAGGCGACGGCGGATTTCGACGAGGGTGCGGATGCGCTCCTCGCGCCCGAGGAAATGGAGGGTCAGCAGACAGGTCGCGGCGTCGAACGGCCCTTCCGGGGCGTCGTCGATATAGCCTTCATGCAGGTCGACCCGAGTCGCCAGCGGTCCCAGCGTGCGCTCCGCAAGGCTGAGCATCGCCGGCGCGGGGTCCACGCCGTCGAAGGTCCAGCCGGGATGCGCCTCGGCGAAGGCCTTCAGTTCCAGCCCGCCGCCGGCGCCGAGCACCAGCACCCGCGCGTCCTTCGGCGCCCGCTCGGCCAGCAGGATGGCGGCCATGCGCTGCATGTCGGCGAACCCGGGGACGAACCGGGGCGGCCCCTCCGCGTAGTGGGCGATCGCGTCCGGATCTGAGAAGGACGCGATGAAGGTGTCAGTGCGCATGGGCGGTCTCCGGGTCGTGGGCGCCGCCCCGCGCGGCGAGGCGGTCGTGGAAGTCGGCGCTCAGCCGGGCCAGGGTGACTTCGCCCAGGCGCGCCAGCAGCAGGGCCTCGGCGTCCGCGAAAGCCTGTCCGAGGGCTTCGTTTACCGCCTGCTCGACGAGGCAACCGGGCGACTCGGTCCGGTTGCCCATGGCCAGCAGGGTCGGCTCGCCGAGCGCGGCGTAGACGTCGCGCAGGGTGACCGTGGACAGATCGCGGGCGATCGACCAGCCGCCGCCGTGCCCCTTCTCTGAGCGCACGTAGCCCCGTTCCCGGAGGCCCGACATGATCCGGCGGATCACGACGGGGTTGGTGTCCATGGCTCTCGCCAGAACCTCCGATGTCACCGGTCCGTCCTGCTCGGCCATGTGCAGCAGGACGTGGAGAATGCCCGAAAGGCGGCCGTCGCGCTTCATGTAATCTATAATGTTACATGACTGGCGCCCGGTCAAGCGCTCGCGGGGCGGGCGGGGCGCTCGGTCACGTCTGGACAGCGGCGAGCGACAGCCTAACCTCCGACACGACAGCCCGCTGTCGGGTTTACGTCGGGGGCTGTCAGCGAGATGGCGGGTTGCTGGCATGGCGGTGAAACGAGGTTGCGGCAAGGTCCGTGGCGATCACCACGAGGGACGTGAAGATGCTGATCCAGAAACTGCGGTTGCAACGAGGCTGGTCCCAGGAGCAGCTGGCCGACGTCTCGGGTCTCAGCGTGCGCACGATCCAGAGACTGGAGCGCGGCCAGCCCGGCAGCCTTGAGTCGATGAATGCCCTCGCGGCGGTTTTCGAGATCGACCTCGATAGCCTCAAGGAGCCCGCAATGGACACGCCCCGCACCGACGTCCCGGCCGACGAAGCCCTGGCCCTCGCCCACGTCCGCAAGGTGAAGGACTTCTATATTCACCTCAGCCAGTACGCGATCTTCGTCCCCATGCTCTTCGCCATCAACTACCTGACGTCCACCGTCTACTGGTGGGCGATCTGGCCGGCGCTTGGCTGGGGCGTCGGGGTCGCGGCCCATGGTCTCGCCGTCTTCAGCGCGGTGCCGTTCCTCAACGGCGACTGGGAAAAGCGGCAGGTGGAGAAGTACCTGGGCCGCAAACTGTAGCGGCGCGCGGGAGCGGGGTTGAACGATCCCCGCTCCCTGTCGTTTGGACGCCATGCCGGCGCTCAGCGACCTCCTCCCAGACCCCTACATCCTGATGCTCACGGGGGCCGGGGTGCTGATCGCCCTGGTCGCGTGGATGCCGCTGGCGCTGAAGCGGCTGCCGCTGTCGCTGCCGATCGTCTGCATCGCCCTGGGGGCCGGACTGTTCCTGCTGCTGCGCCCGGCCGTTCGCCCCCTGCCGATGGCCTACCCCGAGATAACCGAGCGCTTCACCGAGTTCGTCGTGATCGTGGCGCTGATGGGCGCCGGACTGAAGCTCGACCGGGTGTTCGACCTGCGACGCTGGGCCGTCACCTGGCGGTTGCTGGCGATCACCATGCCGCTCAGCATCGGCGCGATCATGCTTCTCGGGGTCTGGGCCGGGTTCACCTGGACGGCGGCGCTGCTCCTGGCGTCCGCGCTGGCGCCGACAGACCCCGTCCTCGCCGCCGATGTCCAGGTGGGACCGCCTAAGACCGGCGAGGAGGACGAGGTCCGCTTCGGCCTGACCTCGGAGGCGGGCCTGAACGACGGCCTCGCCTTTCCGTTCGTGCACCTGGCGATCGCGCTGTCGCTCGCGGCGACGACCGGCAAGCCCTGGCTCGGCGAGTGGCTGACCTACCGGGTGCTCTGGGAGATCGCCGCCGGCGTCGGCGGCGGCTGGCTGATCGGCCGGCTGTTCGGCTGGCTCACCTTCCGGATGCCCGCCGAAAGCAAGCTCGCCAGGACCGGCGACGGCCTGATCGCCATCGCGGCCACCCTGGTGTCCTACGGCGTCACCGAGATCATCCACAGCTACGGCTTTCTGGCCGTGTTCGTGACCGCCCTCACCCTGCGCCACGCGCATCGCGAGCATGACTTCCATCGCGACATGCATGACGTCACCGAACAGGTGGAGCGGCTGACCATGATGGTCCTGCTGCTCCTGTTCGGCGGGGCCCTGGTCAGCGGACTGCTGTCGGGACTGGGCTGGGTCGACGTCGCCGTCGCGCTGACGGTGCTGCTGGTCGTCAGGCCGCTGGCGGGCCTGATCGGGCTGATCGGGCTCAGGGCAGCCACCAGCGAGAAGCTGACCCTGGCCTTCTTCGGAATCCGCGGCGTCGGGTCGATCTACTACCTCGCCTATGCCCTCAACCACGCCCCTTTCGAGGGCGCCGAACGGCTGTGGGGGATCGTCGGGCTGATCGTGCTGCTGTCGATCCTCCTGCACGGACTGACCGTGACACCGGTCATGCGGAGACTCGACCGCAGGCAGGGCCGCGATCCCGACGCCCCGACCGAGGAGCCCCAGCAGCCGGAAGTCGGCCCCCGTTGAACTTCCGTGCTAGAATGGCGACATAGGCGTCTGACGCATTTGGATCGTACCGCCTCCGCGGGACGAGAGGACTGATTGATGAGCACGATGGATAGCGTCTCGGACGCGGAGTACCGCACCGGCGCGATCAAGATTCACGGGCCCGAGGGCTTCGAGGGCATGCGCAAGGCCGGCCGTATCGCCGCCGAGTGCCTGGACATGCTGATCCCGCACGTCGTGCCCGGCGTGACGACCGAGCATCTGGACAGGCTGGCGCGCGAGTTCGTGCTCGACAACGGCGCCTATCCGGCCTGCCTGTACTACAAGGGCTACTATCACACGGTGTGCATCTCCACGAACCATGTGGTCTGCCACGGGATCCCCAGCGACCGTCAGCTGCGCGAAGGCGACATCGCCAACATCGACGTCACCGTGATCGTCGACGGCTGGCATGGCGACACGAGCCGCATGTACGGCGTCGGCGAAGTCGGCCCGCGCGCGCGCCGGCTGGTCGAGGTCACCTACGAGGGCATGGCGCTCGGCTTGGCGGCGATCAAGCCCGGGAATACGTTCGGCGACATCGGCCACGCCATCCAGAAGCATGTCGAGGCCCAGCGTTGCTCGGTGGTGCGTGACTTCTGCGGCCACGGCCTCGGCAAGGTCTTCCACGACAGCCCCAACGTCCTGCACTTTGGCCGGCCCGGCGAAGGCCCGGTTCTGCAGGAAGGCATGTTCTTCACCGTCGAGCCGATGGTGAACCTGGGCAAGCCGCAGGTGAAGGTGCTGAGCGACGGATGGACGGCCGTGACGCGCGACAAGAGCCTGTCGGCCCAGTGCGAGCACAGCTGCGGCGTGACCAAGGACGGCGTCGAGCTCTTCACCGCCTCGCCCAAGGGCCTGTTCCAGCCGGCGATCGCGGGCTCCTAGGCGCGCAGTTTCCGTCGACACGCAGTTCGCGGCGCGGCCGGCCGCCGAAGGGCGCGAGCGCCATGCGTTGCGCAACCCCCACGCGTGAGTCATCCTGAAGCGCGCGTCGCGCATCTCGAAGGACGCCGGGGGGCCTGTGCCGTCAGCCGACTCCACACCGCCGCATCAGCTCGGCCATCGTGACCGCCTGCGCGAGCGCGCGCTGAAGAGCCTCGACGCGGTGCCGGACTATGAGCTGATCGAGCTTTTCCTGTTCCGCACGTTTCCACGCGGCGACGTCAAGCCGATCGCCAAGGCGCTGCTCGCCCGGTTCGGGTCGCTCGCGGCGGTCCTGGGCGCGGCGATCGAGGAGACCCGCACGGTGCCGGGCGTCGGCGAACAGGCGGCGCTGGACCTCAAGCTGCTCGGCGAGGCGACGCTGCGGGTCGGGCGCGAGGCGGTGAGAAAGCGCACCGTCATCGGCTCCTGGAGCGCCCTGCTCGCCTATGTGAAGGTCGCCCTCGCCAACGAGCCGCGCGAGCAGTTCCGGGTCATGTTCCTGGACAACAAGAACCAGCTGATCCTCGACGAGATCCAGAACCGTGGCACGGTGGACCACGCGCCTGTCTACGCCCGCGAAGTCGTGCGCCGGGCGCTCGAGGTCTCGGCCAGCGCGGTCATCCTGGTCCACAACCATCCGAGCGGCGATCCGACGCCCTCGACCGCCGATATCGACATGACCCGCCAGATCGTCGACGCCGGCCGGACGCTGAAGATCACCATCCACGACCATCTCGTCGTCGGACGAGAGGGTGTGGCCAGCTTCAAGGCGCTGGGGCTTTTGCGGTGACTTTCGGCGCCGGTTTCCGCTTCCGCGCCCAATCCCACACCCGCCAGCCGAGGAGGACCGCGACGATCGCGCCGTAGATCAGCGGCGGGCGGTGGTCGGCCTTGACCAGCAGGGAGTAGTGCACCACCCCGGCCGGCACGATCACGTAGATCAGACGGTGAAGCTTGCGCCAGCGCAGAGGTCCAAGCTTGCGGATCGCCCAGTTCGTCGAGGTCACGGTCAGCGGGACCAACGCGACGAACGCCGCCATCCCGATGGTTATGTACGGCCGCTTGACGATGTCCTTGCCAATCGCGCCCCAGTCAAAGAACTGATCGATGCCGATGTATGTCGACAGATGCAGCACGACGTAGGCGAAGGCGAACAGGCCGATGGTTCGCCGGAAGCGGATCAGGCGGGGCTGCTTGAGCAGCCGCGCGGCGGGGGTGATGGCCAGGCCGACAATCAGCAGCCGCAGCCCCCAGACTCCGAGCTGACGGATCACCTTTTCGATCGGATTGGCGCCGAGGTCGCCGCTGTAGCCCCGCCACGCCAGCCAGAGCAGCGGCGCCAGACAGGCCAGCCAGACGATCGCGTAGACCAGGCGGTCGCGCGTCTCGCGCCCCATCAGAAGTTCTTCTTCAGGTCCATGCCGCGGTACATCGCCGCCACCTGGTCGCCGTAGCCGTTGAACATCAGGGTCTCGCGCTTGCGGAACTCGCCGATGCGGCGCTCGCGCGCCTGGGACCAGCGCGGGTGGTCGACCTCGGGGTTCACGTTCGAATAGAAGCCGTACTCACCAGGCGCCGAGACGTTCCAGGCGGTGCGCGGCTGCTTTTCGACGAAGCTGATGCGGACCACGCTCTTGATGCTCTTGAAGCCGTACTTCCAGGGCACGACCAGGCGCATGGGCGCGCCGTTCTGGTTCGGCAGGGTCTCGCCGTAGAGGCCGACGGCCATGATCGTCAGCGGGTTCATGGCCTCGTCGATGCGCAGGCCCTCGCGGTAGGGCCACTCCAGCACCGAGCGCTTCTGGCCGGGCATCTGCGCGGGGCGATAGAGGGTCTCGAAGGCGACGTACTTCGCCTTGCTGGTCGGCTCGTAGCGCTTGAGGAGATCGGCCAGCGGCACGCCCAGCCACGGGATCACCATCGACCAGCCCTCGACACAGCGGAGGCGGTAGATCCGCTCCTGCAGCGGGTTTCCGCGCAGGAAGGTCGCGAGGTCGTAGGTTCCCGGCTTCGCGCACTCGCCGTCGATCTTCACCGACCACGGACTGACCTTCAGCGATCCCGCGTTGCGGGCCGGGTCTTCCTTGTCGACGCCGAACTCGTAGAAATTGTTGTAGCCGGTCACGTCCGCGCGCGGCGTCCTGGGCTCCGTTGTGGAATAGCGGCTCGGCGCCCCCTTGAGGGCGATCGCCGAGGCCGGCCCGGCGCCAAGGGCGAGCCCCGCGCCGGCCATCCCGGCCATGAACTCGCGGCGGCGCAGATACACGCCCTGAGGGGTGACGTCGTTTTCGGTCAGGTCGCCGCCGTGACGGATCAGCATGGTGGTCTCCGTGAAAGCTCCGGAGGAGCTACGCCGCCCGAGCTCGCTCGGATCACGAAGGCAGCCTCACGATCGAGTCAATTCGCGGACGGTGAATGCGATCCGCTCCACGGCGATCAGGCCCCGGCTTCCCATTCCAGATACTCGGGGGTCGCCAGAAGGGCGTCGGCGTATTCCTGCGCCGCGCCGGCGTCGCCGTGGGCGGCGAGGTCGACGCCGTAGCTGCGGAATCGGGTGGCCACCGGCGTGTAGAAGGCGTCCGCGATCGTCCAGTGTCCGAACAGGAACGGGCCGCCCGAACGCTCAAGCGCCTGGGACCAGACCTGTACGATGCGGCGGACGTCCTTGGCGGTGTCGTCGGACAGCGCGGCCGTTGTCCGCAGGCCCAGATCCATCGGGCATTCGCGGCGCAGGCTGCCGAAGCCGCTGTGCATCTCGGCCGCGACCGACCGGGCCAGGGCGCGCAGACCCTGATCCTCCGGCCACAGCCGCGCCGACGGGAAGCGCTCGGCCAGATACTCGCAGATGGCCAGCGAATCCCAGATCGTCAGATCGCCGTCCTTGAGCACCGGCACCAGGCCCGACGGCGAGTGTTTCAGGATCTCCGCGGTCGAGGTCTCGACCTCGCGCAGCTGCACCAGGGTCTCGACGAACGGCGCGCCCGTACGCTTCAGGACCAGCCACGGCCGCAGCGACCAGGTGGACCATGTCTTGGTGCCGACGACGATTTCCACGCGTGGTTCTCCTTGGCCCGGGGCCAGCCGTTCTTGACGCCACCCCCTACCCTGCACGTAAGGTGCGGCCAACAATTAGAACAAACGTTTGGACAGGAAGGGAAGCGTAGGATGACCGACGCAGTCGCGCCGGCCGAAGGTGTTGTCACCCCCCCGGCCCATCCCACCGTTCCCCTCGTCAGCGACGGCTATCGTCGATACGCGCTGACGCTGCTGCTGATCATCTACACGCTGAACTTCCTCGACCGTCAGGTGCTCAACATCCTGATGGAGGACATCAAGATCGAATTCGGTCTGATGGACTGGCAGCTGGGCGCCCTGTCGGGCCTGGCCTTCGCGATCTTCTACACCACACTTGGCATCCCCATCGCCCGCATGGCGGAGACGAAACACCGGGGCTGGATCATCGCCTCGGCGGTGTTCGTCTGGTCCGGCTTCACCGCCCTCTGCGCCGTCGCCGGCAACTTCTGGCACCTGCTGTTGTTCCGGATCGGCGTCGGCGTCGGCGAGGCTGGCTGCACGCCGCCCGCCCACAGCCTGATCACCGACTATGTGCCGAA
The DNA here is from genome assembly GCA_040390885.1 of Pseudomonadota bacterium. GTDB lineage: Bacteria > Pseudomonadota > Alphaproteobacteria > Caulobacterales > Caulobacteraceae > Caulobacter. The sequence goes on along the minus strand of JAZJXN010000219.1, from coordinate 20,104 downwards.
GGAAAAGCGCGCCTCGGCGATCGCCTTCTATTCGATCGGCACGCCCCTCGGCACGGTTGTGGGCCTTGTTCTCGGCGGGCTTGTCGCCGACGCCTACGGCTGGCGGATGGCCTTCCTGATCGCCGGCGCGCCGGGCGTCATCGTCGCCATCGTCGCGGCCCTGACGCTGGTCGAGCCGCGCCGCAAGTTCAAGGCGGCCATGGCCGCCGCGGCCAGCGGCGCCGTCGCCGTCGCCAGCCCGACCTTCAAGGCCGCTCTCGCCATCCTCGCCACCAAGAAGACCTTCTGGCTGATTGCGTTCGCGGCCTCGATCAAGGCCTTCATCGGCTACGGCCATGCCCCCTTCACCGTGTCCTTCTTCCTGCGCGAGCATGGCATCGAGGTTGCCCGGCTGGCCGAGGGCTTCGGCCTCGAGTCCCGGGGCTTCCTCGGCCTGGCCCTCAGCGCCATGGGCGGGGTCGCCGGCATCGTCGGCGCCTGGCTTGGAGGCGTCATCGCCGACCGCTACGCGGCCAGGGACCTGCGCGGCTACGTCGTCGTCCCGGCCATCGCCTCGCTGGTCACCATTCCGATTTACATCACCGCGGTCAGCGTCCCGTCGGCGGCCGGGGCGATCGTGCTGCTCGCCTTCCCCGCCCTGCTCGGCACCCTGTGGTATGGCCCGGTCTACGCCTCGGCCCAGAGCCTGGTGCCGCCGCACGCCCGCGCCACGGCGGCGGCGATGATCCTGTTCATCATCAACCTGATCGGCCTCGGTCTCGGCCCGCTCGGCGTCGGCATCATCAGCGACATCATCGGCCAGGGCATGGGCCTGGGCGCCGCCGAAGGCATCCGCTGGGCCCTGATCATCTCGACCCTGTTCGGGTTCATCGCGGCCGCCCTGTTCTGGCAAGCCCGCAAGACCATCCGTGAAGAGATGGTCAGCTGACCGTCCTCCGTTTCCCTTCGTCCATTAGCCCCGCCCCCACGGGGAGAGAGTAAGCTTTCATGACCGATGCGACGGCCGACGCCGCCGAACCGACCATCCGCCCGCTTACCAAGGGCTATCAGCGCTACGCCCTCTGGCTGCTGATGATCATCTCCACGCTGAACTTCCTCGACCGGCAGGTGGTCAACATCCTGGCCGAGTCGATCAAGCTCGAGCTCGGCCTCGCCGACTGGCAGCTGGGCATGCTCACCGGGCTCGCCTTCGCCTTCCTCTACACCATCCTCGGCATCCCCATCGCGCGGCTGGCCGAGCGCAAGAACCGGCCGCTCATCATCGCCGGCTCGGTGGCGGTCTGGAGCCTGTTCACGGTGGTGAGCGGCCTCGCACAGAACTTCTTCCAGCTGCTGCTCGCCCGGGTCGGCGTCGGCATCGGCGAGGCAGGCTGCACGCCCCCCGCCCACTCGCTCATCAGCGACTACGTCCCCAAGGAGAAGCGCGCCTCGGCGATCGCCTTCTACTCGATCGGCACGCCGCTCGGCGCCCTGATCGGCATGGCCATGGGCGGGCTCGTCGCCGACGCCCACGGCTGGCGAACCGCCTTCATGGTCGCCGGCGCGCCGGGTCTGGTGCTGGCCGTGATCGTCGCCTTCACCCTGGTCGAACCGCGCCGCAAGCTGTCGGCTGACCTCGCCGCCAAGGCCGCCGCCGACAACCCCAGCTTCCGGGCGGTAATGACGGTGCTTCGCAGCAAGAAGACCTTCTGGCTGCTCGCCTTCGGCGTCGCCATCAAGGCTTTCATCGGCTACGGCCAGCAGCCGTTCGTGGCCTCGTTCTTCCTGCGCGTGCACAACGAGCAGCTGACGCAGCTGGCGGCCCAGGCCTCGGACATTCTCGGCTTCAAGCTGGGCGTCCTCGGATTCCTCAGCCTCGCGCTCAGCGCCCTCGCGGGCCTCGGCGGCGTCTTCGGCGTCTGGCTCGGCGGCTACCTCGCCGACAAGCTCGGGGCGAAGGACATCCGCGCCTACGCCGTCGTCCCCGCGCTCGCCGCAATCCTGCCGATCCCGTTCTACATCTTCGGCGTCCTGCACGCCGACGCCCTGTTCGCGATCCTGTTCCTGATCATCCCGGCGGTGCTGACCAGCCTCTGGTACGGTCCCGTCTACGCCACAGCCCAGAGCATCGTCGAACCGCGCATGCGGGCGACCATGGCCGCCATCCTGCTGCTCGTCGCCAACCTGATCGGCCTGGGTCTCGGCCCGCTGATCGTCGGCGTGATGTCGGACGTGTTCGCCGGTCCGCTCGGCATGGGTCCGGCCGAGGGCATCCGCTGGGCGCTGGTGGTCTCGTCGCTGCTCGGCCTCGTCGCCTTCGCCCTGTTCTGGGCCGCCCGCAAGACCATCAAGGACGACATCGTCAGCTAGATCGACCTGCTCTGGCGCGGCCGCCTCAGGCCCGTCAGAGTACCCACTCCTCCCCGTGAGACATCCGATTCCATGACCGACACCACAGCGAAGCCCACCGAGCCGGCCGCCGACCTCGCGCCGACGACGCCGGGCTATCGCTCGTACGCGCTGTGGCTGCTGCTGGGGATCTACACCCTCAACTTCCTCGACCGGCAGGTGGTCAACATCCTGGCCGAGCCGATCAAGCAGGATCTCGGGCTCAAGGACTGGCAGTTGGGCGCGCTCACCGGCCTCGCCTTCGCGGTCTTCTACACCTTCCTCGGGATTCCGATCGCGCGGCTGGCCGACCGCGCCAACCGGCCGCTGATCATCGCCGGTGCGCTGGCGATCTGGAGCGCCTTCACTGTCGCCTGCGGCCTGGCCGGCAACTTCACCCACCTGCTGCTCGCCCGGATCGGCGTCGGCGTCGGCGAAGCCGGCTGCAGCCCGCCGTCCCACAGCCTCATCACCGACTACACGCCCAAGGAAAAGCGCGCCTCGGCCCTGGCCTTCTACGCCATGGGCATCCCGCTCGGCTCGCTGGCCGGGATGGCGCTCGGCGGCCTGGTCGCCGACGCCCACGGCTGGCGCGTCGCCTTCTTCGTCGCCGGGGCGCCAGGCATCGTCCTCGCCGTCATCGCCGCCCTCACGCTGAAGGAGCCGCGCAAGCAGATGGCCGCGGCCCAGGCCAAGGTCGCGGTCGACGCGCCGACCTTCAAGGAGGCGATGAAGGAGCTGGGGACCAAGCGGTCGTTCTGGCTGATCGCCTTCGCCGGCTCGCTGGTGTCCTTCATCGGCTACGGCCACCTGGCCTTCTACGGCTCGTTCTTCTTCCGCAACCACGGTCCGCAGCTGACCGAGCTGGCCGCCAGCATGGGCGGGCTTGGCCCGGCCGGGTTCCTCGGCACCGCGCTGGGCCTGATCATCGGCGTGTTCGGCGCGGTGGGCACCTACGTCGGCGGCCAGATCGCCGACAGGGCGGCCCGGAAGGACATCCGCGCCTATGTCTCGGTCCCGGCCATCGCCGGATTGCTGAGCTTCCCCTTCTTCATCGGCGCCATGCTCACCGCCAATGCCGCGCTGGCGCTCGGCCTGCTGGCCGTGCCGGTGTTCCTCGGCTCGCTCTGGTACGGCCCCGTGTTCGCCGCGGTGCAGAGCCTGGTGCGTCCCCAGACGCGCGCCACGGCCGCCGCGGTGATGCTGTTCGTGATCAACCTGATCGGCCTGGGCCTGGGCCCGCTGTTCGTGGGTCTGCTGAGCGACCACCTGACGGTGACGATGGGCGAGGCGCAGGGCGTGCGCTGGGCGCTTGTCCTGTCATCGGCGGTCGGGATCATCGCCTCGCTGCTGTTCTGGCTGGCCCGCAAGACCATTCGCGAGGAGATCGTCAGCTGATTGGAGACGATCTAGGGTAACGAAAAACGACGTCCGGGGAGGGACGACGACCATGACCGACGCAACGGTGGGCGCCGCGCCAGCGGTGAGGCCGCTCTACACGAACGGTTACAAGGCGACCGTGCTGGGCATGCTGCTGGCGGCCTACACGTTCAACTTCATCGACCGCACGATCATCGCCACGATCGGCCAGGCCATCAAGGTCGACCTCAAGCTGACCGACACCCAGTTGGGCCTGCTCGGGGGCCTGTATTTCGCGCTGCTCTACACCACCCTGGGCATCCCCATCGCGCGGCTGGCCGAGCGCAAGAGCCGGGTGAACATCATCACCTGGTCGCTGGTCATCTGGTCGGGCTTCACCGCCCTGTGCGGCCTGGCCCAGAACTTCGTCCAGCTGGCCATCCTTCGGTTCGGCGTCGGCATCGGCGAGGCGGGCTGCTCACCGCCGTCGCACTCGCTGATCAGCGACTATTACGAGCCGAAGAAGCGGGCGACGGCGCTGTCGATCTATGCCTTCGGCATCCCGCTCGGCACCATGATCGGCGCCGTGGCCGGCGGCTGGCTGACCCAGGAGTTCAGCTGGCGCGTCGCCTTCGTCATCGTCGGCATGCCGGGCATCATCCTGGCGGTCCTGTTCAAGCTGCTGGTCAAGGAACCGCCGCGAGGCCACTCGGATCTCGTCGAGCGTCCGCTAACCGAGGAGGACGTCACCCTCGCCGCGACGCCCAAGCCCTTCTCGATGGCCGAGGAGTTTCGCGAGTTGGCGGCGGTGGCCAAGGTGCTGTTCACCAAATGGCCGGTGGTCAACATGGTGCTCGGCGTGACCATCGCCTCGTTCGGCTCCTACGGTTCCGGCGCCTTCGTGCCAGCCTACTTCGTGCGCCAGTTCGGGCTCGACTACACCACCGTCGGCCTGATCACAGGTCTTCTGACCGGCTTCTCGGCCGGCATCGGCACGCTGCTTGGCGGGTTCCTGGCCGACTGGGGCGGCAAACGGAATGTACGCTGGTACGCCCTGACGCCAGCCTTCGGCCTGCTCATCGCGACGCCGATCTACATCGCCGCCTACCTCCAGTACGACTGGAAGATCGCGGCCATGATCCTGCTGATCCCGGGCATCTTCCACTACACCTACCTTGGCCCGACGTTCGGGGTGGTGCAGAACTCCGTGCCGACCTATCGCCGGGCGACGGCGACGGCGCTGCTGTTCTTCTTCCTGAACCTCATCGCGCTCGGCGGCGGACCGGTTTTCACCGGCTGGCTGATCGACCATCTGTCGCAGCACAACTTCAACAATCCCGGCTTCGGCGTGACGAGCTTCCTGGCCGCATTCGGCGGTGGCGAGGCGGGCGCCAGCTTCGCGGCGGCCTGTCCCGGCGGCGCGGCGCCCGCCGGCGCGTCAGCCGAGCTCGTGGCCAACTGCCACGACTCCCTGGCCATGGCCTCGCGGCAGGGGATCATCCTGTCGATCTGCTTCTACGCCTGGGCTTCGGTGCACTATTTTCTCGCCGCGATCGGACTGGTGGAGCACATGAAGAAGGCCGCGGCCGAGCAGTTGGCTTGACCTGAGCGGGGCTGAGGGCGTAGCGGCGGACCATGATCCCTCGTTACGCCCGCCCCGAAGCCGTCGCCATCTGGTCTCCCGAGACCAAGTACAAGATCTGGTTCGAGATCGAAGCCCATGCCGCCGACGCCATGGCGGAGCTGGGCGTGATCCCGAAGCTGGCCGCCAAGGCCATCTGGGACGGCGGCCGCGACGCCGTCTGGGACCCCGACCGGATCGACGAGATCGAGCGCACCACCAAGCACGACGTCATCGCCTTCCTGACCCATGTGTCGGAAGTGGTGGGGCCCGAGGCGCGCTTCCTGCACCAGGGCATGACCAGCAGCGACGTACTCGACACCTGCCTGTCGGTGCAGATGGCGCGGGTCACCGACCTGCTCATGGAAGACGTCGACCTGGTCCTGGCGGCGCTGAAGAAGCGCGCCTTCGAGCACCGGCTCACGCCCTGCACCGGCCGCAGCCACGGCATCCACGCCGAGCCGACCACCTTCGGCCTCAAGCTGGCCGGCCACTACGCCGAGTTCCAGCGCGCCAAGGAGCGGCTGGCCATGGCCCGCTTCGAGATCGCCACCTGCGCCATCTCCGGCGCCGTCGGCACCTTCGCCAACGTCGACCCGCGCGTCGAAGAGCATGTCGCCGAGAAGATGGGCCTGGTCGTCGAGCCTGTCTCGACCCAGGTCATCCCGCGCGACCGCCACGCCGCCTGGTTCGCGGCCCTGGCCGTGGTCGCCTCGTCGATCGAGCGCCTCGCGGTCGAGATCCGCCACCTGCAGCGCACCGAGGTCCTCGAGGCCGAGGAGCCGTTCGATCCGGGCCAGAAGGGCAGCTCGGCGATGCCGCACAAGCGCAACCCGATCCTGACCGAGAACCTCACGGGCCTGGCCCGCCTGGTCCGCTCGGCGGTGGTTCCGGCGCTGGAGAACGTCGCCCTCTGGCACGAGCGCGACATCAGCCACTCTTCGGTCGAGCGCGGCATCGCGCCGGACGCCAGCATCCACCTCGACTTCGCCCTGCGCCGCCTGGCCGGCGTGGTCGAGCGGCTGGTGGTCTATCCCGAGAACATGCTTCACAACCTCGATCGCCTCGGTGGCCTGGTCCACAGCCAGCGCGTGATGCTCGCCCTGACCCACAAGGACGTCAGCCGCGAGGAGGCCTACGCGGCCGTCCAGAGCAACGCGATGAAGGTCTGGCGCGGCGAAGGGAAGTTCATCGACTTCCTGAAGGCCGACCCGTTCGTCTCGGCCAACATGACCGACGCCGAGCTCGAGGACCTGTTCGACAACGGCTACCACTTCAAGCACGTCGACACGATCTTCCGCCGCGTGTTCGGAGAGCAGTCGGCCTGACGCGCAAGCGCTCCTTCCCGCCCTTCACCACGGCCGAGACCCGGCTGCTGGTGCTGGGCAGCCTGCCCGGCGAGGCCTCCCTTGCCGCCGCCCGCTACTATGCTCATCCGCAGAACGCCTTCTGGCGCCTGATGGGGACGGTGATCGGCGAAGACCTGCACGGGATGGCGTACGACGACCGTCTCGCGACGCTGATCCGCCACCGCATCGGCGTCTGGGACGTGATCGAGGCGGCGGACCGCGCCGGCAGCCTCGACACCGCCATCCGCAACGTCGCCCACAACGACCTCGCGGCCCTGGTCGAAACCCTGCCCAACCTGCTCGCGGTGGCCTTCAACGGCGGCAAGGCGGCGAAGGCGGGGCTGAAGCTGCTGGCGGAGCATGCCGAGCGGCTGGCCCTGGTTCCCCTGCCCTCCTCCAGCCCGGCGCTGACGACGCCGTTCGCGGTGAAGGCGGAGGCGTGGAGCGTGCTCAAGGCATATCTTTAGCCGAGAGCGTGTCAGAGTCCGCCCACAACCCGTCCGGACATTCGCCCGACGGTCGTGAGCGCCAGCCCGGCCAAAAGGCTGGTGGAGCCGCTTCCCAGCAGACGGCTGCCGACGCGCGAGCCTCGCCTAGGCTGAAAGCAGTTCGTAGAGCTGCTCCAGTTGCTCCGGCAATGCCGCCGCCCCGCTCTGTAGCGCTTCCTCCAGCGCCTCCCTGGACGGATAGATTTCGTGGAAGTGCAGCAGCGTCTTCCCGCCCTGGTCCTCGAAGGTCACGGTCGTGATGGCGCCCTCTTCGCCCTCGTCGTTTGTCCAGACCATGCGCTCGTTAGGAACCACCTCGAGATACTTGCCGTAGAACGCCATGGTGTCCGAACCGCCGGCGCCGAACTCCAGTCGATATTTGCCGCCGGTCCGGACGTCCATTTCGCACGCGACGAGCGAAATGCCGGACGCGGATTTCGGCACCCACCAGCGCTGGAACAGCTCGGGCTGGCTCCACGCCCTGTAGACCGTGCTGGGCGGCGCATCGAATATCCGCGTCACGACGAGTTCGCGATCTCCTCTGCGTTCTACTGCCGTTTGGGCCGGCGCACCGCCCGCATCGCCAACTTGCTCATTCATCGTTTCGCTCCTGCTTCATTTCGCTGATGACTGCGTCCAAGGCCGCGAAGCGGGCCTCGAAGAGCTTGCGATGCGCCTCGATCCATTGCGCCTCAGTCTCGAGGCCGCGCTTCCCGAGCCTGCAGGTTCTCACCCGCCCAACCTTCTGCGTGACAACGAGCCCCGCCCGCTCGAGAACCTGGACGTGCTTCTTCACGCCGGTCAGCGTCATCTGGAACCTGTCCGCGAGACTGGTGATCGATGCGTCCCCTCGGCCGAGCTGATCGATGATCCCGCGTCGGGTCGCGTCGGACAGCGCCGCGAACGAGAGATCGAGGGACGGATTGTAAAACTGAACCATGTTGTTCAGTTTTAATTGTTCGGGGAGAGAGCGCAAGCGCCACCTCGATCAGCCGTTCGACGACGTTGCCGTGAACACCGCCAGCTGGTCCGCGAACGCGCGCTGGTAGGCGGGCCGGGCCTCGGCGCGGGCGACGTACGTTGAGAGGTTCGGCCAGGCCTCCAGCGCGCCGTGGCCCTGCGCCCGGCGCAGCACCGTCACCATCAGGATGTCAGCGGCGCTGAAGCGCCCGTCCAGCCAGTCCGCGTCGCCCAGATGGCGGGACAGGTCGTCCAGCCGCACGCGGATCACCTTGTCTAGCGCGGCCAGGCGCTGCTCGAACCAAGGCTCGTCCTTCTCGAGGATGGCGACGAGGCTGCGGTCGAAGATCGGCGGCTCGACCGTGTTGAGCGCGGCGAACATCCAGGTGATCGCGCGGGCCCGGGCGTTGGCGTCCTGCGGCAGCAGCACGCCCGGATGGCGCTCGGCGATGTGCAGCACGATGGCGCCCGACTCGAACAGGGAGAGATCTCCGTCCTCATATGTCGGGATCTGCCCGAACGGATGCAGCGCCTTGTGCGAGGGCTGCTTCATCGCCTCGAACGACACCAGCCGGACGTCGTAGGGCTGGCCGACCTCCTCGAGCGCCCAGCGCACGCGCATGTCGCGCGCCAGGCCACGGCCGCGATCCGGCGAGCTTTCGAACGCGGTGATGGTCGGGCTCATGGCGTCTCTCCGGGCGTTGCCTATCCCGAGGACGAACGGCGGGTCCGCGTCACGACAGGCCCTCGGAATTTTTCTCAGGCCTCGGCCGGAGACTTCCGCAGGATCTTGTCCATCGCCTTACCCTTGGCGAGTTCGTCGACCAGTTTGTCGAGATAGCGGATCTCGCGCATGACCGGCTCCTCGATGTTTTCCACCCGAACGCCGCAGATCACCCCGGTGATCAGCGACCGCAACGGGTTCATCGCCGGCGCTCGCTCGAAGAAATCCTCGAAGGTTGTCTTCGCCGCCAGTTCACGGCCCAGAGACTCATCGCTGTGTCCGGTCAGCCAGCGGAAGACCTCGTCGACCTCCGCCTTGGTGCGGCCCTTCCGCTCCACCTTGGTGATGTAGAGCGGATAGACGCTGGCGACGCTCATTCCGTAGATCTTGTGCTTGGCCATGCCTCCTCCTGTCGCGTTCGGATGCGCTGGTCGGGATACCAACGCGACCGACGGCGCGTTGCAAGCTCACGATTGGCCCCTGCGCTGACGCAGACAGGCTAGACCGTGGCCAGAGAGGTCACCACCGCCCGCACCGCCGCTGTCAGGGTCGCCAGATCCTCGTCCGGGATGGTGAAGGCCGGGGTCAGGTAGACCACCCGGCCCAGCGGCCGGATCCAGACGCCATGCTGCAGGAAGGCGCCGCGCAGAGCCTCGAGATCGTCGACCCTGTCCAGTTCGACCACGCCGATGGCGCCGAGCACCCGGACATCGACGACGCCAGGCATGGCCCTGCAGGGCCCCAGGCCGGCTTCGAGCCCCGCCGAGACCCGCGCGACGTTGTCCCGCCAGGCACCGCCCTCGAACAGGTCCAGCGACGCGTTGGCGGCGGCGCAGGCGAGGGCATGGGCCATGTAGGTCGGGCCGTGCATCAGGGCCGCGCCGGCGTCGTCGCTCCAGAAGGCCTCGAACACATGTCGCCGGGCGATCGCGGCCGATAGCGGCAGGGTGCCGCCGGTCAGGGCCTTCGACAGGGTGACGATGTCCGGGACGATCCCGGCCTGCTCCATGGCGAACATCGTGCCGGTGCGCCCGAAGCCGGTGAAGATCTCGTCGAGGATCAGCAGCAGTCCGTGGTCGTCGGCGACCCGGCGAAGGGCGCGCAAGGTGTCCGGCGTGTGGAACAGCATGCCGCCCGCGCCCTGGACCAGCGGTTCGACGACAATGGCCGCCAACTCATGGGCGTGCGCCCCGATCAGCGCCACCAGCGCCGCTTCCGAGGCCTCGTCTCGGGGCAGGTCGCCGATGACCTGCTCAGTCATCACCCCCGCGAACAGGCTGTGCATGCCCTCGTCCGGGTCGCAGACCGTCATCGTCGCCAGGGTGTCGCCGTGATAGCCGCCCCGGAAGGCGAGGAACCGGGTCCGGCCCGTCACGCCGCGGTTGATGTGGAACTGCAACGCCATCTTCATGGCGATCTCGACCGAGACCGAACCCGACTCGGCGAGGAAGACGTGGTCGAGGTCGCCGGGCAGCAGCTTCGCCAGTCGCGTCGCCAGCCGGTTGGCTGGCTCGTGACTGAGGCCGCCGAACATGACGTGCGGCATGGTCTCCAGCTGGTCCCGGACGGCGGCGGCGATGTGCGGATGGTTGTAGCCGTGGCAGGCGGTCCACCAGCTGGCCAGGCCGTCGACGAGCTCGCGGCCGTCGGCCAGCACAAGTCGCGCTCCCTTGGTGGCGACCACGGGCAACGCCGGCTTGGCCGTCTTCATCTGGCAGTAGGGCCGCCAGAGATGCGGGCGGCCTTCGACGAGCCAGTCCGGGTCCTGCATGACGAGATAGCCTTTCTGGTTTGCCCTCGCGGGCGGGGATGCCTATGCCGATCCCGCGCAAGGGAAAGCAAGCGACATGGACAGCCTGGAAGCCTTCGCGGCCGGCAAGCTCGCGGCGCTGGACGCCCAGAACCTGAAGCGGACACTGGCCCCCACTGGCCGCACAGACGGGGTCCACGTCGAACGCGGCGGCCGGACGCTGATCTCGTTCTCGTGCAACGACTATCTCGGCCTGTCGCACCATCCCCGGGTCAAGGCCGCCGCGGCGGCCGCGATCGAGGCCTGGGGCGCCGGCTCGGGCGCCTCGCGGCTGGTCACCGGCGACACGCCCCTGATCGGCGAGCTCGAGACCCGTCTGGCGCGCCTGAAAGGCACGGAAGCCGCCTGTGTGTTCGGCTCCGGCTACCTGGCCAACACCGGCATCATCCCGACCCTTACCGGCGACGGCGACCTGATCCTTGTGGACGAGCTGGCCCACGCCTGCCTGTGGGCGGGCTCTACGCTGTCGCCGGCGACGACGATGAAGTTCCGCCATAACGACGTGGCGCACCTCACGGAATTGCTTGAGGAATTTCGTCCGTCCTACCGCCGTGTTCTGGTCCTGACCGACGGCGTCTTCTCGATGGACGGCGACCTCGCGCCGCTCGACCGCCTGACCACGCTGTGCAAGGCGCACGACGCCTGGCTCCTCAGCGACGATGCGCATGGCGTCGGCGTGCTGGCCGACGGCCGGGGATCCTCGTTCGCGTTCGCGGGCGAGAAGCCGCCGCTGCAGATGGGCACCCTGTCCAAGGCGATCGGCGGCTACGGCGGCTATCTGTGCGCTAGCAAGCCGGTCATCGACCTGATCAAGACCCGGGCCCGAACGATCATCTATTCGACCGGACTGCCGCCCGCGAGCGCCGCCGCCGCCATCGCCGCCATCGACGTCATAGAGACCGACAAGGCGCTGATCGGTGAGCCCGTACGCAAGGCGCGGCTGTTCACCCGCGCGCTCGCCCTGCCCGACGCCGAGAGCCCGATCGTGCCGGTGATCTTCGGCCCCGCCGAGGCCGCGCTGGCCGCGCAACGCAGCCTCGAGGCCATGGGCTTCCTGGTGGTGGCCATCCGCCCGCCCACGGTGCCCGCCGACACCGCGCGCCTGCGCATCACCTTCAGCGCCCTTCACGACGACGCCGACGTGCTGCGGCTGGCCGAAGCGGTCCGGGCGCTGCTGATCCGGAAGGCAGCGTGAAGACCGCCTTCATCGCCGGCGCCGGCACCGACGTCGGCAAGACCTGGGTCACCGCCGCCCTCGCCCGCGCGCTGGTCGCCGCCGGCGCGCGCGTCGGCGTCTTCAAGCCCGTCGCCAGCGGCTACGACCCCGCCCATCCGGAAGAGAGCGACGCCGGTCGGCTGCTCGCGGCGCTCGGCCGAGACCCGACAGCGGAGAACATCCACGACGTCTGCCCGCTGCGCTTCGCGGCGCCCCTGTCGCCGCCGGCCGCCGCCAGACGCGAGGGCGTGACCCTGACGTTCGACGCCCTGGTCGACAGCTGCCGCGCCCGGATGGCCGCCGGCGGTGCGGACGTGCTGTTGATCGAGGGCGTCGGCGGGCTGATGTCGCCATTGACCGACGAGACCACCGGCCTGGACCTGATGGCCGCGCTGCGCGTCCCAGCGGTGGTGGTCGGCGGGACCTATCTGGGCGGCATCAGCCATCTGCTGACCGCGCATGAGGTGCTTCGGGCGCGGGACCTGCCCGTCGTCGCGCTCCTGGCCAGCGAAAGCCCGCCGCCCGCGCCGGACTTCGTGGAGACGGTCGCGGACATCCGGCGGTTCGTAGGGGCGACGCCGCTGTTCGCGGCGGCGCGTGGGGACGAGAGCCAGATCGCGGAACTGGCCGCCCTCCTGCGCGAACAACGACTGTCATCCCGGCCGACGCAAAGCGAAGAGCCGGGACCTAGCCTCGTGCGGTGGCCCTAGGTCCCGGATCGTCTCTACGGGCCGTCCGGGGTGACAGCAGATGCGGCTTTCGAGGTTGGAGAACCGCCCTCCCCCTCGCCGTCTTCCGCCTCCCATGCCAACCTCCCTCCGATCACGGGAGGGCGCATGGTCTTTCGCCAGAGCCTCGGCGACACGCACTGGAGATTTACGAGCCTTGCGGACGTCATGGCCAAGGCGACGCCGCCGCGGTCGGGCGACATGCTGGCCGGGATCGCGGCGGAGTCGGCTGAACAGGTCGTGGCTGCGCGGATGGTGCTGGCGGACCTTCCACTGAAGACCTTCCTCGAACGGCCTCTGGTTCCGTACGAGCGCGATGATGTCACCCGGCTGATCCTCGACACGCATGACGCCGGGGCCTTCGGGCGGGTCGCTTCCCTGACCGTTGGCGAGTTCCGCGACTGGTTGCTCTCGGACTCCGCGACACCCCCCGTGCTCGCGGCCCTGGCGCCCGGGCTGACGCCGGAAATGGCGGCGGCGGTCAGCAAGCTGATGCGTAACCAGGACCTGATCCTGGCGGCCAGGAAATGCAGCGTCGTCACGCGCTTCCGAAACACCATCGGGTTGCCCGGGACAATGGCGGTGCGGCTGCAGCCCAACCACCCCACCGACGATCCGGCGGGGATCACCGCCTCGATCCTCGACGGGCTGATGTACGGCGCGGGCGACGCGGTGATCGGCGTGAACCCGGCCGGCGACAGCCTCGACGGACTGGGCGAACTCAACCGGCTGCTGGACGGACTGATCCAGCGGTTCGAGATCCCGACCCAGTCGTGCGTCCTGACCCACGTCACCACGACGATCGCGCTGATCGAACGCGGCGCGCCAGTCGATCTGGTTTTCCAGTCGATCGCCGGCACCCAGGAGGCCAACGCGAGTTTCGGCGTGACCCTGTCGCTGCTGCGTGAAGGCCTCGACGCCGGTCGGTCGCTGAAACGCGGGTCGCTGGGCGACAACGTCATGTATTTCGAGACCGGCCAGGGGTCGGCCCTGTCTGCAGGAGCCCATCACGGCGTCGATCAGCAGACCTTGGAGGCGCGCGCCTATGGCGTCGCGCGGGCGTTCGCGCCGCTGCTGGTCAACAGCGTCGTCGGCTTCATCGGGCCCGAATACCTCTACGACGGCAAGCAGATCACTCGCGCCGGGCTTGAGGACCACTTCTGCGGCAAGCTGCTCGGCCTGCCGCTGGGCGTCGACATCTGCCACACCAACCACGCCGAGGCGGACCAGGACGACATGGACAGCCTGCTGACCCTTCTGGCGACGGCGGGGGTGACCTTCATCATGGGCGTGCCGGGCGCGGACGACGTGATGCTGAACTACCAGTCGACCTCGTTCCACGACGCCCTCTACGTGCGCGAGCTCCTGGGCTTGCGACGGGCGCCGGAGTTCGAGGCCTGGCTGGAGGGGATGCGGATCGCCGGGGCTGACGGACGGCTGGTTCCGGCCACGGGCGCCCATCCACTGCTGGCGGCGGGCAGATGAGCCGGCTGACTCCGTTCGATCCCTGGACATATCTGGCCGCCCATACGCCGGCTCGGGTCGCGCGGGGACGCAGTGGGGTCAGCCTGCCGACACGCGAGGTGCTCGCCTTCTCGCTTGACCACGCCCGGGCCCGGGACGCGGTGCACGCGCCCTTCGATCCCGTGGGCCTGGCCGCGGCGCTCGGGTCCATCGGACAGACCCTGTGCGTCGACAGCGCGGCCGCGGATCGCGCGGCCTTTCTGCGCCGCCCCGATCTCGGCCGGCGGCTCGACGCAGCGAGCCGCGAGCGGTTGCAGGCCCAGGCAGGCGGCCCCCACGACCTGGCGGTCGTCGTCGCCGACGGCCTGTCCGGGACCGCCGCCCCTCGTCACGCCGGACCACTACTGGCGGCGCTGGACGGACATCTCGCGGCCGACGGCTGGACGCGGGCTCCACTGGTCGTGGCCAGCCAGGCCCGGGTCGCGCTGGGCGACGAGATCGGCCAGATCCTCGGCGCGCGGCTGGTGCTGATGCTGATCGGCGAGCGCCCGGGCCTGTCGTCGCCCGACAGCCTCGGCGCCTACCTGACCTTCGCCCCCGCGACGGGCCGCACCGACGCCGAGCGAAACTGCGTCTCGAACATCCGCCCCGCTGGCCTCGGCTACGAGGCCGCTGCCGCAAGGCTGGCTTGGCTGATGCGCGAAGCCATGCGCCTCGGCCTCACCGGCGTCGGCCTCAAGGACGAGAGCGAACTTGAGGCGCTGAGCGTGATCGGGGACGGCGCGACTCTGCCCCCCTGAGACGCCGGAGACGGGGTCGTGAAAGCGGGAATGCCGCTTTTCCGCGCGAACGCTCGCCATGGCGGACCAGTCAATACAGGCCACTCGCAGACCCGCGTTCGATGTGCAACATTTCGTCATCGCTACTGGGGGGAAGCTGATGGCCGACAAGCCGCCCGCGGGCGTCCGGTACGAGGACGTTGACGCCAGCTACTTCGAGAAGCGCGGGCTCAAGCGGCACGCAGGCCTGTTCTCGCTGTGGGCGCTGGGCGTCGGAGCGGTGATCTCCGGCCAGTTCTCGGGCTGGAACCTGGGCATGGGCGTCGGCGGCTGGGGCGGCATGCTGGTCGCCACCGCCATCATCACCGTGATGTATATCGGCCTGACCTTCTCGATCGCCGAGATGGCGTCGGCGCAGCCGCACACCGGCGGCGCCTATTCCTTCTCTCGCGCGGCCATGGGTCCGTGGGGCGGCTTCCTCACCGGTCTGTGCGAGAACGTCGAGTATGTGCTGACCGCCGCGGTGGTCTGCTTCTTCATCGGCAGCTATCTGAGCGGGATATTCGGCACAGCAACCGCCCTGCAGCCGCTGTACTGGATCGGTGCCTATGTCGTGTTCGTCGGCCTGAACACGGTCGGGGTGGCGATGTCGTTCAGGGTCACCGTCTTCGTGACCCTGCTGGCCCTGGCCTGCCTCGGCGTGTTCTGGGCCAGCGCCGCACCGCTCGCCGACTTTGGCCGCTACGCCCTCAACGTCGGCCCCGGCGGTGTCGAGCTGCCGGCGGGCCACGGCCCCTTCCTTCCGGCCGGCTGGCAAGGCGTGCTGACCCAGCTGCCGTTCGCGGTATGGCTGTTTCTGGCCATCGAGCAGCTGCCGCTGGCGGCCGAGGAATCGCACGCCCCGCAGCGCGACCTGCCGAAGGGCATCCTGCTGGGCATGGGGACGCTGATCCTGTCGGCCGTGATGGTCCTGTGGCTCAACAGCAGCATCCCGCCTGGCGCCCACGCCCTGTCCAAGTCCGGAGAGCCAATCCTGGACGGCTTCCGCGCAATTTTCGGCGACGGCGCGGCGAAGGGGCTGTCCCTGGTGGCGGTGGCGGGGCTGGTCGCCAGCTTCCATGCCGTGATCTTCGCCTATGGCCGCCAGGTCTATTCCCTGTCCCGCGCCGGCTACTTCCCTCGCGCGCTGTCGGTGACCCACGCCGCCCGCAAGACGCCGGGCGTGGCGCTGATCGCGGGGGCGTTGGTCGGCCTGGCGGTGATGTTGGTGGTCTGGTTCGGATTCGGTCCCGAGCGCGGCGCCCAGGTGATCGGCGGGGTCCTGCTGAACATGGCGGTGTTCGGGGCGATGTTCTCGTACGTGATGCAGGGGCTGGCCTTCATCATCCTGCGGCGCAAGTTCCCCGACATGGCGCGGCCATACCGAAGCCCCCTCGGCGTCGTCGGGGCGGTGCTGACGGTGGTGATCGCCTTGCTGACGATCTTCTTCCAGCTGCAGGATCCGATCTATCGGATCGGCGTCATCGGCGTGGCCGCCTGGTTCACCACCGGCGCAGCCTATTTTGCGCTGGTCGGGCGCAAGAGGCTGGTGCTCTCGCCCGAGGAAGCGTTCGCGATGTCAGAAGGCAATGCCGTCCAGCATGACGGCGGGTAGCCGGGCGGCGGCTCCTGGCCAGCCGCCCGCTTCGTCGAACGGCTTTAGCCGCCGGTCTTGATCTGCTCGCGGGCCTGGGCCAGCAGCTCGTCCATTTTCATGCGCACATCGCTTTCGCGAACCTCGACGCCCGAGCCCTTGAGGTCCTCGAACACCTTGCGCAGAACGTCGTCGTCGCCGGGCTGTTCGAAGTCGGATTTCACGACTG
>JAZJXN010000219.1:0-3367 GCA_040390885.1 Pseudomonadota bacterium | reverse complement strand
TACTCCTCGACCGATTCCAGTCCCATCAGGCCAGCCGCCCATTCGCCCAGAAGGCGGTTACGGCGAGCCGACGCCTTGAACTCCTGCTCGGCGTCGAGGGCGAACTTCTTCTCAAAGCCCTTCTCGCGGTCGTCGAACGTGCTCATGTAAACTCCGGTGATTTCGGGCGCCCTGATATCCCCTTGTGTGCGCCGCCGCAATCGGGCGCGTCGTCTCAAGGGCGCTTCAGTGTCGCGCGGCGCGTGCTTTGTTTGCGCCGGAGCCCCCGTTCAGGTAGGTTCCGCCTCGACTTCAGCGACAGTGGCTCTGAGTCGAAATCCGCGCGCAGGCCCTGAGCCCGCGCGCGATTTTCGTTTTCACCCATTGCCGCGACACCCCCATGGGGACCCCAGGACCATGACGACCCGCCGCAAGAAGATCTACGAAGGCAAGGCCAAGATCCTCTATGAAGGCCCCGAGCCCGGCACGCTGATCCAGTACTTCAAGGACGACGCCACGGCCTTCAACGCCCAGAAGAAGGCCATTCTCGAGGGCAAGGGCGTCATCAACAACCGCATCAGCGAGTTCGTGATGACCCGGCTGGGCGCGATCGGCGTGCAGACCCACTTCATCAAGCGGCTGAACCTGCGCGAGCAGCTGATCAAGGAGGTGGAGATCATTCCCCTCGAGGTCATCTGCCGCAACATCGCCGCGGGCAGCCTGGCCACGCGCCTGGGCCTGGAAGAGGGCACGCCCCTGCCCCGCTCGATCATCGAGTTCTGCTACAAGGACGACAAGCTGGGCGACCCGCTGGTCACCGAGGAACACATCACCGCGTTCAACTGGGCCGCGACCCAGGAGATCGACGACATCATGGCCATGACGCTGCGCATCAACGACTTCCTCAGCGGGATGTTCGGCGCGGTCGGCATCACCTTGGTGGACTTCAAGATCGAGTTCGGCCGCATCTGGGAAGGCGACTTCGCCCGGGTGATCCTGGCCGACGAGATCAGCCCCGACAGCTGCCGCCTTTGGGACAGCACAACCAACGAGAAACTCGACAAGGACCGCTTCCGGCGCGACCTCGGCGATGTCATCGAAAGCTACACCGAGGTGGCCCGCCGCCTCGGCATCATGAAGGAAATGCCGACGGTCATCCGCGGCGGCCTGCACTAACTCCTGACCAGACGAGTTCCGACCCGATGAAAGCCACCGTCCACGTCTTCCTCAAGCCCGGCGTCCTGGACGTTCAGGGCAAGGCCGTCGAAAGCGCTCTGCACGGCCTGGGCTGGCCCGCCGTGAAGGACGTTCGCGTCGGCCGGGTGATCACCTTCGACCTCGCCGCGACCGATCCGGCCGCCGCAGAGACTGAGGTCAAGGCCATGTGCGAGAAGCTGCTCGCCAATACCGTGATCGAAAGCTACCGCATCGAAATCGCCTGAAAGGCGAACACCGAACAGTGATCTGCGAACCCGCCGGGGTTGTGATTAGCTTTCGCTGATCGCACTGGTGGAGGCGTGGTTAATGACTGTTACCGACATTCAGAAGGCGCTGATGGCGCGCGGGTTCGACCCGGGAATCATCGACGGCGTGTGGGGTCGCCGCACCTCGACCGCCGTCCGCAATTTCCAGCGCAGCCGTGGCCTGCAGGTCGACGGCGTGGTCGGTCCGATCACCGCCAAGGCCCTGTTCGGAGATGCGGGACCGCCCAAGGCGCCGAAGACAGACACCGCCCTCGATGACGTGACCCTGGTCTGGTACCAGGAAGCGCTGCGCCTGCGCGGCACCCGGGAGGCGCCGGGCAAGGCCTCCAATCCCGACATCCTGCAGTGGGCCAAGGCCGAGGGCATTCCCTACGCCGGCGATGACATCGCCTGGTGCGGCCTGTTCGTCGCCCACTGCATCGGCGCGACCCTGACCGACGAGCCCCTGCCGACCAATCCGCTCGGCGCCCGCGCCTGGCAGCGCTTCGGCGCGCCCTGCGCCGTGCGCGCCGGGGCGGTCGCCGTGTTCTGGCGTGGCTCTCGCGACGGCTGGCAAGGTCACGTCGGCTTCTATGTCGGCGAGGACAGCGAGGCCTATCACGTCCTCGGCGGCAACCAGTCCGACATGGTCAGCGTCGCGCGGATCGGGAAGGACCGGCTGCTCGAGTTCCGCTGGCCCGGCACTGTCCCCCTGACGCCCGGCGGCCCGGTCAAGATGACCAAGGACGGCAAGCTGTCGACCAACGAGGCCTGAAGCGCTCTGGTCCCTCTCGCGCTGGAGCCCGAACGGTGATAATCGCGCGGCCATGAAAGCCGCCGTCATCGTCTTCCCCGGTTCCAACTGCGACCGGGACTGCGCCGTCGCGATCGAACGCTCCACCGGGGCCCAGGTCGACATGATCTGGCACAAGGACACGAGCCTGCCCGACAGGCTCGACCTGATCGTGCTGCCCGGCGGCTTTTCCTACGGCGACTACCTGCGTTGCGGGGCCATGGCCGCGCTGTCGCCCGTGATGGCCGAGGTCATCAAGTCGGCGAACCGCGGCGTGGCCACGGTCGGTATCTGCAACGGCTTCCAGATCCTCTGCGAGGCGGGCCTGCTCCCCGGGGCCCTGCTGCGCAACGAAGGCCTCAAATACGTCTGCAAGCCGGTGGTCCTGGATGTCGCCAACAGCCAGACCCGCTTCACGGCCGGCTACCAGGGGCGTCGCGAGGTGACGATGACGGTCGGCAACGGCGAGGGCAACTTCTTCGCCGACAAGGACACCCTGGCCAGGATCGAGGGCGAGGGTCAGGTGGTGTTCCGCTACAAGGACAATCCCAACGGCTCGGTCGACGACATCGCCGGCATCATCAACGGCGCCGGCAACATCATCGGCCTGATGCCGCACCCGGATCGCGCGTTCGAGGAAGAGCTCGGCTCCGCCGACGGCGCCATCCTGTTCCAGAGCGCGCTCGCCAGCGCCTGATCTTCAGACAGCGAAAGGGCCGGCGCTTTCGCGACCGGCCCTCTCTTCCGGCGACGGACCGTGAGGTCCTTCACCGAATGGCTGCTGATATTCAGCGGTTTCGGTCGGCCTCGCCGCCTTGCTCGCCATCAGCCTGTCCGCCCTGCTCGTTGGGCTGGCCCTGGCGGTCGCGCTCGCCCTGCTGCTGCTGTTGGCCCGGCTGGGGACGCTGCGGGTTGGTCGGCTGCTGCGGGGTGTTCGGGTTGTTCGGGTTGTTCGGGTTCTGATTGTTCTGGTTGTTGTCGGCCATCGATCTTCTCCCTTGGTACGCGCGCCACGGGGGGGCGAGTGGCGCAGGATGAGAACGACCGCGAGTCTGCGCCGTTCCGACACGCGCGATCACGGCTCGGCGAGAGTCATGTCGGCTCTCCGACCGTTCACGCCTGACGTTTCATC
>JAZJXN010000218.1:0-22148 GCA_040390885.1 Pseudomonadota bacterium | reverse complement strand
GTCATCGCCGGATCGGCGGCGACGGCTTCGTCGGTCAGGGGCTTTTCCAGCTCGGTCCTGATGTCCTTGAACGCCGCGTCTGCCTCGGCCCCCAGGCGAACGGGCGAATAGGGTGACTGGCCGGTACGCAACGCCTCGACCTCACGGCGCAGGTCATCGAGTTCCGACTGGCGGGCCATTTCATCGAAGCTGGCGCGGAACTCGTTGGCCATGCCGCGCATCTTGGCGACGAACTGGCCGAGCTTGCGCAACAACACGGGCAGGTCCTTGGGACCGACCACGATCAAGGCGACAACCGCAATGACCAGGAGTTCAGTGGCGCCGATTTCGGGAAGCATGGAGCGGCCTTAGGCCCGCGCGGGGGCCTCGATCAAGGACGGAATCGATCGCAGCGGTCTAGCTGACGATCTTGTCCTTCTCGGACTCGGTGCGGGGCAGCGGCTGGGCGGGGGTCTCGACTGGCTTGTCGTCCTCGCTCTTGAGCCCGTCGCGGAAGGCCTTGATGCCCTTGGCCGCATCACCCATCAGACCGGACAGCTTGCCGCGGCCGCCGAACAGCAGCGCGACGACGGCGATCACGATCACCCAGTGAATCCAACTCATCCCACCCATCATGGCGGTGCAGCTCCTTGAAGCCGGCGGCGCCCCGCCGCCCGGCGTAATCGAATGTGTCCGCCAATATAGGCGGATGAGGGGCGCGTCGCCAATTAAAGCGGTCGCTGGGTCATTGCTTGGTGCGACACGCTCGCTCGAGACCCGCTCCTCACCATGACGCCTGGGGTGGGCCACAGGAATTGAGTCGTCCTGACGATCGGCGCGGGCGCGGCTCGAAGGACGCACGGCGCCACGGCCCCCTACCCTTCCTCTTCCCCCACATAGTCCTGGACGAACTCCGGCGAGTCGTCGGCGGCGCCCTCGAAGTCGAGGGCGTCCTCCTCGTCCAGCGGCGGGCGCGACGGGTCGGGGACCTCGAAGCCCGGCGGCAGGTCGAGGCCGAGCAGGCCGGCGGCCTTCATCTCGGCGATGCCCGGCAGGTCGGCCAGTGACGCCAGGCCATAGTGCTCGAGGAACAGGTCGGTGGTGCCGTAGGTGACGGGACGCCCCGGCGTGCGGCGACGACCGCGCATCCGCACCAGCCCCAGTTCCAGCAGCACGTCCAGCGTGCCCCGGCTGGCCTGGACCCCGCGCACGGCCTCGATCTCGGCGCGAGTGACGGGCTGGTGGTAGGCGATGATGGCCAGGGTCTCCTGGGCGGCCTTGGACAGGCGCCGCGGCTCTTCGCGCTCCTCCGTCATCAGGTAGGCGAGGTCCTGGGCCGTCTGGAAACGCCAGCGTCCGGCGACCTGGACCAGCTCAACGCCCCTGCCCTGGCAGCGCAGTCGCAGCGTCTCCAGGCCCCAAGCCACGTCCGCGCCCTCCGGCAGCCGGCGGGCCAGATCCTCGACCGACAGCGGCTCGGCGGCCGCGAACAGCAGCGCCTCGATGGCCCGTTCGATCAGCGACAGCTCTTCGGGCGCGGCGGTCATGCCCACATCGCCTCCTCGGGCGGAGTGTCGACAGGCTCGGGACGATCCTTGCGCTTGCGCAGGTAGAGTTCGGCGAAGGCCTCGAGCTGGCGGGCCTCCAGCTGTCCTTCCTTCACCAGTTCCAGGCTGGCTGACAGCGTCGAGGCGACATAGGAGGCTCGGCTTGGGCCGTCCGGGTCGTGCGGCTCCGGCGCGACCCCGTCCAGCGGCGTCCAGACCGACAGCTCGTGCAGCATGCCCCGCAGGCGGTCGCGGGCGTCCTCAAGACCGTAGGCCACCGGAATATAGGGCCGATAGCTGCGGTCAGTCTCCTTCTTCCGCTGACCGATGTAGGCGCTCATCAGTTGGTAGAGGTCGCCCTCGATGCGGTTCGAGGACAGGATCGTCACCGCCTGCGGGTCGCCGCGGACGAAGACGTCGCGCTTGAGCTGGGGCTGGTCGCGGAGGGCGTCGACCGCCCGGCGCATGGCGTCGAGCTTGGCCAGGCGGAAGGCGAGCTGCGCCGCGATCTCCTCGGCCGGCGCCTCGTCGGCCTTGGGTCGCTCATTGCGCGGCAGCAGCAGGCGCGACTTCAGGTAGGCCAGCCAGGCGGCCATCACCAGATAGTCCGCCGCCAGCGAGAACCGCATGCTCACGGCCTTGCGCACGAAGGCCAGGTACTGGTCGGCGAGCTTGGTGACCGACAGCTGCAGCAGATCGACCTTCTGGCTGCGGGCCAGGGTCAGCAACACATGCAGCGGCCCCTCGTAACCGTCGACGTCGATGATCAGCGCGTCCCCGTCCTCCGCTGCGTGGGACGCGGCCTGGAAGTCTAGGTTGGGCTGCAAGGTGATGTCGCTCATCAGGCCACGAAGCGCCCCTCGAAGGCCGCATCGAACCGCTGGCGGGCCTCGGCGGCGTCGAACGGCTCCGGGCTGCGGGCCAGCCGCGCCAGGGCGGCGTCGGCACGGCGCCGCGCGTCGCCCTTGAGGCGGCGGCAGCCGTCGGCCACGGCCTTCATCTCGGCCATATCGCCGTTGCAGTGCAGGACCATGTCGCAGCCGGCGGCGAGCGCCGACTTGGCGCGCTTGCCGAAGTCGCCCTTCAGCGCCTTCATCGACAGGTCATCCGTCACCAGCAGCCCGTCGAAACCGATCGAGCCGCGGATGATGTCCCGGATGACGGTCTTCGAGGTCGTCGCCGGGCGTTTGCGGTCGATCGCCGTGAACACGACGTGAGCGCTCATCGCCATCGGCATGTCCGACAGGATCCGGAACGGCTCGAAGTCGCGGGCCTCAAGCTCGGCCAGCGGGGCGTCGACCACCGGCAGGTTCTCGTGGCTGTCGGCCATCGCACGGCCGTGGCCGGGGATGTGCTTGATGACCGGCAGGACCCCGCCGGCGATCAGGCCCTCTGCGGCGGCGCGGCCAAGCGTGGCGACCATCTCGACGGTCTGGCCGTAGGCCCGGTCGCCGATGATCTCGTGGCCGTCGGGCGCGGGTACGTCGAGCACCGGTACGCAGTCGACGTTGATGCCGAGCTGGTAGAGATCGTGGGCCATCAGCCGGGCGCCGAGGCGGGCGATCTCTCGGCGAACCAGAGGGTCATTGGCCGCCAGGGTCCCGTAGGCCCGGCCGGGCGGATACTTGGGCCAGTGCGGCGGACCGAGGCGCTGCACGCGACCGCCTTCCTGGTCGATCAGGATCGGGGCCGTCGGGTCGGCGACGGTCTCGCGCAGGGCGGCCGTCAGCGCCCGGACCTGATCCGGGCTCTCGATGTTGCGCCGGAAAAGGATGAAGCCCCAGGGCCGCACATCACGGAAGAAGGCGACCTCTTCTTTCGAAAGGGTCGTCCCCTGGCATCCGAGAATGGCGGCGAGGCGCGTCACTTCACGAAGCAGCTTTTTCCGGCGGCCTTGAGCTGGGCGCAGAAGGTGGCGGCGGCGTCGCGACTGGCGAACCCGGTGACCGAGGTTCGGAACAGGGTCTTGCCGTCCTTGTCGATGGCTTCGACCCGCTTGCCCTTGCCGGCGGCGAGGCCCGGAGCGACCGAGGCGGCGTCGCTCCAGCCCTTGTCGGCCAGAGACTGGGACGAGAAGGCGCCGATCTGGACCATCGCCGAACCGCCGGCGGTGGCGGCGGGCTTCGGCGCGGCCGGCTTGGGCGCGACGGGCGTGACCTGGGCGGCCGGGGCCTTGGCCACCACGACCGGGGCGGGCCTCGGGGCCGGAGCGGACGGGGCGGCCGGCGTCGGTTGCGCGGGACGCAGCTCGGCCGACTGGACCGGGGCGCTGGGTTGCGGCCGTGGCTGAACGGCCTCGGGCTCGGGGGCGAAGGTCGGCTCGCCCGGCGTCGCCGTGGCGAAATCCTCGTCCTTGTGTATGGTCAGGCCGGCCGAGGTGTCAGCTTCAGGCTGATCCTTGTCGTTGGGCGCGACCTTGCCGACGGCGACGGTCGACCCGACCGGCTGCGGCGCGTCGTCGGCCCCGCGACGGCCGTCCTTGTAGAGCCAGAAGGCTGCACCGAGGACCAGCACGATCAGGATGACGGCGCTGATGACCAGGGTCGAGCCGCCGCCTCCGCCGCCGCCGCCGCGCACCGGCCGGCGGGCGTCGAAGGACAGCGGTGAATCGGTGGGGGGCGTGTAGGCGCCGCGATCGGAGTCGGACATCGGACAGGGGGCTCCAGGGAGCAAAACGGTGGCGCGGCGGCGAATCGCGCGCCGGAGGCGGTCACTCTATCGAGACGCCCTGCCCGCCGACCAGCGCCTGACGCCGAAAGACGGCGTTTAGGACCAGGTTTCGAGCTGGAACAGCTTGCGGTGCTCTTCGATGGCGTATCGGTCGGTCATGCCCGCGATGTAGTCGCACACGATGCGGGCGCGGCCGGCCTCGTCGCGGTTCTGCGACAGGGCATACCATTCCGAAGGCAGGACCTCCGGCTCGGCCATGAACAACGCAAACATCTCGGCGATAATGCGGCGCGCCTGGCTGCGCGTGCGGTTGACCCGCCAATGTCGGTACATGCGCTCCATCAGGAAGGCGCGCAGGCGGGCGAGATCCTCGTTCATATCCGGCGAGAACGCCACCAGCGCGTGGCCGAGGTTGCGCACGTCGTCCGGCGAGGCGACGGCCGAGGCATGGGCCCGGCGCAGGGTCTCGCCCATGACGTCGTCGACCATGGCCCCGATCATCCGGCGCACGGCTTCCAGCCGGGTCAGACGCTCGTCCAGGTCCGGGCGCTCGGCGCGCACGCCCAGCAGGATCGGACCGATCAGCGGCACCTCGAACAGCTCCTCGAGCCGGAACAGCCCGGCCTGCAGGCCGTCGTCGACGTCGTGATTGTTGTAGGCGATGTCGTCGGCGATGGCCGCGACCTGGGCCTCGGCGGACGCCCAGGTGCCGAGCTTGAGGTCGTAGGTCTTGTCGAACGCCTTGACCATGCTCCAGCTGGGCCGGCCGAGCTTCTCGGTGACCGGGCCGTTGTGCTTGATGACGCCTTCCAGCGTCTCCCAGGTCAGGTTCAGGCCCTCGAAGTCCGGGTAGCGGTGCTCGAGCTTGGCCACGACCCGGAAGGTCTGGACGTTGTGGTCGAAGCCGCCCCAGGGCTTCATCGAGTCGTCGAGGGCATCCTCGCCGGCATGGCCGAAGGGCGGATGACCGAGGTCATGGGCCAGGGCGATGGTCTCGGCCAGATCGTTGTCGAGCCCGAGCGCCGTGGAGATCGAGCGGGCGATCTGGGCGACTTCCAGAGAATGGGTCAGGCGGGTGCGATAGTGGTCGCCTTCGTGGGCGACGAACACCTGGGTCTTCTCCTTCAGCCGCCTGAACGCGGTCGAATGGATGATGCGGTCGCGGTCGCGGGCGAACGGCGTGCGTGTGCGACTTTCGTCCTCGGGATGCTGCCGCCCCTTGGAAAGTCCCGGATTCTCGGCGTACGGGGCGCGGGCGGGCGGCTGGAACTGGTGCGACATTGGGGAGCCCTGGTTGACGCCCCCTTCCCTGGAGGCGTCGGGTTGCACATATATGAAGCCCGAGTGTTTTCCACAGCCTAACGAGTCCCATGGACGTAACCCTTTCATCGCAAGCGGCGCGACGCATCCAGGCCATCGGCCAGTCCGAGGGTCGCCAGGTCATGCTGCGCGTGGCGGTGGACGGCGGCGGCTGCTCCGGTTTCCAGTATCGGTTCGACCTGGTGGAGGCCGGCGAGCCCGATGACCTGCGCATCGAGCAGGACGGCGCGGCGGCTCTGGTCGACCCGATCTCGCTGGCCCTGCTGAAGGGCTCGGAGATCGATTTCGTCGATGAACTGGCGGGCGCCGAGTTCCGCGTGCGCAATCCCAACGCCAAGTCCAGCTGCGGCTGCGGCGTCAGCTTCTCGATCTAACAGCCTGATCTAGCTAGCATTTGCTTCGCCGACCGTGCGCGGGCTGATGCCGGGTAACACGCTTGGCGGCCTCGCTCTGCAAGCGCCACTGGATTGCCTCGCGGCAGCGCCCGACAGCCGTTGTGGGTTGAGCGGCCCCGCCATGGGCCCTAGCCTCCGGCCGCTGAACCGGAGCCGTCTATGCGCATCGCCACCTGGAACGTGAACTCGATCAATGCCCGCCTGGAGAATGTGCTGACGTGGTTCGAGGCTGAATCGCCGGACGTCGCGGTGCTGCAGGAGATCAAGTGCATCGACGAGAAGTTCCCGGCCGAGGCCTTCGAGCGGCTCGGCTACAACGTCGCCGTCCATGGACAGAAGACCTACAACGGCGTCGCCATGCTCTCGAAGCGGCCGATGGAGGACATCCGTCGCGGCCTGCCCGACGGCGAGGGCGATGACCACGCCCGCTACATCGAGGCCGTGATCTCCGGCGAGACGCCATTCCGGATGGTCGGCATCTACCTGCCGAACGGCAATCCGATCGGCACGGAGAAGTTCGCCTACAAGCTGGCCTGGATGGATCGCCTGCACAGGCACGCGAAGGACCTGCTGGCCTATGAAGAGCCGCTCGTCATCGCCGGCGACTACAATGTCATCCCCGAGCCGGAGGACGCCGACAAGCCCGAGGGCTGGCTCGGCGACGCCCTGTTCCAGCCGGAGAGCCGCGGCGCGTTCCGGTCGCTCAAGAACCTTGGGTTCACCGACGCCTACATGGCCACCGACGGCCGGCCGGGCGGCTACACCTTCTGGGACTACCAGGCCGGCGCCTGGCCGCGGAACCACGGCATCCGCATCGACCACGCCCTGCTCTCCCCCCAGGCCGCCGACAAGCTGGTGCGGCTCGACATCCACCGCGATGTGCGGGACACCGAGAAGCCGTCGGACCATGTGCCGGTCGTTGTGGAGCTGGCCCTGTGATCAAGCTGACCTTCTGTCTCGTCCGCCTGCCCAGCCTGAGCCTGGAGGCCTTTCACGACTACTGGCTGACCAACCACGCGCCCCTGGTGGCCAGCGTGCAGGCGCCGCTGCGCATCAAGCGCTATGTCCAGCTGCACAGCTTTGAGCCCGAGGTCA
The DNA here is from genome assembly GCA_040390885.1 of Pseudomonadota bacterium. Classification (GTDB taxonomy): domain Bacteria; phylum Pseudomonadota; class Alphaproteobacteria; order Caulobacterales; family Caulobacteraceae; genus Caulobacter. The sequence goes on along the minus strand of JAZJXN010000218.1, from coordinate 15,142 downwards.
GCGAAAGCGCCCGGCTCTCCCGGAACGCGCCTCCGCAGTACGACGGCGTGGCCCAGCTGTGGTGGGACAGCTTCGACGACATGGCCGCCACCGCCAGTGATCCTGCCGCTCGGGAAGCCAGCCGCATGCTGCTCGAAGACGAGCGCCGCTTCATCGATCTCGCCAACTCGCCGCTGTGGTGGGGCGAGGAGAAGACGATCTTCTAGCGACTCGGAACACCGCTTAGGCTCCCCGCCATGACGGACATGGCGCGCCTGTTGCTGATGTTGGGACTGGCCGGGACGGCGGTGACGTTCCTAGGCAGCGCCATGCTGTGGCTGTTCAACGAACCGCGCCAGATCCGCCGGGCGCTCCGGCGCGTGCTGCAGAGCGAGCCGGAGGCGATGATCGTCGCCCAGGGACGTGGGCGCGGCGCCGGATTCTCGCTCGCCTCGGGACTGGCGGCCGTGGCTTGGGACAAGGGCGCCTGGTGCCTGGTGTACCGGCTGGACGAGGTGCTCGGGGCCGAACTCATCATCGATGGCGAAGTTATCGCCAGGGTCTATCGCGGTGAGCCGCGCCGGGCGCTGGACAAGACCCCCAGCACCGCCGGCCAGGTGACCCTGCGGCTGCTGCTGGCCGACGCGGCCTGGCCCGACTTCGAGCTCGAGCTCTGGCTGCTGGAGGACGAGAACCGTCGCGACGACTGGTCGCCGCGGGCCGCGATCCAGGAGGGCAACCGATGGATGGCGCGGGTCGACGCCATCGTCCGCCGCCCCGCCGCGCCCAGAGCCCAGGCGCCGCTGCACCTGCAGCCTCAGGCCCCTGCCGTCGCCGCGCAGCCACCGGTCGCCGCCGCGCCGGCCCGGCGTCCGGCGCCCGTCGCAGAGCGCGAGCCCGAGCGTGAACCCGCACCCGAACCGATCGCCGAGCGCCTCGACGACGACGACGACCCGCCTTGGGACGTCGACGATGGCCGTTTGCTCTGACGAGCGCCTCCACCGCAGGCGGGGCGTTGGCCTCTTAACCCCCTGAAGGCTTGGCCCACACGTTGGGCGGCGGCGCCAGGATCGTGTCGATGAGGCCGAGCACCGCGCGCAGCTCCTCGACGCCCTTGCGGGTCTGCTCGCGGTCGGGCAGCGGCTTGAACACGTCGACCACCTCGAACAGGTCGCCGCCCTCGATCGCCACCAGCAGATGCGACTCGTCAAAGGCGCAGCGCAGGTTCTTGCCCGACATCGCCGTCTCCAGCGCCATCAGCCGCTCCATGAACGCCGGATGCACGAGGAACCGGGCCTCGACCTGGTCGCTGCCGAACACCTCGAAGATCCGCTCGAACTGGCTCGATTCGAGCCCGACGCGCTGCAGGCCCTTGGGCGGAAACCAGCGCTGGCTGTTGCGATTGACCACGGTGGTGCCGAGGAACGCCTTGGGAAAGCCGATCCGCAGGACCTGGCCACGGAACACCGTCACCGTGTTCTTGCCGCTGCGCTTGGTCAGCCGCGCTTCGTAGAGCTGGAAGTCCGCTCCGGACCGCGCCCCGGTAAACAGGTCCTCGTAGGTCTCGTCCTCGGCGTCGTTGTCGATCAGCCTCAGCTGCTGAATTCGAGCCATCGCCGGCGGTGCGAAGTCGGCGCTGGTGTAGGCCATGCCCACGGAGGCCGCGAGATCGCTCAGCGCCCGCGCCTTGCAGCGCTGTTCGAAGCGGTGAACGGGCATGTATCCTAAGCCGGCCGCCAGCAGGGCCACCATCCCGCCCCAGATGAGCACGCCTTCCGCGTCATGCTGGTTGGTCAGCAGCCCGGTGACGACGGCGAAGGCCACACCGGCCACGCCGCCGGCGATCACGAACCGCCAGAACCGCTTGATGACCTGCCGGCGCTCGGTCTCGTAGGGCGCCAGCGCCGGCGCGATGACCGTGTCGAACAGGCTGTCGAACTGTTCGATCAGGGGGTCGGTCATCGGCTGTCCGCGCGAACGTTGGTCGTCGAGCGATGATGGCGCCATCCCAGCGCAGCGCAATGCCGCCCCTCACCGGGACTGCGGCCGGGAGGTCAGTCCAGCTCCTACTCGACCTGGCTGACGTCGCGCACAGCGCCCTTGGCGGCGTTGGTGGTCATGGCGGCGTAGGCGCGCAGGGCCGGGCTGACCGCACGGACGCGGCCGACGGGCTTCCAGGCGTCCTTGCCCTTCGCTTCCATGGCCACGCGACGCTCGGCGAGCACCGCGTCCGGCACGTCGAGGGTGATTCCGCGGTTGGGAATGTCGATGACGATCGGGTCGCCGGTCTCCACCAGGGCGATCAAGCCGCCTTCGCCCGCTTCCGGCGAGACATGGCCGATCGACAGGCCCGAGGTGCCGCCGGAGAAGCGGCCGTCGGTGATCAGGGCGCAGGCGGCGCCGAGACCCTTCGATTTCAGATAGGTGGTCGGGTAGAGCATCTCCTGCATGCCTGGCCCGCCCTTGGGACCTTCGTAGCGGATCACGACCACATCGCCCGCCTGGACCTTGTTGCCGAGAATGCCGCTGACGGCCGCGTCCTGGCTTTCATAGACCTTGGCCGTGCCCTTGAAGGTCAGGATCGACTCGTCGACCCCGGCAGTCTTCACGATGCAGCCCTCGGGCGCGAGGTTGCCGAACAGCACGGCGAGGCCGCCGTCCTTTGAGAACGGATGCTCGACCGAGCGGATCACGCCGGACTCGCGGTCGGTGTCGAGCTCTTCCCAGCGCGCGGCCTGGCTGAAGGCGATCTGGGTCGGCTTGCCGCCCGGCGCCGCGCTGAACAGGTCGCGGGCGACCTGGCTGTTGGTGCGGCCGATGTCCCAGCGTGCCAGGCTCTCGGCCATGGTCGCGGCGTGGACGGTCGGCTGGGTGGCGTCGATGAGGCCGCCGCGTTCCAGCTCGCCGAGGATCGACATGACGCCGCCGGCGCGGTGGACGTCTTCCATATGCACGTCGGCCTTGGCCGGGGCGACCTTGCACAGGCACGGCACGCGGCGCGACAGCCGGTCGATGTCGGCCATGCCGAAGTCGACCTCGCCCTCGTGGGCGGCAGCCAGCAGGTGAAGCACGGTGTTGGTCGAGCCGCCCATGGCGATGTCCAGGCTCATGGCGTTCTCGAACGCGGCGCGTGTGGCGATGCCGCGCGGCAGGGCGGTGGCGTCGTCCTGTTCGTACCAGCGCTGGCACAGGTCGACGACCAGGCGGCCGGCTTCCTTGAACAGCGCCTCGCGGTCGGCGTGGGTGGCCAGCACCGAGCCGTTGCCGGGCAACGAGAGGCCCAAGGCTTCGGTCAGGCAGTTCATGGAGTTGGCCGTGAACATGCCCGAGCAGGAGCCGCAGGTCGGACAGGCGGCCTTCTCGATCTCGGAGACCTCTTCGTCGGTGTAGCTCTCGTCGGCGGCGACGACCATGGCGTCGACCAGGTCGAGCGAGCGGATCTGGCCCTTCACGACGACCTTGCCGGCCTCCATCGGGCCGCCGGACACGAACACCACCGGGATGTTCAGCCGCATCGCCGCCATCAGCATGCCGGGCGTGATCTTGTCGCAGTTGGAGATGCAGACCATGGCGTCGGCGCAGTGGGCGTTGACCATGTACTCGACGCTGTCGGCGATCAGCTCGCGGCTGGGCAGCGAGTACAGCATCCCGCCGTGGCCCATGGCGATGCCGTCGTCGACGGCGATGGTGTTGAACTCCTTGGCCACGCCGCCGGCCGCCTCGATCTCGCGGGCGACCAGCTGGCCCAGGTCCTTGAGGTGCACGTGGCCCGGGACGAACTGGGTGAAGCTGTTGGCCACGGCGATGATCGGCTTGCCGAAGTCGCCGTCCTTCATGCCGGTGGCGCGCCACAGGCCGCGGGCGCCGGCCATGTTGCGGCCGTGGGTGGAGGTACGCGAGCGGAGAGCGGGCATGGCGGAGGGTCTCGAACTGGAAAGACCCCGATCTTATCGCGGTTATCACCCACGCCGAAATATATTACTGACGGCACATTAGGTCGCTCAGGATATGACCATGGACATGCGTCAGCTGCGCCACTTCGCGGCCGTGGCCGAGACCCTTCACTTCGGCCGCGCCGCCGAGCGGCTGAACATGACCCAGCCGCCGCTAAGCCAGTCGATCATGGCCCTGGAGCGCGAACTGGGCGCGCCGCTGTTTGTGCGCACCAAGCGCAGCGTCCAGCTGTCGCCGCTCGGCGAGCAATGGCTGCCGCACGTGCTCGAGGCGGTGGCCGCCGTCGACGGCCTGCCGGACACCGCGCGGCGCCTGCGCGACGGCCAGACCGGCTACCTGACCCTGTCGTTCGTGAGCACGGCGGACTACAGCGTGCTGCCCGACCTCGTCCGTCGCTACGCCGAGGCCTATCCCGAGGTCGAGGTCCGTCTCGTCGAGGCGACCAGCGATCTGCAGATCCCGGCCCTCGCGGCTGGAGAACGGCACGCCGGCATCATCATCCCGCCGCATGACCGCGCCCTGCCCGAGCCCCTCGCCTATCGACGTCTCGTCTCGGAGCCCCTAGTCGCGGCGGCGCCGAGCGCCTGGATCGAGGACGGCCGGCTGCCGGTCGTCTCGGGCGTGCTGCCGCCGGACGCCCTGCTCGGCGCGCCGCTGATCCTGTTCCCGCGCACGGTGGCCCCGGCCTTCCACGACCTCGTCACCGGCTACTTCAGCGCGCGCGGCCGACCCGCGCGGATCGTCCAGGAGGCGATCCAGATGCAGACCATCATCAGCCTGGTCTCGGCCGGCCTGGGCGTCGCCCTTGTGCCGGCGTCGCTGCGCAACCTTGCCCGCGCCGGGGTCAGCTATGTCGAGATCGAGGATCCGCCGCTGCTGGAGACGGGCCTGGCCTGGCGGCGCGACGACACTGCGCCGACCCTGCGCGGGTTGCTGTCGCTGCTCGACTGAAAGGAATCCGCCGGCGCGCCGACTAACCCTCCACAACCGAGATGGAGGTCAAGATGTGGAAGTGGATGCCGGCGATCCTGGCGGTGGTCGTGGGCCTGATCGCCTGGGGTGTCTTCGTGGTGGGTGTCGTCAGCGACTGGGACAAGCCAGTCATGGTCGGCATCGCCGTGGTCGGGGCGCTGGGCCTTGAGGCGACGATGTGGACGACCGCCGCCGCGCTTGGCATCACCGTCTTCCAGGCCCGACGCCAGATCTGGGCTCTGGTCACGGGATCGGACCGGCAGAAGGGGTGATAGAGCCTTGGGCGGCGACGGCTCAGACAGCTTTCGTGAGATCGCGGCGGAGCACGGCGCGATGCTTCGCCGGATCGCCGCCTCCTACGAGGCCGACCCGGCGCTGCGCGAGGAGCTGGGGCAGGAAATCCTGATGGCGGTGTGGCGCGCCCTGCCGGGCTTTCGCGAAGAGGCGTCGCTGCGCACCTTCGTCGCCCGGGTCGCCCACAATCGCTCCATCGACCATGTCGCGCGCCGCGCCGCCCTGCCCCGCACGGCCGTCCTCGACGAGCAGTGGGCCAGCCCCGAGCCGTCGCCGCTCGAGACGCTGGAAGGCCGCGACCAGCGCGAACAGCTCATGGCGGCGGTGCGCACCCTGCCGCTGCCGCTGCGCCAGGTCACGGTGCAGACGCTGGAAGGCTTCACGCCCAGCGAGATCGCCGAGGTGCTCGGCGTCGGAGCCAATGTGGTGTCGATCCGCCTCACCCGCGCCAAGGCGGCGCTGCGGGCGATCCTGGAGGCGCGGACATGACCGCAGACGACGAGGCCTGGAACGGCTGGGCCGACTCCTGGCGTCAGGATGGCGCCGATCCGGCGCTCGATATCGCCGAGATCGAGGCGCGGGTGCGCCACGAGCAGATCTGGCAGACCTTCCGGACAAGGCTCGACCTGGCCGCCAGCCTCCTTGCGCTGGCGATCTGTGGCTGGGCGATCGCCAAGGGCACTCCCGCCGGAATCGTGCTGGGGCTCGCGGGCCTCGCCTTCACGCTGTTCAGCCTCGTGGTGACCCTGGGCCGGGAGCGAGCGCCGAGCGCCCTGGCTTCGCGGACGGTGGCGGCGGCGCTGGGCTGGGAGATCGCCACCGCCAAGGCCTCGGTGCGCAGCGCCCTTGGCGGTATGGCCGTCGCCGCGGCCTCGCTTCTGTTCCTCGTCGTCTGCTCGACGGTGTTCCGGCACGAGGGGGCTCTGAAGCTGGGGACGACCGAGCTCTACGCCCTGGGCGCGGCGCTGCTGTTTTCACTCGGCTCGGCGGGAACCTCCGCCTGGCTCTACCGGCGGCGGCAGGCGCGGGTCGCGCGCCTGGAACGCTTGCTGGCGGACCTGACCGAGGATGGCGGCGACTAGCTCTCTGCCGCTCATCCCCGCCTTCGCGCAGACGAGCCGGAAATCAGACGAGGAACGCGTCCGCCACCCGTTGCGCAGGAGTCAGCGGGTCGACGGGCAGATCGCTCAGATTCGACAGCAGCACCACGCTGATCCCGACCTCGGGCAGGACCATCACGATCGAACGCCCGCCGGCGATGCTGCCGGCATGGTGATACCGCAGGCGGCTGGCATGATCGCGGTCGATGCGCCAGGCAATGCCGACCTGGACCGGCGCCGGCGTCTTCGTCGGCGGGAACGGGGTGAAGGTGTCGCGCAAGGCCGCCTGGCCGAGATAGCCCGGCCTGTGCATGGCGTCGCAGAACATGGCCAGGTCCGAAGCGGTCCCGACGAAGCCGCCGCCGGCCCATTTGTAGGCGGGATTGATCGCCGGAGCCTTGAAGATGACGCCGGTGGCCTGGGCCTGCTGGTAGCAGGACACCGTGCCCGGAATCGGGGTGGCCATGACCTCGGCCTTTACCGTCGCCAGCTTCAACGGCCCGGAGACCTCGCGGGCGATCAGCTGCGGGAAGCTCAGCCCCGTCGCCGACTCCATGACCGCCCCGGCCAGGGTGTAGCCGAAGGTGCTGTAGTTGAAATCCTCGCCCGGGACCGAGACCAGCGGGTCGTTGACGAAGATCGCCAGCGCCTCATCGGTGTTGCGGTAGGTGCGGTAGTCGATCGGTCCGCCGGGCCATTTCGGGTCGTAGTCGCGGCCGATGTAGTGGCGGACCCCGCCGGTGTGGGCGAGCAGCTGGCGCAGGGTCGTCTTGTGATGCTGCGCCGGCAGTGACGGCCGGTAGCGGCCGATCTGCCGGTCGAGGTCGATGACGCCGCGCTCGGCCAGCCGCGCGGCGGCGGCGCCAGTAATGACCTTGGACACGCTGGCCAGGCGGAAGCGGCCAGACGGCGTGGCGGGGATCTTCTGCTCAAGGTCGGCCAGGCCGAAAGCCTCGGCCCAGACTACCTCGCCGTCGCGGGCAACGGCCGCGGACATCGCCGGGGCATGGGTTTCAGCCATGATGCCGCGGACGAGCGCGCGCGCCGCCTCGACGCCGGCCAGCGCGGCGCTGTCATCGGTCGATTGGGCGGCAAGCGCCGGCCGGGCCGTGGCGGCGCCGGCGATGACGGCGGCCGATCCGCCCAGCATGAAACGTCTGGAGAGCATTCTCAGAAAAACCCGGACCCGATCGGCGACTCTGGCGAGGGGCGCGGACAATCTCAAGTGAAACCCTTGTGAGGAAACATCATCTCTCCCTTCCTGCTTGATGGAGGAAGGATCGGGGATGGTGCTGTGTTCCTGGCGAAGACGAAACAACGCCAGGTGGCGCCGGCGCCTCGCCGAGCCCTTCGCCTCGACGCGAAGGGCCTTGAACGCCTAGAGCGCCGCTTCGATCGCGGCGGTGATTTCCGGGTCCTGCGGTTCTGTGCGTGGGCCGAAGACGTTGATCAGGGTACCGTCCTTGCCGACCAGCAGCTTGTGGAAGTTCCACACCGGCTCGGCCGGCTCGCCCACGGCCGAGACCGCCCATTTGTAGAACGGGTGGGCGTCGTCGCCCTTCACATCGACCTTCTCGGTCATCGGGAAGTCGACGCCGAAGGTGGTGCTGCAGAAGGTGGCGATCTCTTCGTTGGTGCCCGGCTCCTGGCCCATGAACTGGTTGCTCGGAACGCCCAGGACGACCAGGCCCTTGTCCTTGTAGGCGGTGTAGAGCTTCTCCAGCCCGTCGTACTGCGGGGTCAGGCCGCACTTGCTGGCCACGTTCACGACCAGGACCACCTTGTCCTTGAACGTCGTCATCGGCAGCGCCGAGCCGTCGATGGCGGTGAAGTCGTAGTCGTAGGCGGTGGTCATCGGGAGGCGCTCCATTGCCAAGGCGCTAGATGGCGAGAAGCCTCGCGCGCGCTGCTGCTAGACGTTCAGCGTAGTCAGTCGCCTGCGGCGCCGCCAACTGCTTCTCGAGCAGGGCTTCGAGATTCCACAGCGCCACATCTTCCGCTGACGGCCGATGGTCATTCGCGAACGCCTCGCTTCGCTCCGATAGCCAAGCAAAGAGCACCAACGCCTCGTCATCGGAAAGAGCGATAGCGGCCATCAGAACCCCGCCGCCTGCTCCACCGCCAGCGCCAGGTCCAGCGCCCTCGCCGCTTCTTCACCGGTGACGACGGGACGTGGGGCTTTACCGCGCACGGCGGCGACGAAGCCGGCGACGCTGGTCCCGAGAGGATCGCGGCCGGCGGGGGTCTCGGTGAACGCCTCGTTCAGCGGGAAGCCGGTGGTGTTGCGGAACTCGCGGGTGACGAAGTCGATCTCCAGCACGCCGGACGGGTAGACGATCTTCATGGTCCGCTCGCGCGCGTCGTGGATGCGCGATGCCTCGAACACGGCGGTGAAACCGTCGTCGAAGGTGGCTTCGGCGCGGATGGCATCGGCGTTGCCCTCCGCCTCGACGGTCAGCGGCTCGGCGTCGGTGAGCGACAGGGCCAGGTCGATGTCGTGGATCATCAGGTCGAGCACGACAGAAACGTCCTGGCTGCGTGGCGACGGCGTGCCGCGGCGGACGGCTTCCAGCCGGATTGGCTTCTCGGGAATGTCGAGCAGGCCCATGGCCTGGGAGACCACGCGCTCCTGGTGGCCGCACGCGAGCACCAGACCGCGCTTGGCCGCCTCCCCGATCAGCTTGTCGGCGTCCTCGAGCGTCGTCGCCAGTGGCTTTTCGACATAGACCGACTTGCCGGCCTGCAGCGCCTGCAGCGCCGCTCCGGCATGGGTGGTCGCGGGCGAGGCGACGGTGACGATGTCGCAGACCGCCAGCAGGTCGGCCAGTTCGCCATAGGCTTCGGCGCCGTACTCGTTGGCCATGTCGAAACAGCGCTCGGGGTGTGTGTCGAAGATGCCGACCAGCTCGACGCCGTCCATCTCCGCATATTTTCGCGCGTGAAAGCCGCCGAAGACGCCCGATCCGACGACGCCGGCCTTGAGAACCTTTTCCATGACGATGCTTCTATCGCGCTTCGTCCGCTTCCGCGACGTTCGGAAACGCGCTAAACGATCGTTTGAAAATACGCCGTAAATCGGCTGATCGGGAGAGACACAGATGACCACCTCGCGCGAGATCCGCCTCAAGAGCCGCCCTGTCGGCACCCCCGTCGCCGACAACTTCGAGCTGGCGACGGTCGAGCTGCCCGCGCCGGGCGCCGGTGAAGTCCAGGTCCGGAACCACTGGATGACCGTCGATCCCTACATGCGCGGCCGCATGAACGACGTGAAGAGCTACAGCCCGCCGTTCGCGCTGGGCGAGGCCATGCAGGGCGGCGCCGTGGGTGAAGTCGTCGCGTCGAACGACCCGTCGCTGAAGGTCGGCGAGCTGGTTCAGTCGATGTACGGCTGGCGCGAGGCGTTCAACGCCCCCGCCGCCGCGGTGCAGAAGCTCGACACCCACGGCCTGCCGCCGCAGGCCTTCCTCGGCGTCGCTGGCATGCCCGGCATGACCGCCTGGACCGGGCTGCTGAAGATCGCCGCGCTGAAGGACGGCGATGTCGTCTTCGTGTCCGGCGCCGCCGGCGCCGTGGGCTCGATCGTCGTCCAGATCGCCAAGCTCAAGGGTCATACCGTGATCGGCTCCTGCGGCGGCGCCGACAAGGTCGAGTTCCTGAAGTCGCTCGGCGTCGATGAGGTGATCGACTACAAGGCCGAGAAGGACCTCACGGTCGCCCTCAACCGCGCCGCGCCCAAGGGCATCGACGTCTATTTCGAGAACGTCGGCGGCGAGCACATGGACGCGGCCCTGGCCTGCGCCCGGCCGTTCGCACGTTTCGCCCTCTGCGGGATGATCAGCCAGTACAACGCCACCGGCGAAATGTACGGCGTGAAGAACCTGATCATGGCCGTCGGCAAGAGCATCAAGCTGGAGGGCTTCATCGTCTCCAACAGCTTCCAGTTCCTGCCCGACTTCCTGAAGGACATGTCCGGCTGGATCGCCGAGGGCAAGATCGCGTGGAAGGAGACCATCGACGAGGGCATCGAGAATGCCCCCGGCGCCTTCCTCAAGCTGTTCAAGGGCGAGAACACCGGCAAGATGCTGGTGAAGCTGAGCTAGCCACCCCCGCACTGTCATCCCGGACGGTCGCCAGGCCGATCCGGGACCCAGGGCCAACGCAGCAAGGCCGGGTCGCGGCGCTACCACCGGGATGGCCGCTGCTGTCGTGTGCGGCGTCAGGGCCGCCCGGTCATCTCCACCAGGGCCCAGCCTTCGCCGAGCTTCTGGAACCGGAACGCGACGCGGGCGCCGGGCTCTCCCGGCGAGGTGGCGATCACGTCGGCCCAGGTCTTGAAGGTGTTGCGACCGGCCGCCAGGCCCGCCTCGGCGGAGCCCTCGTGGTCGAGCACCACGCGCGAGCCGCTCGCCTCGCTGATCACGCCGATGCTCGCGAACACCGGCCCGGTGGGTCCCGGCGGTATGATCCTCGCCCGCGCCTTGGCCGCGTCGGGTCTGGCGGCCTCGGGGCCGCAGCCGGCCACGGCCAGGGCGGCGATCAGCGCCAGAACGGCGGAACGGGTCATGCGGCTGCTCCGTGGGCGGAGCGCCGTCCTATCACGAAGCGTCCGGATGTGAACCGCGCCGCTTCCACCCGCGCTTGAGCGAGGCTAAAAGCCCGGCCTATCGTTTGGGAGTGCCGCCGTGTCGCGTCTGTTCAGCGCCTATGTGATGATCGACTGGAGCGCGGCCGCCTCGCCCCGGACCGGCAAGGATTCGATCTGGATCGGCGTGACCAAGCGCGACATCCGCTTCCGCCCGACGTTCGAGGCCTTCAATCCGTCGACGCGCCAGGAGGCGATGACCATGATCGGCGAGATCGTCGCCGACCTGCGTCGCCGCGGCGAGCGGGCCCTGATCGGATTCGACTTCCCGCTCGGCTATCCGGAGGGCACGTCGGCGCTGCTGAAGACCAAGCCCGAGGACTGGAGCGGCCTGTGGGCCTTCCTGGCCAAGGACGTCGTCGACAAGCCGAGCAACGTCAACAACCGCTTCCAGGTCGCCGCCAAGATGAACCGGCTGATGACCGACCAGCCCTGGCCGTTCTGGGGCGCGCCGGCCAACGACGCCCAGCGCTGGCTGTCGACGACCAAGCCCGACTACGACCGCGCCGGCCTGCCCGCCGACTTCCGCCGCGCCGAGCTGGCGACCAAGGGCAAGGGCAATGGCAAGGCCGGGGCCAAGAGCGTCTGGCAGATCTTCGGCAACGGCACCGTCGGCAGCCAGGCGATCGTCGGCATTCCCAAGGTCAAGGCGCTGCTCGACAGCCTCGAGGGCAAGGGCCGCGTCTGGCCGTTCCAGACGGGCTGGAAAGCGCTCAAGGAGGCCGACCTCGAGGGCGTCGACGCGGTCATCGCCGAGGTCTATCCCGCGCTCGGCGACGTCAGGCCGGAACCGGGCGAGGTCGCCGACCGCGCCCAGGTCCGCGCCCTGTGCGAACATTTCCTGCGCCTCGACGAGGCCGGCAAGCTCGGCGCCGAGTTCGGCCCCAAGGGCGAGCCGAGCGAGGCCGACGTCGCCGCGGTCGAACGCGAAGAAGGCTGGATCCTGGGGGCTTAGAAAACCTCCCTCCCCTTCATGGGGAGGGACAGACGGCGAAGCCGTCAGGGTGGGGCTCAGCGTCGCCGTACCCCACCCGTCTCGCTTCGCGAGCCACCCTCCCCATAACGGGGAGGGTGGAAGAGCTGCTAGCTCGCCGCGCGCAGCCGGTCCTGGCCGTGCTTCAGCCGCTCGGCCACCAGGAACGCCAATTCCAGCGCCTGTTCGCCGTTCAGCCGCGGGTCGCAGTGGGTGTGGTAGCGGTCGCCGAGGTCGCCCTCGCTGACCGCCCTCGCCCCGCCCAGGCACTCGGTGACGTTCTGCCCGGTCATCTCCAGGTGCACGCCGCCCGGGTGGACGCCCTCGGCCTCGGCCACGTCGACGAAGCCCTTCACCTCGGCCAGAATGCGGTCGAACGGCCGCGTCTTGTAGCCGGTGTTGGCCTTCAGGGTGTTGCCGTGCATCGGGTCGGTCGACCAGATCACGCTGCGCCCGGCGCGCTTGGTCGCCGCCATCAGCCGCGGCAGACGCTCGGCGACCTTGTCGGCGCCGAAGCGGCCGATCAGGGTCAGCCGGCCCGGCTCGTTGGCCGGGTTCAGCACATCGACCAGCCGCAGCAGGTCGTCCGGCTCCAGGGTCGGGCCGACCTTGACGCCGATCGGGTTCTTCACGCCCTTCATGAACTCGACATGGGCGCCGTCCAGCTGACGCGTGCGCTCGCCGATCCACAGCATGTGGGCCGAGGTGTCGTACCAGTCGCCCGACGTACTATCGACGCGGGTCATGGCCTCCTCGAAGCCGAGCAGCAGCGCCTCGTGGCTGGTGAAGAACTCGACCTGCTTCATGCCCGGGTGGCTGTCGGGGGTGACGCCGATCGCGGCCATGAAGGCCAGGCTCTCGCTGATCTTGTCCGACAGTTCGCGGTAGCGCGCGCCCTGCGGGCTGTCGGCGACGAAGCCGAGCGTCCAGCGGTGGATGTTGTGCAGGTCGGCGTAGCCGCCGGTCGCGAAGGCGCGCAGCAGGTTCAGCGTCGAGGACGACTGGCCGTACGCCTTCAGCAGGCGCTCGGGATCGGGCATCCGCTCGCCCGGCTCGAAGGCCATGCCGTTGATGTTGTCGCCGCGGTAGGACGGCAGCGTCACCCCGTCGATGGTCTCGATCGGCTCGGAACGCGGCTTGGCGAACTGGCCCGCGATGCGGCCGACCTTCACCACCGGCTTGCCGCCGGAGAAGGTCAGCACCACCGCCATCTGCAGGATCAGGCGGAAGGTGTCGCGGATGTTGTCGGCGTGGAATTCCTTGAAGCTCTCGGCGCAGTCGCCGCCCTGCAGCAGGAACGCGTTGCCCGCGGCCACGTCGCCGAGCAGGCTCTTGAGACGGCGCGCCTCGCCCGCAAACACCAGCGGCGGCATCCGACGAAGATCGTTTTCCACCCGCTCGACCACCGCCTGATCCGGATAGTCGGTCGGCAGGTGTTTGGCGGGCTTGGCTCTCCAGGAGGACGGTGTCCAGCGCTCGGTCATCGGTCTCAACTCTAAAATGGGACGCCGTCCTTACAGGAAGCCGCCCGGGAAGGCAAAATTATGCGCCCCATGCGCGTGAATGTCGCGTGAAGGGCATGGGCATGCGCGGTTGTTGCGGATGCAACGATTTCAGAGGGGCAAATGGCGTCTCGCGGCGGTCGGCGAAAGGGCCACGGAGGGCAGAGTGTCTTCAGCGCGCGTCATCTGCCGTGTTCACCCTCGTTTCGACGCTCTGGAGCGGCCCGCTTGGGCCCTCCATGCCTCCAGTATGGGCCCGTCGCTGGCGACGCGGGATTGCACTGGCGGAGACGAGGAAAATCAGCGGGTTGGCGGTGGGGCGGCGGGGGTTGTGGGCATGCTCGGTAGACGGGCTGAGAGCGGCGCGGCGGCCGGCTCGAGACGCACGGGCCGCCTCCGGAAAAGTAGCCGATTGTCCCGCAATGTCCCGCCTTGTCCCGAGATTATATGTCTCGAGAGTCTCGCTTTCGGAGGGCGGTGATGCGGGAGGCACCTTGAAGCCGACGTCCGCTTCTGACTCATGCGCGACCATCGGGAAGTCCACTCCGTGGCGCACGAGTGCGAGTTTCGACCAGCCTGCTATACAAGTGGGTGGAAGGCTGTTGGCAAGTTAGGTCGGCACGGCCGCACTGATCGCTTGCCGGCCCCCTGGATCAGGCCGCGATGGTCGCGGCTTCCCATAGCCTGAAAGCTTCCCAGGTTTTACACCCGGGTCCGTGCCGCGCCGCGCTCAGGCGCCACCCAAAAACGCCTCCACTTCCTCCATGAACATCTCGAACCGGTCGTGGTGCAGCCAGTGGCCCGCATCCGGGAAGCTCACGGTGCGGGCGTCCCTGAAGTGTTTCGACCGGCCGTCCTTCTCCGGGTTCGATGCCCAGCTCTTTTCGCCGTAGCAAAGGAGGGTCGGACAGGTGATCGCCTCCCACAGCTGGGCGACCTGCTGGTGCGTCAGATCCGGCGCTGACCAGACGCGCAGGTAGTTGTCGAACTTCCAGCTGTATGTCCCGTCCTCGTTCTGGCTGACGCCATGGGCGGTCAGGTGACGGGCCTGGTCGTCGGTGAGGTAGGCGTTCTCGGACTTCATCCGCTCGAACGCCTCATCCAGCGTCGGATAGCGTTTGGGCTGGCGGCCCGCGGCCTGGCGCTTCTCGTCGATCCAGCCCCGCAGGCGGTCGGCGACGGGCGTCTTCTCCCGCTCGGCGATCATGCGGGGCGACGGGCCAAGGCCCTCGATGGCCACCAGCTTGCTGACGTTTTCCGGATAGAGTCCCGTGTAGCGCAGGGCGATATTGCCGCCGAGCGAATGGGCGATCAGGGTCAGCGGCGCCAGCTTCAGCTGATGGATGAGCTGCGCCAGGTCGTAGAGGTAGGACGCCATCGAATAGTCGCCGTCGGGCGACCAGGCGCTGTCGCCGTGCCCGCGCAGGTCGGGGCAGATCACGCGGTAGCGGCCAGCCAGCCGCTGGCCGACCCAGTCCCAGCTGCGGCAATGGTCCCGCCCGCCGTGCAGCAGCAACAGCGGCGGGGCCTCCGGATCGCCCCAGGCCACATAGTGCAGTTTCAGTCGCTGCGACATGAAGCTGTGCGATGTGGGTCCGGCGAGTTGGGCGTAATGGGTCATGGGACTACCCCATAGGGTAGAGGATTTCTTTCGTCACCGCGTCGACAGCCTTCATCACCTCGTCGCTGAGGGTCAGGTCGGCGGCGGCGAGGATGTCGGGCAGCT
>JAZJXN010000217.1:0-2881 GCA_040390885.1 Pseudomonadota bacterium | reverse complement strand
CCGCGGGGGGCAAGCTGGGGAGGATCGGCCTATTCAGCGACCACCGTCACCCGAGACGCGGCCTCGCGCGCATTCGCCCGCGCCGTGTCGACGTCGGCATGCCGCGCCAAGGCCACGCCCATGCGGCGGCGCGCGAAGGCCTCGGGCTTGCCAAACAGGCGCAGGTCGCTGCCGGGCACGCTCAGGGCCTCGGCCACGCCGTCAAACGCCACCCCGACCGCGTCCATGCCGCCGTAGATCACCGCGCTGGCCCCCGGCTCGCGCAGGGACGCGTCGACCGGCAGGCCGAGGATGGCGCGGGCGTGCAGGGCGAACTCGCTCTGCACCTGGGTGGCGAGGGTGACGAGGCCGGTGTCGTGCGGACGCGGGCTGACCTCGGAGAACCAGACCTGGTCGCCCTTCACGAACAGTTCGACGCCGAAGAGGCCCCGACCGCCGAGGGCGGCGGTGACCTTGCCGGCGATGTCCTGGGCGCTGGCGAGCGCGGCGGCGCTCATCGCCTGCGGCTGCCAGCTCTCGACATAGTCGCCCTTCACCTGGCGGTGGCCGACCGGGGCGCAGAAGCTGGTTTCAACCTCGCCCGAGGCGCCGACCGCGCGCACGGTCAGCAGGGTGATCTCGAAGTCGAAGTCGATGCGGCCCTCGACGATGACCAGGGCGGTCTCGACCCGGCCGGCGGAGAGGGCGTAGTCCCAGGCCACGCCGACGTCAGCGGCGCTCTCGACGTAGGACTGGCCCTTGCCGGACGAGCTCATCACCGGCTTGACGAAGCAGGGGTAGCCGACCTCGGCGGCGCCGGCTTCCAGCGCCGCGCGGGAGTCGGCAAACGCATAGGGGCTGGTCGGCAGGCCGAGATCCTCGGCGGCCAGCCGGCGGATGCCCTCTCGGTTCATGGTCAGCTGCGCGGCGCGGGCAGTGGGGATGCAGACCGCCTCCCCCGACGCCTCGATCTCGGCCAGCACCTCGGTGGCGATGGCCTCGATCTCGGGCACGATCAGATGCGGCCTTTCCAGAGCGATGACGGCCCGCAGCGCGTCCGCGTCGGTCATGGTCACGACATGGCTGCGGTGCGCGACCTGCATGGCCGGGGCGTCGGCGTAGCGGTCGACGGCGATGACCTCGACGCCCAGCCGCTGCAGCTCGATGGCCACTTCCTTGCCGAGCTCCCCGGAGCCGAGGAGCATCACGCGGGTGGCAGAGGCGCTGAGCGGGGTGCCGAGTTTCATCTTTTCACCGATCGTCCCCGCGAAAGCGGGGATCCAAGCTGAATGTCACGCGCGGCCGCCGAGTCCGCTTGGGTCCCCGCTTTCGCGGGGATGAACGGATTTAAGCGGTCAGCCCAGCTTCGCCTTCGCCGCGTCGACCACCGCTTCGGCGGTGATGCCGAACTCCTTGTACAGCCGCTCGGCCGGCGCCGAGGCGCCGAAGCCGGTCATGCCGACGAAGGCGCCGTTCTCGCCGATGAAGCGTTCCCAGCCGAACTTCACCGCCGCCTCGACGGCCACGCGGACGGGGGCCTTGCCGATGACCGCTTCGCGATAGGCGGCGGGCTGGCGTTCGAACAGCTCCCAGCTCGGGGTCGAGACGACCCGGGCGCCGATGCCGCCGGCCTGCAGCAGCTTGCGCGCTTCCATGGCGATGCCGACCTCGGTGCCCGAGGCGAAGATCGTCACCTGGGCGTCGCCCTCGGCGGCCGCCAGCTCATAGGCGCCCTTGGCCGACAGGTTTTCGGCCGAGGCCACGGTGCGCACCACCGGCGTCTTCTGCCGCGACAGGGCCATGACCGAGGTCATGCGCTTCTCGAGCAGGGCGGCCTGCCAGCATTCAGCGGCCTCGACCGCGTCGGCTGGACGGAACAGCAGCAGGTTCGGCATCGCGCGCAGGGAGGCCAGGTGCTCAACCGGCTGGTGCGTCGGGCCGTCCTCGCCGACGCCGATCGAGTCGTGGGTCATCACGTGGATGACGCGCACGCCCATCAGGGCGCCGAGGCGGATCGAGGCGCGGCTGTAGTCGGAGAAGACCATGAAGGCGCCGCTGTAGGGGATGACGCCGCCGTGCAGCGCCATGCCGTTCATCGCCGCCGCCATGCCGTGCTCGCGCACGCCGTAGTGGACGTATTTGCCGGCGTAGTCGGGCAGGTCGAACGGGACCATGCCCTTGACGTAGGTGTTGTTGGAGCCGGTCAGGTCAGCCGAGCCGCCGATCATTTCCGGGATCGCCGGGGTCAGGGCGGTCAGGGCCGAGCCGCTGTGGGCGCGGGTGGCGTTGACGGCCGGATCGGTGATCATCTTGTCGATGTGGGCCTGGAGCGCTTCGAAGGCGTTCGCGGGCAGATCGCCGTTCATGGCGCGGGTGAAGTCGGCGCCCTGCTTGTCGCCCTTCAGGCGCTTGTCCCATTTGCGGCGGGTCGAGGCGCCCTTGCGGCCGGCCTTCAGCCAGGCGGCCGAGATGTCCTCGGGGATCTCGAACGGCGGCAGCGGCCAGCCCATGGCCTCGCGGGCCAGGGTCGCTTCCTCGTCGAACAGCGAGTAGCCGTGGCCGTGGACGTCGCCTTCCTTGGGCCCGGCGCCCTTCGAGATCTTGGTCTTGCAGGCGATCATGGTCGGGACCTTCTGCCGGGTGGCCCAGCGCATGGCCCCGGCGATCTTGCCGTGGTCGTGGCCGTCGATGGCCTTCACCGCCCAGCCGGCCGCCTTGAATCGGGCGACCTGGTCGCCGGTCTCGGAGATGGTCGCGGCGCCGTCGATGGTGGTGTTGTTGTCGTCGAACAGCACGGTCAGCTTGTTGAGCTTCAGGCGGCCGGCGAGGCTGATCGCCTCGTGGGCGATGCCTTCCATCAGGCAGCCGTCGCCGGCGATCACCCAGGTGCGGTGGTCGACGA
>JAZJXN010000216.1:9210-12666 GCA_040390885.1 Pseudomonadota bacterium | reverse complement strand
ACCGGTCCCTACGCCAAGGCCGCCGGCCACGACATGAACTACATCGCCATCACCGGCGCCCTTCATGCGATCGGCACCGAGGACAAACCGATCCCGCCGCTCAACCTGGTCGGCGACTTCGGCGGCGGCGCCCTCTATCTCGCGTTCGGCCTGATGGCCGGCATCATCAGCGCCCGCGAGACCGGCAAGGGCCAGATCATCGACTGCGCCATGAGCGACGGCGCGGCCTCGCTGATGGCCATGTTCTACGGCTTCAAGGGCGCGGGCGCATGGAAGGACGAGCGTCGTTCGAACCTGCTCGACGGCGGCGCGCACTTCTACGACACCTACCAGTGCGCTGACGGCAAATGGATCTCGATCGGCTCGATCGAGCCGCAGTTCTACGCCCTGCTGCTGGAGAAGACCGGCATCACCGATCCCGAGTTCGCCAACCAGATGGACCGCTCGGCCTGGCCGTCGCTGAAGGCCAAGCTCGGCGACGTGCTGAAGACCAAGACCCAGGCCGAATGGTGCGCCATCATGGACGCCACCGACGTCTGTTTCGCGCCGGTGCTCGATCTCGAGGACGCGCCCAAGCACGCCCACAACGTCGCCCGCGAGACCTTCGTCACGCTCGAGGGCGTCGTCCAGCCGGCTCCGGCGCCGCGCTTCTCGGCCACGCCCGGCGCGATCCAGGGCCCGCCGCCCAAGATTGGCGCCCACAACGAGGAAGCCCTGTCCCAGTGGGGCTTCTCCGGCGCCGAGATCGACGCCCTGAAGGCATCGGGCGCGCTCTGATCTCCAGATAACGGCGGCTGACAGTTCCGTTCAGCCGCCGTTCAGGCGACGAGGCCGAATGTCGTCCTTGTAGACGGCTCCACGCTCTCCCGTCCCTCGTTGTGGGGCCGGCTACACAGGAAGAAGGCAAGGTCATCCTGTTCAGGCGCGTCCGGGCAACCGGGCGCGCCTTTGCCGTTGCGCCCATTTCACATTGCGTGAGGGGGCGAGCGCGGGCAGGTTCCGCGCCATGTCGGACACCCCTGGCCCAGCCAATCTTCAGAACCTCGATCTCGATCCGCTCCATTGGGGGCGGGCGACTCTCGTGGTGCTCGGCAAGGCGCTGCAGCGGCTCTGGGGCCGTGACGTGATGCTCTACACCGGCGGCGTGTCCTTCTGGATCATGCTGGCCGTGTTTCCGATGCTGGTCATCGCCATCGGCCTGTACGGGACGTTTGTGACTCCTGAGCAGGTCACCGCCCAGGCCGACACCCTGGCCCGGGTGCTGCCGGCCGAAGCCCGCGGCCTGTTCGAGGGCGAACTGCAACGCCTCGCCCATGTGCCGTCCGGATCCCTGACCACCCAGAGCGCCATCGCCCTGTTCATCGGCGCCTACGCCGCCCACCGCGGCTTCAAGGCGATGCTGGCGGGGCTGTCCTTCATCCACGAGGAGGACAGGCAGCGCGGCTTCCTCGGGTTCAACATCATGGCCCTGGTGGTACTGGTCGCCGCGCTGGTGATGATGGGTCTGCTGTCGGTGCTGTTCCTGGGCTTCCGGGTTCTGGCCCTGACCTGGAACATCAAGCCGCTGGCCGGTGCGGGGTGGCTCTACAGCGAATGGACCTGGGTCACGGTCGGCATGGGCCTGGCCCTGACCCTGATCTACCGCTTCGCCATGTCGCGCGATCCGGTGGCGTGGCGGGCCTCGCTCGCGGGCGGGGCGGCGGCCACGGTGATCGGCCTGCTGGCGTCCTGGTTCTGCGCCTTCTACGTCGAGCAGATCGCGCATCTCGGCGCCACCTACGGCTCGGTGGCGACGGTGGTGGTGTTCCTGATCTGGCTGAGCTGGAACGTGAACACGCTGTTCTTTGGCGGCGCGCTGGCGACCGAGATGGAAATCGCCCTGCACACGCGCAAGATACGGCCGCCGCGGAAGGTCAAGCGGGCTTCGAAACCACGAAAAACAATGCCCCGTCCGCCTCGCCGGAAGCGGTGACCTCGTAGCCCTTCTCGCGGGCGAAGTGGGGGACATCCACACGCGCCATCGGGTCGTCGGCCAGCAAGCGGACCACGCCGCCGGCGGGCAAAAGCGCCAGGGCCCGGCCCAGCCGCAGGGTCGGCACCGGGCAGCGGTGTCCGCGCGCGTCGACGAGGGTCTGGGTCAACTGGCAACTCCGAACGCGCCAAGGCGTTTGAGCGCCTGAACATCGAGGGAGATCACCATGGCGCCGCGTCCGACCTGGCAGGGCCACCTGCGCCTGTCGCTGGTGACCTGTCCAGTGGCTCTCTACACCGCCACCAGCCCCGCCGGCGATGTGCATTTCAACCTGCTGCACAAGGAAACCCATAACCGGATCAAGATGATCCCCACGGACCCCGACATCGGGCCGGTGGAGCGGTCGGATCTGGTCAAGGGCTATGAGTACGACAAGGGTCAGTACATCGTCGTCACCCAGGACGAGATCGACTCGGTGCGGCTGGAGAGCACCAAGACCATCGACATCGAGCGGTTCGTCGACGCCGCCGACATCGACCGGCTGTACTGGGACAACCCCTACTTCCTCGCGCCCGACGGCAAGCTGGCGCTCGAGGCCTACACGGTCATCCGCGAGGCCATGGAGAAGACCGGCAAGATCGCGCTCGGCCGGGTGGTCATGCATCAGCGCGAGCGGCTGCTGGCGCTGGAGCCGCGCGACAACGGCATGATGGCCTGGAGCCTGCGCAGCAACCGCGAGGTTCGCGACGCCAACGACATCTTCGGCGACATCGCCGACCGAAAGCCCGACGCCGCCATGATCGCCATCGCCGAGAAGATCATTGAGCAGAAGGAAGGGCCCTTCGATCCCAGCGAGTTCAACGACCGCTACGAGGACGCGCTCCGGAACCTGATCAAGGAAAAGGAGAAGGGGACAGGCCGGAAGGTCAAGGTCGAGGAGCCCGCCGACACCAATGTCGTCGACCTCATGGAGGCGCTGCGCAAGAGCCTCGGCCAGAAGGCCGCCGCGGCGAAGGCTCCGGCCAAGAAGGCGGCGCCCAGGAAGCCCGCGGCGAAGAAGCCGGCGCGCAAAAGCGCCTGACCGCGGGCTGAGTCGCCGCTAGGCTCCCCGCAGTCATCGGGGGAGCGTTCATGGGCGACATCATCTTTCTGCGAAACCTGTCCCGACACGAGGACCTGGCGCTGCTGGCCTTGCGGGTCGTCATCGGGGCGTTCCTGGTGTGGGGCGTGCGGGACAACGTCATGAGCCCCTCGCGCATGGCGGAGTTCGCCACCTTCCTGGGCAAGCATGGCTTCCCGTCGCCGACGCTGATGGCCAAGGTCTCCGTCTATGTGCAGCTGGGCGTGGGTGTGGCCTTCATCGCCGGGGTTCTGACCCGGTGGGCGGGGCTGCTCTGTGCAGCCAACTTCATCGTCGCTCTCGTGATGGTCGATCGGCTGCAGGGCATTCGCGGCATGTTCCCGGCCGCGGTCCTGGTGCTCAT
>JAZJXN010000216.1:4375-9200 GCA_040390885.1 Pseudomonadota bacterium | reverse complement strand
CTGTACCTCGCCACGCACGGGGCAGGGCGGTTCGCGCTCGACAACGCCGTGGGCGCGCCGGCGGGCAAGAAGGGCCGGCGCTAAGGCCCCTCGGCGCGGCATCTGGTGCCTTTGCCCGATACCGGGTGATGGCCGGGCGCGCGCACGATCCTTCGGCGGGTCACGGACCCGGTGAAACGGGAGGTGCGCGATGGGTCTTCTCGCAATCGGCGGCATCGCCACTCTGGCGCTGGTCGCGGGCGGTGAGAGCCGCCTGATTCCCACCGAGAGCGCCTTCAGCCTGGGCCGGATGAAGGACGCCTGCGCCGTCGCGGCGGCGGACGTGTTCGACACCGCCCCGGACCTGATCGTCTATCGCAACGACATCGAGGCGCTCCAGCAGACCGACCATGGCTACACCCTCGACGGCTTTGCCTCGGGCAAGGGCCCGTTCGTCTGCATCCTGGACGACCTGGGGCGTGTGGTTACGGTGCGGCCGCGCTAGCCGAGCCGCTTGATCGCCGCGCTGAGCTTGCGCTCGCTGTCGGCGTAGTCGGCCCAGGCCGTCATCCTGGCCACGATCGCTGGGGCGGTGCGGATCGTATAGGCCTTGGGATCGAGGCCTTTCTTCACCTGTGTCCAGTTGATCGGCATCGACACGGTCGCCCCGGGCCGGGCGCGCGGCGACAGCGGCCCGACGGCGGTGCTGAGACGATCATTCCGAAGATAATCCAGAAATATCCGTCCCTTGCGCAGCTTCTTTGACATGTTCACCACATAGCGGTCCGGGCTGTCGGCGGCCATGCGGACGC
Organism: Pseudomonadota bacterium; assembly: GCA_040390885.1. Lineage (GTDB taxonomy): Bacteria > Pseudomonadota > Alphaproteobacteria > Caulobacterales > Caulobacteraceae > Caulobacter. The sequence continues at coordinate 8,409 of JAZJXN010000216.1, read as the reverse complement.
TGACCTCGCGCGCGAAGGCCTTGGCCGTGGCCCAGTCGAGTTTCTCCTTCTTCAGCGGGGTGACCACATGCAGGCCCTTGCCGCCTGTGGTCTTGCAGAAGGAGACCAGGCCCAGCTCGTCGAGCCGGTCGCGCACCTCGCGGGCCGCTTCGATCACGTCGTCGAAGGTCAGCCCCTCGTCGGGATCGAGGTCGAACACCAGCCGACCTGGCGTCTCGGGCTCGCCGGGGCGGCAGTTCGAGGGGTGAAGTTCGGTGGTCGAGGTCTGGGCCAGCGCCGCCAGCGCCTCCTTGCGCTCAATCATCAGGTAGGGCGCGTGATCCCCCTCCATGACCACTTCGCTGAGCAGGGATGACGCGCCCTTGCCAAGGTGGCGCTGGAAAAACGTCTGTCCGGTGATGCCGTCGGGCGTTCTGATCGTCGAGCACGGGCGATGCGAGATGTGCGGCATCATCCAGTCCGCGACCGCCTCGTAGTAGCGGGCCAGCTCCAGCTTCGTGACCGGCTTGCCGTCGCTGCCAGCTTCCGGCCATAAGCTCTTGTCCGGACTGGATAAAGTGACGCCCATCACCACCGACGCCCCAGCCTTGGCGGCGGGCGACTTTCCGGGCTTGGGCTGAGCAAGCTCGGTCTTGCCGGCGGGCGCAGGGGACTCCGCCTCGACTTCGGACGCCGGCTTGTCCTCGCGCAGGCCCTTGAACGCGGCCTGGCGGATTGACCCGTCGCCGGTGAAGCCCGCGTACTCGATCTCCGCAACAAGCTGCGGCTTCACCCAGTGGGTGGTCCCGTTGCCCCGTGCGATGCGCCCCTCGAATGGCGACTTGTCGGTCTCCAGGGCCTTCAGCTTCGGCAGCAGGTCCTTGACCTTCGCCTGGCCGAAGCCGGTGCCGATACGGCCGACATGGACCAGCTTGCCATCGCGCATGACGCCGGCGATCAGCGAGCGGAAGCTGTCGCCTGTGGTTGTCCAGCCGCCGATGATCACCTCATGGCCGGCGCGGCACTTGGCCTTTGTCCAGATGTCGCCGCGGCCCGACCGATAGGGCGCATCGAGCTTCTTGGAGATGATCCCTTCCAGCGACATCCGGCACGCGGACAGCAGCACCGCATCGCCGCCGGACGTGAAGTGTTCGACGTAGCGCAGCCGCGCGTCCTCGTGGCCGGCCATCAACGCCGCCAACCGCTCCTTGCGCGCCGACAGCGGCAGGCCGCGCAGATCCTCGCCGTCCGCGAACAGAAGATCGAACACGAAGTAGATCAAATCCTTCGTCTTTCCGCCTTCGCCGAGCGCGGCCTGCAGCCCGGCGAAGTCGGGCGAGCCATCAGCGTCCAACGCCACCGCCTCACCATCGTAGAGACCATCGGGCAGGGCGGCGGCCGCCTTCACGATCTCCGGGAACTTGTGCGACCAGTCCAGGCCCTTGCGGGTCTTGAAGGTCGCCTTGCCGCTCTCGACCCTCAGCTGCATCCGGTAGCCGTCGAACTTGATCTCGTGCGCCCAGCCGGCGCCCTGCGGCGGGCGGTCGACGAGCTTGGCGAACTGCGGCTCGACGAAGGCGGGAATCTTGGCGGTCTTCGCTGGCCGGGTGGCCTTTGCCGGCGCTGCCTTCGCGGCGACCTTCGCCGCCGGCGCCGCGGTGGCCGCCTTCGGCCGGGCCGACTTCGGGGCCTTGGGCGCGTCGTGCTTCACGGCCTCTTCCGCGGCGCTGTCCTCGGGCGAGTCCTTCGAATGCCAGACGGCCTTGGCGCTGCCCTTGCCCGTGGTGATGAAGGGCGTCGGGCCCTTGCCCTTGCCGGCGGCGATCTCTTCCATGCTCCGGCCGGACGCGATCGAGGACGAGGTCTCTTCCATGAACGCCTCGGCGTCGCCCTCGCGGACGAACTCGTCTCGGTGCTTGATCAGCAGCCAGTTGCTGCGCTTGCCCCCGCCCATGCGGTCGTTCCGGATCTTGACCAGCACGTAGCCGCCCTTGATCCGCTCGCCGGCGAAGACGACCTTCAGCTCGCCCTTCTTCAGGCCCTTGGCGACGTCGAAGCCCGGCTCAGGCGCCCAGTAGCCGCGGTCCCACAGCATCACCGTGCCGCCGCCGTATTCCCCGGCCGGAATCGTGCCCTCGAAGTCGCCGTAGTCGAGCGGGTGCGGCTCGACCTCGACGGCCAGCCGCTTGTCGTGCGGATCCAGCGACGGGCCGCGTGTCACGGCCCAGGACAGGAACACGCCGTCATGCTCAAGGCGCAGATCGTAGTGCAGGCGGCTGGCGGCGTGCTTCTGGATCACGAACCGCGCCTTCTCCGACGCCGCCACGGCGACATCTCCGCTCGGCTCGGCGGTGATCTTGAAGTCGCGCTTGGCGCGGTAGGTCTCGAGCTGCTTCGAAGCGGCCATCGGCGGTCTCCACGTCTGCGCTTTCAAGACGTGGCGCGCGGAGCGGTTCCGTCAACCCGCGCCCGCTTGCGGGACACCGGTATCAACGTCGTTGCCGCGGGCGGCTGGCGCGCCTCGTCGCACCACGTTATCAACAGCCCGAGCCAAGCGTGGAGCGACCGTGAGCCCGAGGACGCCGAGACCTTCCGACGACGAGGCGCTGGAGAGCGGCCGCCGCCGGGCCACCATCAACGACATCGCCCGGCTGGCCGGGGTCTCCAAGAAGACCGTCTCCCGGGTGATAAACCGCTCGCCCTCGGTGCGGCCGGAGACGCGCGAGAAGATCGACGCGGTCATCGCCAAGTACGGCTACGCCCCCGATCCGCAGGCGCGCGGCCTGGCGTTCCGGCGGTCGTTCCTGATCGGCTTGATCTACGACAACCCAAACCCCCAGTACGTCGTCAACATGCAGCTGGGCCTGCTCGACGGCATGCGCGATTCCGGCTTCGAGCTGGTCGTCCACCCCTGCGATCGCGGCGACACCAATCTGGTCCCGCAGATCCGCGCCTTCATCGAGCGCCAGAAGCTGTTCGGGGTGATCCTCACCCCGTCGGTGTCCGAGGACGAGCACGTGGCCGAGATGCTGCGCGAGAACGGCTGCGAGTTCGTGCGCGTCGCCTCCGTCGCCGTCGACAGCCCGGAGCACGCGATCGTCACCCAGGACCGCCATGGCGGCCTGCTGGCGGCGCGGCACCTGGCCGAGCTCGGCCACAAGCGCATGGGCTTCATCAGCGGCCCGCCCCGGTTCCGGTCCTCGCACGAGCGCCGCGGCGGCTTCGAGGACGGCCTGCGCGAGCATGGCCTCACCCTGGCCGACGCCTGCGTCGCCGAGGGCGCCTACACCTTCGAGTCGGGGATCGAGGGGGCGGCGAAGCTTCTGGCCCTGGAGGAGCGGCCGACCGCGATCTTCGCCGGCAACGACGAGATGGCCGCCGGCGTCCTGCACGCCGCCCGCCAGGCCGGGCTGTCGGTCCCCGGCGATGTGTCCGTGGTCGGCTTCGACGACTTCCAGATCGCCTCCCGCGTCTGGCCGCCGCTGACCACGGTCAGGGCGCCCACGCGCGAGATCGGCCGGCTCGCCGCCGAGAAGCTGATGGGCCTCGGCGACAACGACAAGCACGACCCGGAAGAGCGGCTGCCGTCGCTGGTCGTTCGGGAGTCGACGGCGGGGCCGAAGGCGTAGGTCGCCGTCCGCGACCCCTCGACGAGCCAGCACGGGCCGCGCGATAAAGGCGCCTTGGCGGCGTTGGGGGACGACCATGAAAACGATATCGCGACGGGCCGTGATCGCGTTCGGACTGGCGCTGGGCGCGGTGTCGCGCGGCTCGGCGGCGGATGCGGCGGCGTCTGCCCCGTTCGAGGTCGACGCGGTGGGTAGGCCCATCGTCAAGGTCGCCCTGGGCGACAAGGGGACATTCCGGTTCTTCGTCGATACCGGTACGACGGTCGGGAACATCCGGCAGGGGCTGGCGGAGCAGCTCGGGCTTGAGCGTGCGAGCGGCATGGGAAGCGCGACCCTGAAGGGCGTCCAGCCGATTTCTTCCTATCACGCGCCGCAGCCCATCACCGTCGGCTCGATACCGATCAAGGCGGAGAAGCTCATCGGCTC
>JAZJXN010000216.1:3430-4365 GCA_040390885.1 Pseudomonadota bacterium | reverse complement strand
GGGTGTTGCCCTCGGGGATTCTGACGGCCGCGCGCACCGAGATCGACTTCGATCGCCGCCTTATCCGGCGACTGACCGAAGAGCCCGGCCCCGGCTACACCAGGCTGGATGTCGAGAACCACATCTCGGACGCGGGCGGCGACCGCTATCCCGTCATCGTCGCGATGATCGACGGCCGCCCGGCCAAGCTGGAAGTCACGACCTCCAGTACTGTGTCGATCATCGCCTCGAACCTCGGCGAGCAGGATTCGGTCGGGCTTCATGCGAAGGCAGAAGCTCTGGGACTCCTATCCGCGCTTCGTGGCCGGCTACCGGAACGGCGGGCCCAAGGGGGGCATCTGGCCGACGCGGATGGTCCGACCGCAATCCGTCAGTCTGGGCGGCGTGGCGCTGCCGGGCGCGCTGATGGTGATGCACGAGCCGAAGTCGCCGTGGATGGGCCATGCCGATGGCTACATCGGCATCCACGCGCTGCGGCGGCTGAACATGATCTTCGAACTCGACCAGCGGGCCATGTGGATCAAGCCGAACAAGGCCATCGCCGAGCCGTACAACTACGACCGTAGTGGTATGGAGTTCCGCTACAGCAGCCATGCCCGGCAGACGGCGGTCACCTGGATCATGCCCGGCGGTCCGGCCGACAAGGCCGGCATTATCGTCGGCGACAGACTGACGGCGATTAATTCCGTTGAGGACCGCGACCTGCTGGACCAACCGTTCCGGGGCGCGCCGGGGACCACCGTGCCCGTAAAGCTCGAACGCGGTGGGAAACGCTGGGCGGCGCAGGCGTTAGTGTTACTGGCGTTCCGTTGCCGGGCGCGCCTGGTGCGCCAGGTGCAGGGGGCGGCGTGTTGCCAGGCGGCGCGCCGGGTGCAGGCGTGCTGGACAAGATAGCGGCAGCGTTTGACGCAGCAGTTCACGGAACGGGAACAGTC
>JAZJXN010000216.1:2028-3420 GCA_040390885.1 Pseudomonadota bacterium | reverse complement strand
GGGAAACGCTGGGCGGCGCAGGTCGTGCTCGCCGAGATCCTTTGACGGCTACATTCCCATCGCCAGCATCCACACCGCCATCGCGATCATCAGCAGGTTCTCGGTCAGGGACACGAAGCCGAGCGGCACGTTGCTGTCGCCGCCGACGCAGGCGCATTTGAGCTCTCGCCGGTCGAGGTAGACGGCCTTGAACACCGACACCGCGCCGACGCCGCCGATGAACAGCGCCACAGGCGCCGACAGCCAGGTCAGGGCCCCGGCGACCATCAGCGTTCCCGCGCCGAGCTCGGCGAAGGGATAGATGTAGCCGTAGGGGATCCAGCGCTTGGCGAGCAGGTCGTAGTTCAGGAACATCGCCGAGAACCGCTCGAGGCTCTGCAGCTTGAGCATGGCCAGGGCCATCATCGTCAGGCCGATGAACCATTCCGCGGCGCGCACCGTGAACGGGCTGCCGAGGCTCGCGTGGCTGACCGCCATCGCCATGAGGGCCGTGACCGCGAAGACCACAAGCACCGGGGTGTAGCTGGTCGCCTTGGGGTCGCTGACCCTGAGCCCGAAGAACCGGCGCAGGTCGTCGTACCCACCGATCCGCTCGCCGGCGATGAACACCTGGGGGGTGGTCTTCACGTCATGCTCGGCCTTGAAGGCGTCGGTCTGCTCGCGGGTGGTCAGGTGACGGTCATCGACCGCGTAGCCCTTGCTGCGCAGCAGGTGGCGCGCCTTCAGCCCCCAGGGGCAGGTGTGGTCGGGCATGACCATGCGGTAGAGGGTGGCCTGGCGGCGGGCGGGGGCGGTCATGACGGGTCTCCGGCTTGTCCGGAAGCGGACCCACCCTATGTAGGGTCCGTACCATGGTACGGAGTCAAGCGATGACGGAACGACGGATCGCGATGACGATCGCGGGGCTGGCGAAGGCCGGCGGCGTGGGCGTCGAGACCGTGCGCTACTACCAACGCCGCGGGTTGTTGCAGACCCCGGGCCGCAGCGGCGGCGACGGTTACGGCGGCGGGGTCCGCCGCTACGGAGACGAGGATGTGCGGCGGCTGCGCTTCATCCGCGCCGCCCAGTCCGCCGGCTTCACGCTGGAGGAGATCGCCGAGCTTCTGGAGCTCGACTCCGGCGAGGATCGCGCGCGGGCGAGGGCGCTGGCGCAGACCCGTATCGCGGCCCTGGACGCCCGGATCGCCGAGCTCGAGGCCGCCAGACGGTCGCTGCATCGTCTGGCCCACGATTGCGGCGCGGGCGGCGCCGGCCCGTGCCCGATCATCGCCGCCTTCGAGCAGGCCTGAGCCACCGGTGACGACCCGAAGGCGCGGACGGGTTTGACCTGATAGCTCGCGTAGACGCCAAAGCTAGTGTCGGGCCATCGCCACGGCGGAGTGTTTCCGGTCC
>JAZJXN010000216.1:0-2018 GCA_040390885.1 Pseudomonadota bacterium | reverse complement strand
CCGCCAGCGCCAGGTTGGCGTTCGCCGGCGACCTGGAGCTGGCTGACATGGCCGAGCAAGACCTTCCGCGCACAGTGCTCCCGATCCCCAACCGGGCGCGCACGGGTCCGATCACGTACGACGCCAAGGACCCTGACACGGAGTATCCCCCGATCCGGCAACTGCGCCCGCCAAAAGGGGCGCCCAACATCCTCGTCATCCTCCTGGACGACGTTGGCTTCGGGGCCTCCAGCGCCTTCGGCGGCCCCTGCCACACGCCTAACGCCGAGCGCCTGGCGGCGCGGGGGCTCAAGTACAATCGCTTCCACACCACCGCCCTGTGTTCGCCGACGCGGCAGGCGCTGCTGACCGGACGCAATCACCATTCGGTGGGTATGGGCGGTATCACCGAGATCGCCACCGGCGCCCCCGGCTACAACTCGATCCTGCCCAACTCGGCTTCGCCGATCGCCCGGACGCTGAAGCTCAACGGCTACGCGACGGCCCAGTTCGGGAAGTGCCACGAGGTGCCGGTCTGGGAGACCAGCCCGGCCGGGCCGTTCGACGCCTGGCCGACCGGCGGTGGCGGCTTCGAGTACTTCTACGGCTTCATCGGCGGCGAGGCCCACCAGTGGTACCCGTCGCTCTACGAGGGGACGACCCCGATCGAGGTCGAGAAGACTCCGGAGGACGGCTACCACCTGATGGCCGACATGACCGACAAGGCGATCGCCTGGGTCGGCCAGCAGCAGGCCCTGATCCCCGACAAGCCGTTCTTCATGTATTTCGCGCCTGGCGCCACCCACGCCCCGCACCATGTCCCCAAGGACTGGGCCGACAAGTACAGCGGCAAGTTCGACGGCGGCTGGGACAAGGTTCGCGAGGAGACCTTCGAACGCCAGAAGGTTCTGGGCGTGATCCCCAAGGACGCGGTTCTAACGCCGCGCCACAAGGAGATCCCCTCGTGGGACGACACGCCGGAGGAGCTCAAGCCAGTCCTGCGCCGCCAGATGGAGATCTATGCCGGCTTCCTAGAGTACGCCGACCACCATGTGGGTCGGCTGCTCGACACTCTGGAGCAGCTGAACCTGAGCGACGACACGCTGATCTACTACATCATCGGCGACAACGGCGCCTCGGCCGAGGGCACGCTGAACGGCACCTTCAACGAGATGATCAACTTCAACGGCGCGGCGGCGCTGGAGACGCCGCAGTTCCTGATGGACCGGCTCGACAAGCTCGGAGGACCGGAGTCCTACAATCATTTCGCGGTCGCCTGGGCGCACGCGATGAACACGCCCTACCAGTGGACCAAGCAGGTCGCCTCGCACTTCGGGGGCACCCGAAACGGCACGATCGTGCAGTGGCCAAAGGGCATCAAGGCACAGGGCGAGGTGCGCAACCAGTTCCACCACGTCATCGACGTCGCCGCGACGCTTCTGGAAGCCGCCGGCATTCCAGAGCCGCTTGCGGTCAACGGCGTCGCCCAGACCCCGCTTCAAGGGACCAGCATGCTCTACTCGTTCAACGACGGGTCGGCGCCCGATCGCCACGAGACTCAGTACTTCGAGATGTTCGGCAACCGCGGCATCTACCACAAGGGCTGGACGGCGGTGACGCGGCACAAGACGCCCTGGCTGCTGGTCGGCGAAGACATCCCGGCCTTCGACGACGACGTTTGGGAGCTCTACGACACCAGCAAGGACTGGACCCAGTCCACCGACCTGTCGAAGTCCAATCCTGAGAAACTCCACGAGTTGCAGCGGCTCTGGCTGATTGAGGCGGTGCGCTACAACGTCCTGCCGCTCGACGACGACGTTGGCCGGCGACTTAACTCTGACCTGGCCGGACGCCCCGTGCTGATCAAGGGCAAGACCCAGATCCTGTTCGGCGGGATGGGACGGCTGTCCGAGAACTCGGTGGTCAACATCAAGAACAAGTCGCACGCGGTCACCGTTGGCCTGACGGTCCCGGACGGCGCAACGGCCGAGGGCGTTCTCATCGCCCAGGGCGGCAATGTCGGCGGGTGGGTCCTGTAC
>JAZJXN010000215.1:0-11064 GCA_040390885.1 Pseudomonadota bacterium | reverse complement strand
GAGTCCCTCCTGGACCGCCAGCGGCCCCGGGAAAATGCCCCCAGCCGAAGCTGGGGGCCTAACTCGACGCCGCGAACCGGTCTTGCCGATGTCGACCGTGCGGCGGGCGTGGGTCGTCCGAAGAGTCCGCGCCACAGGTCCTCTACCACCTCAAGGTGAGCCGACAACGCGCAAGGTTGGGCGGGGGCGTCGAAAAGATCGTCCTGTGTCCTATTCGCCCAAGGCGCAGGCGGCGAAGCAGCCGCCAGCCCGCAGGTCCAGCAAGCAGGCGGCAGGATCGGCAGCGGTGATCCTTCGCCCCGCTGGGGCGTTCCGGGAGAGCAACCGGAACCCCGCCATGACCGCCGAACCCAACCCGCCGCCGACCGAACAACAGCCCATGGGCGCCGAGAACCATCGCGTGCGATCGCCCCTGCCCGCCGACACCCAGACGCGGCCGGGTGACGAGGATCCGGCCGCTCCGATCACACCGGCGCCGGATCCCGACTCGTGAGCGGCGGCGCGCGATGACGGATGCGGCGGCGCACCGTGCGCGGGCGGCGGACCTGCGGCGGCAGATGACCGGCGTGCGGGACGAGACCGCTCTGCGCGAGCTTGAGCGCCGGGCGGCCGATCATGACCGCGCCGCCGACTGCCTGGAGGGCGGGCCAGAACTGCTTGCCGACGGCCAGGAGGAAGTGTTCTCGCGAACCGAGGTCGAGACGGGCGCCATCGAGCACAAGGCGGAAACCGGCGAGACCCCCTAGCCCGCACCGTCGGGGCGTGCGCAGGACGGGAAATGACCCCCGGCCGGAGCCGAGGGCCTTGGTTCGACGCCGAGCGCCGGTCTTGCCGATGTCGACCGGACGGCGAGCGCGGTTCGTCCGTGGAGTCCGCCCCGCGACCGACCTATCACCCCGTCGCGCCGAGGCAATGATCAACTTTAGGGAGAGGGCCGCAGAAGGTCGCGGCAACGATCCGGTCGGTGATCGAGGATCTACCGCGCGCTAGTTCGGACGGGAGACTCGACCAAGCGTCAGGCCGCCACCGTCGCCGCCTGCACCGTCGCCGAGGGCATGTAGCACTCACAAGCCTCACGGATGAGGCCGGGGCGGTCCAGGATTTCCAGCCGCCCCCGCATGTAGTTGATCAGGCCCTTCGCCTTGAGACCCGAAGCCACGGCCGTGACGGTGGTGCGCTGGACGCCCATGACCCCGGCCAGGAAGTCCTGCGTGATCGGGAAGCGATCCGAGCCGACCCTGTCGGCGGTGGTCAACAGCCACTTGGCGAGGCGCTCGGTCGCCGAGTGCAGCGCATTGCAGGCCACGGTCTGGCCGCAACGACAGGCCGATCCCTGGGCGTGCGTCATGACCTGGCGCACAAGCGTCGGACTTTCTGCCATGCGGGCACGCAATACCTCTGCCGGAAGCAGGTGGCCGTCGCCGGCGAGTTGCACCAGAACCCGGCTGGTGGTCTCGGCGCCCGCCGCCGCATTGAGAAGCTCCACGCCGGTCTCGAAGCCGATGGTGGCGCTCTCCACCGAGCGGCCGTCGCTCAGCACCGTCATCAGGGCCACCACCGCGTCAGCCGGGAAGAATACCGTGGCGACGGGCGCGCCTTCCTGGAGAAGCACCTGACCGGCCTGGACATGGATCGCCCGCAGGTGCGGGATCAGCGCGGCCTGGTCGCCGGCCTCGAGAGCGGACAGAAACTGATTTCGGGTATTCATGACGAACTCCCCTTTCCACGGCGCGCGAGGGTTGAAGCGACACTGCTAACGCGAGTGGGCCGCGTTGCGTTGCAGCATGGCGTGGGTCATGGCGCGCGCCCGTTCGCCAAGGTTCCGTGATCGTTCCGGGGGCAGTTGATTCCGTATACTTGGCCAGAACGACTTCAACCTGCGAATATATGATCGACTGGCGATGACGTGACGTAAGTGTAGAGCGTATCGGTTACAGTCATGACTCGACTTAAGGGTCACGCATCCGCGAACAACGGAACACAGCGCGCCGTCCCCGGTTGCCCCCGGATGGAAACCCGCGCCGACCAGCTTCGCAGCCAAGCTCGCCTCTGCCGCGCCGCGCTTAACGGGACCACCGATGGGCGGACGCGAGACGCTCTGAGAGACATGGCCGCTGAGTATGACCGTCAGGCCGCCGAGGCCGAGGCGCAGGCGCGCGCCGCCTCACCTCCTCCCCCCAAGGACGCCTAGCCGCCTAGCCCAGGGGCCAGAACACCGCGATCAACGGTGGCCCCGCCAGCAGCACCAGGACGCTGAGCGGCGCGCCGAGACGAGGATAGTCGGCGAACTTGTAGCCGCCGGGCGCCATGACCAGGGTGTTGCACTGGTGGCCGATGGGGGTGAGGAAATCGCAGGCCGCCCCGACCGCGACGGCCATGAGAAAGGCGTCGGGATTGAAGCCGAGCTGCTTCGCCAGGGCCGCGCCGATCGGGGCCATGATCAGGACGGTGGCGGCGTTGTTGAGGAACGGAGTCACGATCATCGAGGCCAACATCACCCCGCCGATGGCGACCACGCCTGGCAGGGCGCCGAACGCGCCCGATAGCCAGCCCGCGATCAGGTCGGAGCCCCCGGTCTTCTGGATGGCGTCACTGACCGGGATCAGGGCGGCGATCAGCACCAGCAACGGCCCGTCGAGCGCGCCATAGGCCTCGCGCATGCGCAGGCCGCCGATGACCACGATGATGACCGCGGCGCCGAAGAAGGCGATCGCGACGGGGACGATCTGCAGCGCGACCAGCACCATCGCCGCCGCCAGGACGATGGCGGGAGCGTACAGTCTGCGGGCGCCGCCCAGCCGCACTTCGCGCTCGGCCAGCGGCAGGCAGCCGAGCGCCTGCAGCGCCGCCGGCATCGCCCGTTCGCCGCCCTGGAGCAGCAGCAGGTCGCCTGCCCGGAACCGGACACTGCGCAGGTGCTGGGTCATGCGATAGCCGCTGCGGCTGACGCCGAGCAGATTGACGCCGTGCTCTGTGTGGATGTTGGCGGACTGCGCGGACTTGCCGATCAGCGGCGACCCTGGCCCGACAATCGCCTCGACGGCGCGGACCTCCTCGGTCGGCTCGTCCATGACGATGGGCCGGTCGTAGCGAGTGAGGTCCAGCTTGGCGCGGCCGACGAAGGCGTCCAGCGCCTGCTGCTCGCCCTCGAGCAACAGGACGTCGCCCGGCCGCACCACGGTGTTGGGATGCGGCGAGGGTCTGCGTTTGCCGTCCCGCAGGAGGCCCATCACCGCCACGTCGCCCTCGGCCATCTCCATGAGCGCGCCGATGCGCATCGAGCCGAGGCTCCAGCCCTCGGGCACGGTGGTCTCGGTCAGGTAGGCTTTGCTGGCCAACGCGGCGTCCAGGTTCAGCGCGCCGGCGCGGACCTTGGGCAGCAGACGATACCCGAACGCCAGGAAGACCAGCGCCATGCCGGTCAGGATCAGGCCCACCGGGGCGTAGTCGTACATGCCGAATGGCTTGCCGAGGATCTCCTGCCGCACTTCGGAGACGATGATGTTGGGAGCGGTGCCGACAAGCGTGACGAGGCCGCCGATCATGGCGCCGAACGCCATCGGCATGAGCAGGCGGGACGGCGACGACCCGGTCTTGCGGGCCACCTGTTGCGCGACCGGCAGCATGATCGCCAGGGCGCCGACGTTCTTGGTCGCCATCGACAGCAGAGTAACCGCCGCGGTCAGCACCGGCACCTGGCTCCGCTCCGTCTTGAGCAGGGGCAGAATGCGCCTGAGGACCAGTTCGACAATGCCGGATCGCGCGAAGGCGGCGCTGACCACGAGGGCGCAGGCGATGATGACGGTGACGTCGTTTCGGAAGCCGTCGAAGGCGGACTCGGCCGGGATGACCCCGACGGCGAGCCCGGCCAGCAGCGCCGTCAGCGCGATCACGTCATAGCGAAAGCGGCCCCAGATGAAGGCCACGATCGTCAGTCCCACCAGCCCGAAGGCCAGTCCTTGTTGCAGCGTCATGCCGTCCCCCTTCGCGGCAGAACGTACAACCGCCAAGATGGCTGCGAAGCCGAGGATCGGGAGGCGACGTCGCCGCCTCCCGACGCAGGGTCTACTTCGCCGGCGCGGCCATCGGCGCGAGGTCGGCGAGGGCCTTCTTCTGCGCCGCGCGCTCGGCGTCGGTCAGCGGGATCAGGCCGCGGTCCTGCAGGTAGCCGCCCTTGCCGCTGGCGGCGTCGGACAGGAAGTCGGTCACGTAGGCCTTGAGGCCCGGGGTGACGTCGAGGTTCGACTTCTTGACGTAGATGAACAGCGAGCGCGAGAGCGGGTAGGAGCCGTCGGCGATGGTGGCGATGGTCGGCTGCACGCCGCCGATCGAGATCGCCTTAACCTGGTCGCGGCTGTTGTCGAGGAAGGAGTACCCGAACACGCCGACGGCGCCGGGCGTCTTGGTCAGGGTGCCGATGATGGCGTTGTCGTTCTCGCCGGAGTCGATCCAGGCGCCGGTGCGGATGGTGCCGGCGCGGGTCTTGAAGGCGTCTTCGTCGCTCTCCTTGAGGGCCTTCAGCTCCGGAACCTTGGCGGCGCCGGCGTCCATGGCCAATTCAACGAAGGCGTCACGGGTGCCCGAGGTCGGCGGCGGGCCGTAGACCTGGATGCGGGTGGTCGGCAGGCCCGGGGCGACGTCGGCCCAGGTGGCGGCCTTGTTCGGGGCGAAGCCCGAGCCCGACGGCAGGTCGGCGGCCAGGGCGCGGAACAGCTGCTCGAGCGACAGATCGAAGCCGGCGCCGGTCTTGGCGGTGGCGACGACGACGCCGTCATAGCCGATCTTCAGTTCGATGATGTCGCCGACGCCGTTGGCGGCGCACTGCTCGAACTCGGACTTCTTCATCTGACGCGAGGCGTTGGCGATGTCGGGGAAGCCCGAACCGGCGCCGCCGCAGAACAGCTTGATGCCGCCGCCGGTGCCGAGCGATTCAATCTTCGCCGCCGAGCCGCCGCTGGTGCGGGCGCTGTTCTCGGCGACGCGCGAGGCGAACGGGAACACCGTCGAGGAGCCGGCCGCCCAGGGCGCGGAGCGCTGGCCGGAGGACGCGCCAGCGGGCTTGGCCGCAGGTTTGTCAGCCTTGTCGCCGCAAGCGGCGAGGGTCAGCAGCACGGCGGCGCCGGCGGCGAGGGTCGTCAGAGTGCGCATGGAAGTCCTCCGGAGGGGGGGCGCCCTTCGGGCGCGCAGAGAGCAACGTCCTACTGAAGAGGTTTTATGACAGTTCTGCTACAGCGCGTCGTCAGCGGCGCGATTTCACCTAGACCGCGCCGGTGACCGCCTTGGCCTTCTGGGTGGCGATCCTGCGCTCGGGCAGTCCATTTAGGCCGCCGTTGACCTTGCGGGTCACCGCCTCGACGTCGTCGTCGAGCGCCGGCCCCAGGCAGCCATGATTGACGAAGAAATTGGCCGCGGCCATGGCCGAGCCGCGAACGTCCTCGCACAGCCCCTGCGGATTGTCCTCGTAGCCGGCCTCCCGGTAGTTGGACCGGCCGGTGATCTGCTTGAAGCCACCGCCCCGGAACCGCCAGCCGTCGCCGGGCTGGGTGTTGCCGAGATTGTCGCGGCCCCACTTGCCGCCGTAGACGATGTTGGCGATGGCGTTCTGGTTCGCCGCCCTGCCGGGCTTGCGGCCGAACTTCTCGCAGTCGGCGGCGCTGATGCGGTGCCGGCCGAACGTCGCCTTCAGCCCCGCCACTGAATAGTTCAGGCTCTCGCTCATCTTCGAATAGCCGGCGGACTCGACGTACATCTGGCCCAGCCAGTGGGCGAGGATCATCGGGTCATCGAGGCCGTGCTCGACCGCCGCCGCCTCCAGAGCCTGGACCGTGCCGGGCAGCGCCTTTGGCGCGAACACGGCGAACTTCTGCGGATCGATTAGCTTCATGCCCTCGCCCCTTGCGGCCAGGCGGACGGGATCCCGACCACTCGCCTGTGGGGAGAGTAACAACCCGACGGACGAGGCGAAAGACCGGTGTTCGCCGGAAGCGGCGTTAAGGCGCCGCCGTCCGGGTGGCGATCCAGCCGTCGATCTGACGTTCCAGCACCGACAGCGGCAGGGCGCCGTGCAGCAGGACCGCGTCGTGGAACGCGCGCTCGTCGAAGCGATCGCCCAGCGCCGTCTCAGCCCGCTTGCGCAACTCCAGCAGCTTCAGCTCGCCGATCTTGTAGGCAAGGGCCTGGCCGGGCCAGGACACGTATCGCTGCAGCTCGACCTCGATGTTGACCGGGGACAGAGCGCTGTTCTCGGTGAAGCAGGCGCGCGCCTGTTCGATCGTCCAGCGTCGCGCGTGGATGCCGGTGTCGGCGACCAGCCGGCACGCGCGCCACATCTCGTAGGAGAGTCGTCCGAACTGTTCGTAAGGATCGCGATAGATGCCCATCTCGACGCCCAGCTTTTCGGAGTAGAGCCCCCAGCCCTCGCCGAAAGTGGTGACATAGAGCTCGCGGCGGAAGGCCGGGACATCGACCTGCTCCTGCGCCAGAGCGATCTGGATGTGGTGGCCGGGCGCGCCCTCATGAAGCACCAGGGCGGGCAGCTCGTAGAGCGGCCGCTCCCGCAGCGACGAGGTGTTGATCATCAAGCCGCCGGCGCGCCCCGCCTGGGGATCGCCGTCGAAGTAGCGGCCGGTGGTGTAGCCCTCCTCGATGCTGGTCGGCACCGGCCGCACGCCGTAGCTGAGCCGCGGCAGGGTCTTGAAGTGGGCGGGCAGCTGGTCGTCGACCCGCTTGGCGATCTCACTCGCCTTCTCGAGCAGCTGCTGGCGGCTCGTGGCGTAGAAGCGATCGTCGGTGCGAAGGAAGGCGCGGAACTCCGCCATCGTGCCGGTGAAGCCTGCGTCAGCCTTGGCGACCTCCATCTCGGCGCGAATGCGCGCGACCTCCTTGACGCCCAACTCATGGACCTGGTCAGGCGTGAGGTCCGTCGTCGTGTGGTAGCGGACCAGGAAGGCGTAGTAGGCCGGGCCGCCGGGCAGGTCGGACGCAGCGAGGGACTTGCTGGCCTTGGGCAGATATTCGTCAGCCATGAAGGCGGCGAAGGCCTTGCGGGCGGGCGTGACCTTGGCGGCGATCGCCGCCTCCCCCACCTTCAGCAGCGCCGCGCGGCGGTCTTCCGGGATCGACTTGGGCAGCTTGCGCAGCGGGTCCAGCAGCGGGTCCGTGGCCAGCGGCATGGCGGCCGCCTTGCGGGCCCGCGCCAGCACCCCCTCGGCCGTGGGGACCGGCTGAACGAAGCCGGTGGCGATCCCGCGGCGAGCGTTGGCGACGCCGGTGTCATAGTAGGCCGGGATTTGGCCAAGCAGCGCGATCCAGCGCCGCGCGTCCGCTTCATTGGCCAGCTTGGCGCCATCGGCCCGGTAGAGCAGCCCCATATCAAAGCCGCCGTCGCTGCTGAACGGCATCCGCGTCTCGTCGTAGCCCGCCGCCTCGATCTTGCCGTCGAGCGCCCAGGCCAGCAGGTCCCAGGTGAGCCGGTCCTTGGCCGACAGCGCCTTGGGATCGATCGCCGACAGCTTGGCCCGCACGGCCTTGTACGCCGCCAGCCGCTTCGCCTCTGCGGCCGGGCTGGAGTCAGGCAGGGTCCATTTGTTGGCGGCGGTCTCTGCCTCGTCCTCCGACCCATCGATGGCCAGCTCGTAGGACGCGACGGCCGCGGCCAGAGGGGCGGAATCGACTTCCGCCGCGAGGGCGGGCGAAGCGAAGATGACCGTCATCGCCGCTGCGGCGACCAGACCCAAACGACGCAATTGCACAGCCACTACGCGGCCTCCCCTGACAAGATCACGCAGCGGACCACAGCGGACGGACGGTTTCAAACCTTGTTTTGGCGGCGCCTCAGCCGAGATCCCAAGCCTGACGCGCGGCCTCGATACGGTCGAGCTTGGCGGCGAGCGGAGCCCAGTCGTCGTCGTCAGCGATGGCGGCCCACAGCGCCTCGACCTCGTCGATCAGCATCTCCTCGGGCTCGGGCCGCGCGAACATGTCGTGCTCGAGCCGATCGGGGCGGTCCGGCTCCGCGGCCGCCAGCAGACGGCGGAAGTCGGCGAAGCCCTCGCCGGCGTAGAGATCGCCCCGCGGCCCGGCCAGCGCCCTCGCCTCGCCGCCCGCGAACCAGTCGAAGAAGAATGGCTCCCAACGCAGGCGTTCGCCGCCGGCCTGCAGGGCGCGGAAGGCGGCGTTGACGAGTTCGATGTCGGCCGCCTCGCTCGCGCTCTTCACGCCCAGCCGGGCCAGCATGGCCGTCCGCAGCTCGTCACGGTAGGCCCCGGCGAAACCGTTGAGGGCGCCGACCAGGTCATCCTGCTCGGCCACCAGCATCAGGCAGCCGCCGAGCTGCTGCAGGTTCCAGAACGCCGCCTCGGGCTGGCGGCCGAAGCTGTAGAGGCCGGAGCTGTCGAAGTAGGCGGCGGTGAAGTTGGGATCGTTCTGCGGCAGGAAGCGCCACGGGCCGTAGTCGAAGCTCTCGCCGGTGACGACCATGTTGTCGGTGTTGAGCACGCCATGGACGAAGCCCGCGCTCATCCAGCGTGCGGCCAGCCGCGCTGTGCGGGCGGCGACGGCGCCGAGCAAGGCCACCGCCCGATTGGGAGCCTCGGTCAATTCAGGGAAATAGCACGCGATACAGTGATCGACGAGGATGGCGACATTATCGGCCCGCTCGAAATAGGCCTGCCGCTGGAAGGTGCCGAAGCGGATGTGGCTGTGCGACAGGCGTGTGAGCACCGCCGACCGCGTCGGGCTGGGCTCGTCGTTGCGAACCAGCTGCTCGCCGGTCTCGATCAGCGAGAAGGCGCGGCTCGTCGGCACGCCGAGCGCCTCCAGCATCCCGGCGGCGAGGATCTCGCGCATGCCTCCCTTCAGCGTCAGTCGTCCGTCGGCCGTGCGCGACCACGGCGTCTGGCCCGAGCCCTTGGTGGCGAGGTCGAGCAGCCGGTCGGTCCCCGCCTCGCGCAGCTGCGCGAACAGGAAGCCGCGGCCGTCTCCGAGGTCGGGGTTGTAGGAGCGGAACTGGTGGCCGTGATAACGCATCGCCAGCGGGCCCGGCTGGTTGTCCGGTAGCGGCTGGAAACGACCGAAGTGGGTGATCCACTCGTCATCCGCGAGCGTCTCGAGCCCCACCGTCGCCGCCGCGCGATCGTTGCGGCGGCGCAGGATGGTCTTGGGGAAATCGGCAGGTGAGACCGGGTCGGAAAACTCCGGCCCCAGGGTGATGAAACGCGGATCGGGACGGTAGAGAGGGCTTACGGGCATGAGCCCGACATGAGCGTCGGACGCGGCTTGAGGCAACCGGTTTTCCGAGCAGCCGACCCGTCCCGGCTTGCTGGGGAGGATACAAGCTTCGCCCCTCATGTTAGCCAACGCCCATGACGCGCCGTTTCACGCTCGACTTCCTGAAGACCGAGGCTGCCTCCGGACTAATCCTGGCCGCGGCCGCGGTGGTCGCCGTGATTCTCGCCAACTCCCCGTGGCGCGACGCCTACTTCGCCTTCGTGAAGTCACCCTTCACCCTCCAGATCGGCGGATTCGATGAGACCAAATCGGTCCTGAAGTGGACGAAGGACGGGCTGATGGCCGTGTTTTTCTTCGTCGTCGGACTCGAGATCAAGTACGAGATCCTCAAGGGTGAGCTGTCGGATCCGCGCAAACTCGCCCTGCCGGTGTTCGCCGCGATCGGCGGCATGGCGGCACCGGCGCTGGTGTTCCTAGCCTTCAACCTGGGAGACGGCGGCCACCCCAACGGCTGGCCGATTCCCACCGCCACCGACATCGCCTTCGCCCTGGCCGCGCTGGCCATCGCCGCGCCGAGGCTGCCGGCGTCGTTGCGCGTGTTCCTGCTGACCCTGGCCATCGCCGACGACCTCGGCGCCGTCGCCCTGATCGCCATCCTGTTCACCAGCGACCTGAACCTGGCGGCCCTCGCCGGGGCCGCCGTCGGTCTGGCGGGGATGGTGTGGATCGGACGCTGGAGGCGGATCCCGCCGCTGCTGTTCGCGGCGCTGTTCCTGGTGGTCTGGGCCTTTACCCTCAAGTCGGGGGTGAACACCTCCCTCGCGGGCGTGGCCGCGGCCCTGACCGTGCCGATCGCCCCCCGCAAGGACGGCGAGGAAGGGGTGCTGAAGACCTACATGCATGCACTGCACCCCTACGTCGCCTATGGCATCCTGCCGTTCTTCGCCTTCGTGGCGGCAGGGTTCGCGTTCGACATCTTCGGCGGCGGCGGCCTTCTTGCGCCGCTGCCGCTGGGCATCGCCGCCGGCCTTGTGCTGGGCAAGCCGATCGGCGTGTTCGGGGCCGCGGTTCTGGCGTCGGCGCTGCGGCTCGGCCAGCGCCCCAGCGGCTCGACCTGGCTGGAACTGCTGGGCGTCTCGATGCTCTGCGGGGTCGGCTTCACCATGAGCCTGTTCATCGGCGGCCTGGCCTTTCCGGCGGGCGACACGACCGCCCAGGTTCAGCTGGGCGTGGTCGCCGGCTCGGTCGTCTCGGTGCTCGCGGGTATTCTGACGTTGAAGCTTGCGGGAAACCTGCGCGCCCGTCAGTGAACATCGTTTTTTGACGGTCGTGCTGTCACATTACCGCCACGAGACCGCCATTTCCGTTGCAATACAAGGGATTGGCGGTTGCGCAGGCTTCCCGGGTCACCGTAGGGAACCCGCTCGCGCGGAAAGCCGGATTCAACCGGTGCTGCGCGGGTAACCGCGCGGGCTCCCCACCGGCGCCAACAATACGGGACAGGAAATGCGTTTCTCCAATCTCCTTCGCGCGTCGGCGTCCGCCGTCGTGCTTTCCTCGCTGGTCGCTGGCGCCGCCTACGCCCAGGACGAGGACCAAGGCTCCACCGTCGACGCCATCATCGTCACCGCCACCAAGCGTGAGCAGAGCCTGCAGGACGTGCCGGTCGTGGTGACCGCCGTCAGCGGCCAGCTGATGCAGGACGCCGGCGTCCGGGACATCAAGGACCTCCAGATCCTGACCCCCGGCCTGACGGTGACCTCGACCTCGAACGAAACCGTCACCACCGCCCGCATCCGCGGCGTCGGCACCGTCGGCGACAACCCCGGCCTGGAA
>JAZJXN010000214.1:0-17825 GCA_040390885.1 Pseudomonadota bacterium | reverse complement strand
CGGCATCGACAAGGTCAGCTTCACCGGCTCGACCCAGACCGGCCGCAAGGTCATGGCCAGCGCCGCCGACAGCCTCAAGCGCATCACCCTGGAGCTCGGCGGCAATGACGCGGCCATCGTGCTTCCCGACGTCGACGTGAAGAAGGTGGCCGAGGACCTGTTCTGGGCGGCGTTCCGCAACACCGGCCAGATCTGCATCGCCAGCAAGCGCATGTACGTCCACAAGGACGTCTACGAGCCGCTCAAGCAGGCGCTGGTCGACTACGCCGCCACGGTGAAAATCGGCGACGGCGCCGAGCAGGGCACGCTGCTCGGGCCGATCCAGAACAAGCAGCAGTACCAGCGCGTGCTCGACCTGATCGAGGACGCCCGCGCCCAGGGCTACAGCTTCCTGGTCGGCGGCGAGAAGTCCGATGCGCCGGGCTACTTCGTGCCCATCACCATCCTCGACAACCCGCCCGAGAACAGCCGCATCGTCCAGGAAGAGCAGTTCGGCCCGATCCTGCCGCTGCTCAAGGTCGACAGCATCGAGGAAGCCATCTCGCGGGCCAACGCCAGCGAGTACGGCCTCGGCGGCTCGGTCTGGTCTGCCGATACGGACGCGGCGCTGAAGGTCGGCGAGCAGCTGCAGACCGGCACCGTCTGGATCAACGAGACCCAGCACCTCAGCCCGCTGGTCAGCTTCGCGGGGCTCAAGCAGTCGGGCATCGGCGTCGAGAACGGCATCGACGGCCTGCTCGAGTACACCAATACCCAGACCATCGTCGTGAAGAAGGGCTGATACCGCCCGGTCACAACGGGCTTGTCTCTCGCCCCCGATAGTGACACGAATAGTGTCAATAATATCGGGAGGCGGGGATGAGGCTGTGGAAATGGCTGGGCGTAGTCGTCCTGGTGCTGGTTGGCGCCGCGGCGCTGGCCGCCGCCAACCGCACCGCCATCCTGTCGGCCATCGTCCGTGCGCGCCTGCCCCACGTCGAGCCGACGCGGGCCGTGACCTGGGCCCAGGGACCAGGCGCCCCGACCACCGGTGAGCGGCCGCCGAACGTCGTCTTCATCCTCGTCGACGACGTCGGCTACAACGATATCAGCTTCAACGGCGGCGGCGTGGCGAACGGCGCCGTGCCGACCCCAAACATCGACTCCATCGGCCGCGAGGGCGTCGCCTTCGCTAACGGCTACGCGGGCAACGCCACCTGCGCGCCGTCGCGGGCGGCGATCATGACCGGCCGCTACGCGACCCGCTTTGGCTTCGAGTTCACGCCCGCCCCGGTCGGCTTCGCCCGCATGGTCGGCACCGAGTCCGAGCCTGGGGCTCTGGTGAAGCCGACCTTCTTCGGCGACCGGGTCAAGGACATGCCGCCGGGCAGCGCCGCGCTGAACCCGTCAGCGGTCAACGAGCTGAGCATGCCGGCCGGCGAGATCACCATCGCCGAGGTGATGAAGACCCGCGGCTACCACACCATCCACCTCGGCAAATGGCATCTGGGCGGCAAGACGGGTTCGCGGCCCGAGGACCAGGGCTTCGACGAGAGTCTGGGCTTCATCGCCGGCGGCTCGATGTACCTGCCCGAGGCGGACCCGGGCGTGGTCAACGTCAAGCAGCCCTGGGACGCCATCGACCGCTTCCTGTGGCCGAACCTGCCCTATGCGGTGCAGTTCAACGGCGGGCCGCTGTTCAGGCCCACGGGCTACATGACCGACTACCTCGCCGACCAGGCCATCGCCTCGATCAAGGCCAACCGAAACCGGCCCTTCTTCCTCTACTTCGCGCCCAACGCCATCCACACGCCGCTGCAGGCCAAGCGCGCGGACTACGACGCCCTGCCGCAGATCAGGGACGAGCGGCTGCGCGTCTACGGCGCCATGGCCCGCAACCTCGACGCCAACATCGGGCGCATCCTGCAGGCGCTGAAGGACGAGGGACTCGACGACAACACCCTGGTGATCTTCACCAGCGACAACGGCGGCGCCGGCTATGTCGGACTGCCGGACGTCAACAAGCCCTACCGGGGGTTCAAGTCGACCTTCTTCGAGGGCGGCATCCATGCGCCGTTCTTCATGCGTTGGCCGGGTCTGATCCCGGCGGGCTCGACCTACCCCTATCCGGTTGGTCACATCGACATCTTCGCAACGGCCGCGGCCGCCGCCGGAGCCGCCTTGCCCAGCGACCGCGCGATCGACGGGGTGGATCTGCTGCCGCGTCTGCAGGGGCGGGATCCGAGCCGGCCGCACCCGCAGCTCTACTGGCGGTCTGGGCAGTACAAGGCCGTGCGCGACGGCGACTGGAAGCTCCAGGTCAACGGCGCGCGCAACAAGGTCTGGCTGTACGACCTTGCGGCCGACCCGACCGAACAGAGGGACCTGTCGAAGGCCGAGCCCGCCCGAGTGAGGGCGATGCTGGCCCTGATCGCCGCCCAGGACGCGCGCAGCGTCAAGTCGAGCTGGCCCTCGCTGCTGCAAGGGCCTGTGTTCATCGACAAACCCGAGGGCCGGCCGCAGACGGCCGGCGACGAGTACATCCTCTGGGACAACTAGGCGCAGCCATGCGGCGCGCCGCCCTTCTCCTGCTGCTCTGCCTCGGCGCCTGCGGGCGCCCGGAGGCGTCGGCGTCGCGCGCCTGCCTTGTCGCGCCGGCGGCCCAGGCGGCGCCGTCCACGGCGGGCATGGTCCTCGTCAGGGGCGGCGCGTTCGAGATGGGGGCGCGGCCGATGCATGCCGAAGAGGGGCCGCCGACCCCGGTCGAGGTCGGTGACTTCTGGATCGACCGGACCGAGGTCACCAACGCCGACTTCGCGCGCTTCGTTCAGGCCACCGGCTACGTGACCCTGGCCGAGCGGCCGCTCGATCCGAGGGCCTATCCGGGTTTGTCGGGCGACGATCTCAAGCCTTCCGGCGTCGTCTTCGTCGGCGCCGACACGCCCGGGGAGCCGAACCCGCTGCGCTGGTGGCGGGTGATCCCGGGCGCGGACTGGCGTCATCCGCTCGGACCGAAGAGCACGATTGTGGGGCGGGACACGCAGCCGGTCGTCCAGATCGCCTGGCAGGACGCGATGGCCTATGCCCGATGGCTGGGCCGCGATCTGCCGACCGAGGCGGAATGGGAGTACGCGGCCCAGGGCGGCAAGTCGGCGACGCGGTTCGTCTGGGGCGAGGCTCCCTTCGATCCCGGCAAGCCGCAGGCCAATGTCTGGCAGGGCGCCTATCCGGTCCTCGACACCGGCGAGGACGGGTATCGCGCGACGGTGGCGCCGGTCGGCTGCTTCCCCGCCAATGGCCTTGGCCTGCACGATATGGCGGGCAATGTCTGGGAGTGGACGAAGGACGCCTATCGGCCGGGCATCGACCCCGCCGGGCCCGCGCCGGAGGCCGGCAATCCGGGCCAGCGCGAGCACGTCATCAAGGGCGGCTCGTTCCTGTGCGCGCCAAGCTTCTGCTACCGCTACCGGCCCGCGGCGCGCCAGCCGGGGCCGACCGACACCGGCGAGAACCACATCGGCTTCCGCACGGTGCTGCGGGTGAAGCCCTAGCCCCGCCGCGCGATCATGCCGTCGATGACGGCGACGATGTCGTCCGGGCAGTCTTCCTGCAGGAAATGGCCGCCGTGAAGGGCGACGTGCGGCTGGCCGGCGGCGCCGGGGACCCGCGTCTGGAACACGGCCTCGCCACCCCCGGTGATCGGGTCGGCGTCGCTGAAGGCGGTCAGGAACGGTTTGTCGAAGGCTTCGAGCACGGCCCAGGCCAGCTGGTTCTCGCGCACGGAGGCGTGCTCGGGCGTCACCGGCACCAGGGCCGGAAACTGCCGCGCGCCTTCCTTGTAGGACTCATCGGGGAAGGGCGCGTCGTAGGCGGCGATCTCCTCCGGCGACAGGGTGCGGCCGGAGCCGGCGTTGACGAACAGGCCGACGGGCATCTGCGGGATCGTCTGGCTGACCTCGAGCCAGTTGCTGAAGCCCTCGGTCATGCCGGACCCGGTCGGCAGGCCGGTGTTGGCGACGACGACGCCCGCGAACCGCTCGGCGAACACCGCGACCAGCCGCAGGCCAATCAGCCCGCCCCAGTCCTGGCAGAACAGGGTCAGATCCTTCAGGTCCAGCGCGGTCAGCCACTGGCTCATCCACGCGACATGCCGCTCGTAGGTGTAGTCGGCGCGCGCGCCCGGCTTGTCCGAGCGGCCGAAACCGATCAGGTCCGGCGCGATCACGCGATGGCCCTTGGCGACCAGCCCCGCGATCACATGCCGGTAGAGATAGGCCCAGGACGGCTCGCCGTGCATCAGCAGCACCGGCGCCCCGTCGCGCGGGCCTTCGTCGATGTAGTGCAGCCGCAGCACCGTCCCGTCCGCGTCGGTCAGGTCCAGATAGCGGGGCGCATAGGGCCAGTCCTTCAGGCCTTCAAACCGAACCTCCGGAGTCCTCAGAACCTGCATCGTCGTCTCCCGCCGCGCACACGGCGCTGGTCATGTCTCGAAAAGTAGTGGCAATATGCGTGTCACTATATCCGGGATCGGTCAAGCCGACGCAGGGAGGGCGCCATGTCCAGGGGCTGGAAGATTGCACTGTCGGTCACGGCGATCCTCATCGTCGCCGCCGCGGGCGCCTGGCTGGCCCGGGGGCGCATCGCGCTGGCGATCATGGAACGGGCCTACGACCGGGTCATGGATCCCGACCCCTACCGTGACCTGCCCGATGGGCTGCACGTCGGCCTGTGCGGATCGGGCTCGCCGATGGCCGATCCGGGCCGGGCGGGCCCCTGCACGGTGGTGCTGGCCGGGCGTGAGCTGTTCGTCGTCGACGCGGGCGCGGGCGGGACCCGGAACCTCAGTCTGATGAACCTGCCGCCGGCGAACGTCGACGCGATCTTCCTGACCCACCTGCACAGCGATCATATCGACGATCTCGGCGAGCTCATGCTGCAGCGCTGGGCCAGCGGCGCCCGGACCGCGCCGGTCCCGGTCTATGGCCCGATCGGCGTCGAGCGCGTGGTCGCGGGCTTCATGGACGCCTACCGCATCGACCGGGGCTTCCGCATCGCCCATCACGGCGAGCGCGTGGCGCCCCCCAGCGGCTTTGGCGGCGCGCCACTGGCCTTCAACGCCCCTCCGCAAGGGCCGGACCTGGTGCTGGTTGATACGCCCGACCTCAAGGTCACCGCCTTCCCGGTGCCCCACGCGCCGGTCGAACCGGCGGTTGGCTACAAGTTCGTCTACAAGGGGCGCAGCGTGGTCATCAGCGGCGACACCGCCGCCTCGGCGCGGGTCGAGGCCGCCTCGAAAGGGGTGGATGTGCTGGTGCACGAGGCGCTGTCGCCGGATCTGGTGGCGATGCAAAACCGCGCCGCCCGCACCCACGGTCGCGCCAACCTGGCCGCCATCACGCACGATATCCTGTCGTATCACACGCCGCCCGAGGCGGCCGCCGCGATCGCCCAGCGCGCCGGGGTCCGCTACCTGCTGTTCACCCACATCATCCCGCCCGTGCCGATGCGGGCGCTTGAGGGACCCTTCCTGGGCAAGTCGCGGACGATCTTCTCCGGTCCGCTCCGGGTTGGGCAGGACGGCGATCTGATCAGCCTGCCGGCGGGATCGACAGCCATTACCCGCTCGAACCGCTTCCTGGTCATTCGCTAGCGGTGCATCTCGCGCGAAGCCCTGTTCACCACCGAGCGTTAGGCGCTAGTCAGGACAGGATGGCTTCGGGACGAGACGGTGTGAAACAGGCGGACGGGACGGCGGCGCAGGCCGAGGACGGCCGGCGGCGGCGCGGGCAGGACAACCGCGCCCGCATCGTCGCGGCGATGCTCGAGCTGATGCACGGCGGCGACGTCTCGCCCAGCGCCGAACAGGTCGCCGAGCGCGCCGACGTCGCCCTTCGCACCGTGTTCCGGCACTTCAAGGACATGGACAGCCTCTATCGCGAGATGTCCGAGGTCATCGAGGCCGAGATGCGCGCGATGGCCGGACAGCCGTTCAAGGCCACGGACTGGCGCGGCCGGGTCGTCGAGCTGGTCGAGCGGCGCGGCGCGGTGTTCGAGAAGATCACCCCCTTCAAGCGGGCGTCCGACGCCCTGCGTCACCGCTCGCGCTTCCTGCAGGACGACGACGACCGATTGACCGCCGCCCTCCGGGAGATCCTCAAGCGCGAGCTCCCGCCGGAGGTCGCCCGCGACCAGCTCAAGCTCGAGGCCCTAGACCTGCTGCTCAGCTGGGAAAGCTGGTCGCGCCTGCGCCGCGAGCAGACCCTCACCCCCGCCCGCGCCCGCAAGGTGCTGGAAGCGGCCGTTTCGGCCCTGCTGGGCTAGGCATTTTCGTTTCCGGCGACGCCCGCTAGGGTCCGGGCCATGACCACCGAGACGTTCGACTACATCGTCGTGGGCGCCGGCTCGGCGGGCTGCGTGCTGGCCAACCGGCTTTCGGCGGATCCGCGCCGGCGCGTGCTGGTGCTCGAGGCGGGCGGCCAGGATGACTGGATCTGGTTCCACATCCCGGTCGGCTACCTGTTCGCGATCGGCAACCCGCGCGCGGACTGGATGTTCGAGACCGAGCCCTCGGCCGGCCTCAACGGCCGCAGCCTCAAGTACCCGCGCGGCAAGGTCATCGGCGGCTCGTCGGCGATCAACGCCATGATCTACATGCGCGGCCAGGCGGCGGACTACGATGGCTGGCGGCGGCTGGGCCTGAGCGGCTGGGGCTGGGACGACGTGCTGCCGCTGTTCATGGCCCAGCAGGACCACATCGCCCCGCCCAGCGAACACCACCGCTCCGGCGGCGAATGGCGGGTCGAACATCCGCGGATGCGCTGGACGGTCCTCGACGCCTTCGCCGAGGCCGCGGCGCAGGAGGGGGTGCCGACCGTTCCCGACTTCAACGGCGGCGACAACTTCGGGGCCGGCTACTTCCAGATCAACCAGCGCGCCGGCCGCCGCTGGAGCGCCGCGCGGGGGTTCCTCAAGCCGGTGCTCAAGCGACCCAACCTGAAGCTCGAGACCGGCGTCCACGTCACCCGCGTGATCGTCGAAAATGGCCGCGCCGTCGGCGTGGCCTGGCAGACGGGCGGGCAGACCTTCGAGGCCCGCGCCTCGGGCGAGGTCGTGCTCGCGGCCGGCGCCGTGGGCACGCCGCAGTTGCTGGAACTCTCCGGCATCGGCGACGGCGCGCGGCTGCGGGCGCTGGGCGTCGAGACGGTGCGCCATCTGCCCGGCGTCGGCGAGAACCTGCAGGACCATCTGCAGGTGCGGCCGGTCTACAGAGTCGACGGCGTGCCGACCATGAACGCCCTCTACGCCTCGCTCTGGCGGCGGCCGCTGATGGCGCTGGAATACGCGCTGTTCCGGCGAGGGCCGATGTCGATGGCCCCGTCGCAGATGGGAGCCTTCGCGAAGTCCTCGCCGGACCAGGAGACGGCCAACCTCCAGTTTCATGTGCAGCCGCTGTCGCTGGACCGCTTCGGCGAGCCGCTGCATCCGTTCCCGGCCATCACCATCAGCGTCTGCAACCTGCGTCCGACCAGCCGCGGCTCGGTTCATGCGCGGAGCCGCGACCCGCGCGACCGGCCCATCATCGACCCGGACTATCTGTCGACGCGGGAGGACGAGCAGGTGGCCATCGACGCGATGCGGCTGGTCCGCCGGATTGTCGGCCGGCCGCCGCTGGCGCGCTATCACCCGCGCGAGATGAGCCCGGGCGAGGCGGTCGACGACGACGCCGGCCTGCTGGCCGCCGCCCGTGAGCTTGGCACCACCATCTTCCACCCCGTCGGCACCGCCAGGATGGGCCTCGCCGCGGACCCGATGGCGGTGGTCGACGCGCGGCTGCGGGTGTTCGGGATCGAGGCCCTGCGCGTCGCCGACGCCTCGGTCATGCCCCGCATCGTCTCCGGCAACACAAACTCCCCGACCATGATGATCGCCGAGAAGGCCGCCCGGATGATGCTGGAAGACGCCTAGCGGACGCCCAGGGGCGACGGCGGTCGGGGCCGTCCCTTGCGAGGATGTCGTCAGGGGGGTGTGAGGGGGTGGCTTTCAGCCCGCAGCCGGAAGCCGCACCGAGAAGCGACTGCCCGGGTTCTCACCGCCGCTCGTGAGGCTGATGGCGCCGCCATGGAGTTCGACCAGCTGTTTCACGAGCGCCAGGCCGATGCCCAGCCCGTCAGGGGAGCGCGCATCGGGGCCTTCTACCTGGGTGAACAGCTCGAAGATCTTGGATTGCATCTCGGCCGGAATGCCCCGGCCATTGTCCGCGACCTCGATCTCCACCCAGCCCTGGACCTGACGCGCGATCAGCTGGATATGCCCGCCTGGCGGCGTGTATTTGGCGGCGTTGTTCAACAGGTTGCTGACCACCTGGGCGATGCGGGTCTGATCCGCGTTGAGCCATACCGGCTGGGCCAGGATGTCCGTGGTGAGCGTATGTCCGCCGGCCTCGATCTGCGGGCGGCTCATCTCGATCGCGAAGTCGAGGATCCCCTGCACGGCGGTGCGCTCGGTCCTGAGCGCAATCTTCCCCTGGTCGATCCGCGAGATGTCGAGAAGGTCCTCGACCAGCCGGGAGAGGTGCTCGACCTGCCGTCCCATCCTGGCTCTGATGTCCTCGTCCCGCTGCGAGTCGTCGTCTCGCTTGAGAAGATGAAGACCCCCGCCAAGCGCCATGACCGGGTTTCTGAGCTCATGCCCGAGCACGGCCATGAACTCGTTCTTGTTGCGATTGATCGCCGAGAGGGTCTGGGCGTAGCCCTCGAGCTCGTCGCGCTGCGCCTGGATCATCCGCCGCTGCTGATGAAGGTCGAAGAAGACGTTCGCCTTGCTGCGCAGGATATCGGGCTCGATCGGCTTGTTGATGAAATCCACCGCGCCGGCTTCATAGCCCCGGAACCGGCGCTGGGTGTCCGAGCTGCCCGCGGTGACGAAGATAATCGGCACGTGCCGGGCGCGCTCGGCCCCACGCATGAACTCCGCGAGTTGAAAGCCGTCCATGCCCGGCATCTGCACGTCCAGAAGCGCGAGCGCGAAGTCATGGACCAGAAGCAGCTCGAGCGCCTCGTCTCCAGAACGCGCCTTCAGGCACCTCAGGCCGTCGCGCTGCAGCAGCGCCTCGAGGGCCAGAAGGTTCTCCTCAAGATCGTCAACCAGCAGGAAATTGATCGGGTCTGATACGCTGGTCATGCCATTCCGAGGCTCAGGAGATAGGTCGTCACGCCATCCAGCGTCATCGTCGGCGCCGACGGGCAGGCCTCAAGCGCGGCTCGGGGCATCGCCTTGGCGTAGGCGTCCTCGGGTGTTTCGACGACCACCGCGCCCCCGGCGTCCGCGACAGCTTTCAGTCCCGCCGCGCCGTCGTGATTGGCGCCGGTGAGGATGACGCCCGCCAGGGCGGGTCCATAGGCGTCGGCCGCGCTTTCGAACAGCACGTCGATGGAGGGGCGGGAGTAGTTGACCGGCGCCTCGGTCGAGAGGGCCAGGGAGCCGCCAGTCTCGACCAGAAGATGGTAGTCAGACGGCGCCAGATAGATGGTGCCGGCCAGCGCGGGCTCCTTGTCCTCGGCTTCCTTCACCGCCAGCCGGCATTTCCCCTGCAGCAGGGGCACCAGGACGTTGCGACGGTCGGGCGGCACATGGACCACGACCAGGACGGGGAGCGGGTAGCTGGCGGGAAGGGCGGGCAGGATCGCCAGCAGGGCCTGCACGGCGCCGGCCGACGCGCCGATCACGACGGCCTGGGCGCCAAGGGCGGTCATGGCTCGCGCCTCTGGTAGATCTTCTCCTCAGGGACGAAGTCCGTGAATGCCGCGGCATGCTTGGAAAACCGCAGGCTCTCCTTGGAGCCGAGGCCCAGGAAACCCTGCCGGGCCAGCGACTCACGGAACAGGCCGATGGCCCGGTCCTGAAGCTCGCGATCGAAGTAGATCATCACGTTGCGGCACGAGATCAGATGCATCTCGGCGAAGACGGAGTCGGTCACCAGGCTGTGGTCGGAGAACACGACCTTGCTGCGCAGGCTCTTGTCGAACACGGCGCGGCCGTAGTCGGCCGTGTAGTAGTCCGAGAGGGAGGACTTGCCCCCGGATTTGCGGTGGTTCTCGGTGAATTTCCGGACCCGGTCGAGCGTGTAGACACCCGCCTCCGCGGCGTGCAGCGCCTCGGGGTTGATGTCGGTCGCGTAGAAGAGCGTCCGCTGCTCGAGGCCCTCTTCGCGGAACAGGATGGCCAGCGAATATAGCTCCTCGCCGGTGCTGCAGCCGGCGATCCAGACCTTCAGCGAGGGGTAGGTGCGCAGATGGGGAAGCACCGTCTCCCGAAGCGCCCGGAAGTAGGCCGGGTCACGGAACATCTCGCTGACCTGCACGGTGAGATAGTCGAGCAATCGCGGCAGCATGGCGGGATCGTGGAGGACGCGTTCCTGCATCGCGGAAATGCTGGCGAAGCCCAGCTGATCGCGGGCCTGCGTCAGGCGGCGCTTGATCGACGCCTGAGCATAGTGACGGAAGTCATAGTGGTAGCGTTGGTAAAGCGCTTCCAGCAGCAGCTGGATTTCGAGATCTTCGATGGCGTCCGACACTGATCAATCTTACCTGGGCATCCAGACCCGAACGAGCGAGAGCAGCTTGTCCACGTCGATCGGCTTGGCCATGTAGTCGTTAGCGCCCGCCTCGATACAACGTTCCTGATCGTCCGGCATGGCCTTGGCAGTCAGCATCAGGATCGGCAGGCCGGCCCATTGGGGATCGCTGCGGATCTGCCGCGTGGCGGTCAGGCCATCCATCACCGGCATCATCACATCCATCAGCACCATGTCGATGGCGGCCGCCGACTCCCCGGCAGACTGCGACAGCGCGTCGATCGCCTCCTGTCCGTTGCGGGCGATCTGGATGATCGCCCCGCGCGGCTCCAGGACGCTGGTCAGCGAGTAGACGTTGCGGATGTCGTCCTCGACGATCAGCACACGCCGCCCCTCCAGGACGGCGTCGCGATTGCGCGCCTTCTGGATCATCTTCTGCTGTTCCGGCGGCAGTTCGGAGACCACCTGGTGCAGGAACAGCGACACCTCGTCGAGCAGGCGTTCGGGCGATTTCGCGCCCTTGATGATGATCGAACTGGAGTAGCGGCGCAGTTGCTGCTCGTCCTCGGCCGAGAGATCGTGGCCGGTATAGACGATGACTGGCGGGAAGGCGTGCTCCCCGTCCTGGCTCAAGGTTTCCAGCAGGGAGAAGCCGGAGGCGTCCGGAAGCGACAGGTCCAGAACCATGCAGTCGAAGGTCTGGGTCTTCAGCTGTTCGAGGCATTCGGCGGCGGTGCCGACGCCGATCGTCTCAACCTCGCTCGACGACAGCAGCTTGCCGACCGCGTCACGCTGGACCGGATCATCCTCGACGATCAGCACCCGGCGCACCGTGCTGGTGAGCTTGGTCTCAAGAGACTTGAGCACATCGGCGAGGTCGTCGCGCTTCACCGGCTTGACGAGATATCCCACCGCGCCGAGGGAGAGCGCGGTCTGGCTGTGATCATTTGCCGAGACGACATGGATGGGGATGTGCCGGGTGGCGTTGTCCCGCTTGAGACGGTCCAGAACGGTCAGGCCCGACTGGTCGGGCAGGCCGACGTCGAGAACCACCGCGCTGGGCTTGTATTGTTTGGCCAGGGTCAGAGCTTCCTCCGCCGTGCCGGCGACGATGCACTGGAAGCCCAGCTCGCGGGCCAGGTCGCGCACGATCGCCGCGAAGCTGTCGTCGTCCTCGACAACGAGCAGCAGCCGCCGCGAACTGGCCAGCTGGTCGCGGTCATCGTCGACCTTGCGGGGAAGCGGCTTCGCCCGCACCGTCTTGGCTGGAACGGGGCTGGCCGTCGGTTCGGTCGCGACCGGCTGTTCCCGCGGGCCGA
Source organism: Pseudomonadota bacterium (assembly GCA_040390885.1). Classification (GTDB taxonomy): domain Bacteria; phylum Pseudomonadota; class Alphaproteobacteria; order Caulobacterales; family Caulobacteraceae; genus Caulobacter. The sequence continues at coordinate 5,954 of JAZJXN010000214.1, read as the reverse complement.
CACGTGCGGGGTCGTAGGTCAGCGGCACGGTGACGGTGAAGGTGCTGCCCTCGCCGGGTCGGCTGCTCAGCGTGATCGCGCCGCCGAGCAATCGGGCGAGTTCACGTGAGATCGACAGCCCAAGGCCGGTCCCGCCATACCGGCGGCTGATCGTCCCGTCCGCCTGGCGGAAGGCCTCGAAGATGCTCTCCTGCTGCTCGCGCGCGATGCCGATCCCGGTGTCCGTCACCGAGAACGCGAGGCCATCATTACCGGCCGGCCGGATGGCCAGCGTCACGCCGCCGGCTTCGGTGAACTTGAAGGCGTTGGAGAGCAGGTTCTTGAGGATCTGCTCGAGCCGTTGGGGATCTGTCTCAACGAGTTTGGGACAATCCTCCGCCGTCTGGATGTCGAACGTCAGATCGCGTTCCCGCGCGACCGGCTCGAAGAGCTGCCGCAGATCCGCCGTCATCCGCTGCAGCGGAACGGTCTCGGGCCGCATCTGGATATGGCCGGCCTCGATCTTGGACAGGTCTAGGATGTCGTTGATCAGGGTGAGCAGATCGTTCCCCGACGACTGGATGGTCTGGGCGTACTTCACCTGCTCGCCGGACAGGTTGCCATCGGTGTTGTCGCCGAGCAGCTTGGACAGGATCAGGAGCGAGTTGAGCGGCGTGCGCAGCTCGTGGCTCATGTTGGCCAGGAAGTCCGACTTGTACTGGCTTGCCTGCTCGAGTTCGCGAGCCTTCAGTTCCACCGCCGCGCTGCTGCGTTCGAGATCGTTGCGCTGCGCTTCGAGCGTCTGGGCCTGCTCCTCGAGCTGACTGTTGGTCTGCTCCAGCTCGACCTGCTGCTGCTCGAGCCGCACCTGGGACTCCTTCAGCGCGCGGCCTTGCTCCTCCAGCTCCTCGTTGGAAACACGAAGCTCCTCGCTTTGAACCTGCAGTTCCTCGGACTGGCGCTGGGTCTCTTCGAGCGCGTTCTGAAGGTCGGCGCGATAGCGGGCCGAACGCAGGGCGATGCCGATTGCGCCGGAGGCCTGATCCAGGAGCTCGAGGGCGAGGTCGTCGACCGGGTGCAGGAAGCCGAGTTCGATGACGGCGTTGACCAGCTCGTCAGCGTGCGCCGGCACAATGATGAGGTGTCGGGGGTTGTCCCGCCCGAGGGCGGACCCGATGGTCATGTAGCCTGCCGGCACGTCGTGGATGATGGTCGGCTTGCCATCCGCGGCCACCTGTCCGAGCAGGCCTTCCTTGGTCTTGAAATGGTGAGGGACGTCCGCGTCCTCCGGAATGCCCAGGGCCGCGACGCGCTTGTAGCGGTTGTTCTCCCCCTTGAAGACGGCGCCGGCCTGGAAGCCCAGGTAGCGGGACAGGAAGACCAGGATGCTGTCGGCGAGGTCCTCGACCGACTTGTCGCCCATCATCGCGTCCCCGAGCCCCACGTGGCCTGACTGGAGCCAGGCCTGTCGCGCGCGGCTGCGCGTGCTTCTGCGGATCAGGGTGAAGACCGCGATCGTAAGCGCGCCGCCGAGAAGGGCGCTGAGGACGCCGCTGGTCAGGGCCGTGCTGTAGGCGTCCTCCATCTCCGCGAGCCGTAGCTGGCGCAGCCGGGATTCCTCCCGCCGCATCACATCGAGACCGTCGCGGATCGCATCCATCTCCACCTTGCCGCGGTCGCTCGTCACCATGGCGAGGGCGGCCTGGGCGCCGCCGGTTCGGCGCAGGTCGATGGTCTCCTTCAACTCCCGGAGTTTCGCCTCCACGTGGCGCCTGAGCCGGCCGAGGTTGGCCTGCTGGGTTGGGTTGTCCCGGGTCAGTGATCCGACAGTGTCCATCCGCGCGCCGACGTCGGTGACCGCGGCCGTGTAGGGATCGAGATACTTGTCGACCCCGGTCAACAGGTAGCCGCGCTGCCCGGTCTCGGCGTCCTGAGCGGCCGAGAGCAGGTCGTCGAGGGCGATGAGGACCGAGTGGGTGTGGCGAATCCTCTCGTTGCTCGCTCGCAGCACCTCGATGTTCCGGTAGGCGACCCATCCGCTGACCAGGAAGAATGCGAGGACGACGATCAGTCCGACGGTTGTCCAGACGTCAGCGCTGGACCGTGATGAGGACGTGCGGCTGGACGAGCTCGTGGGCATGCAAATCTCGGGTTGGGGGCGCAGTGATGCCTACCCGCTAAGTCGAGGAAAGCAAGCGCCAACGGGTTGCGGGGTCTGCCGTCCGTCGCCGCCCAGGGCGTCGGTGTGGATGTCCGTTGACCAGCAATCTGACCTTGGCGTTCGACTTGCGCCCGTCTGAGCAAACCTCGTCCCGTCGCGGATCTGTCTTCGCGAGCCGTTCGGGGGGCCGATACCCCCGAACGCGGGGTGCGCCGTCGCCATCGGCGCCTATCCTTCGTCGAGGTTCACCCCGGAGGCCATCTTGCGCTCAGACTTCATGCATAGCCTGACCATGATCGCGGTCGCACTGATCATAGCCCGTGGTGCTTCGGATCCGGCGGTCGCGCGACAAGCGGACTTATCTCAAGTGCCCTGCAACAGGCTCGCTGAGGCGTTGGCGGCCTATCACGAGACAACCCTGGAGCTCGACGCCATGACGGTCGGGTATGGCGGTGCGCCCGACCCGGTCGTTGCGGCGTTCGGGAAGCGAATGGAGCCGGTCGCCGCCTTCATGACGACCCGCCGCCTCACGCCGCGCAAGGCGACAGCCGCGGAGCCAGTCCTCTTCAACGCCAGCGGGGTCGCCATGCTGGAGGAATTTGGCCGACGCTGCGTTCGCGCTTGAGCCTCCGGGCGAGTACCGCGGAAGGGCGGCCGGGATCGTGACCTCCCGCGGTTTGGGCGGGAGGCCAGGATGGGTTTTCAGACCGAAAGGCAGATCTTCCCGAAGTGAGCCTGTGAGATCTGGTGGGCGAAGGCCTCGGCGATGCGGTCCAGCGGGAAGGTGCTGTCGATGACCGGGCGCAGGCCGTTGGCCTCGATCGCGGCGATCATGTCCATCTGATCCTGGTGGGAGCCCACCGTGATGCCCTGCAGGCGGATGTTCTTGGACATGAGAAGGGCGGTCGGCACCTCGCCCGACACGCCGGTCCGCACACCGATCATCGAAACATGGCCGCCGATACGGGCAGCGTGGAGCGACTGGGTCAGGGTGCCGGAGCCGCCGATCTCGACCACCAGGTCGACGCCCTTGCCGCCGGTCAGCTTCGTGGCTGCGCGGCCCCAGTCAGGCGTCGTCTTGTAGTTGATCAGATGGTCCGCACCGAGGGCCTTGAGCCGCTCCAGTTTCTCATCAGACGAGGACGTCGAGATCACCGTCGCCCCGGCCGCCTTGGCGAACTGCAGCGCGAAAATCGACACGCCCCCAGAGCCTTGGGTCAGCACGACATCGCCCGGCTTGATCTGCGCCTCGACGAAGATCGCCCGCCAGGCAGTCAGGGCCGCGCAGGGCAGGGTGGCCGCTTCTTCATACGACCAGTCTCGCGGCATCGGCGTCAGCGCGGAGGCGGGGACGGCGACCTGTTCAGCGGCGAAGCCGTCGGCATGATCGCCGGGGACGCCGCCGAGGCGCGTGGGGGACGGTCCGCCCGCCGGCCATCCCGGGAAGAAGGTCGACAGAACCTTGTCGCCAACGCTCCACTGCGTCACGCCGGCGCCGAGCTCCACCACCTCGCCGGCGCCGTCAGACATCGGAATGCGGCCGTCGGGGGTCCTGATCATCCCGCTGATCACGGCGAAGTCGTGGAAATTCAGAGAGCTGGCATGAACCCGAACAAGGACCTCGCCCGCCTTGGGGCGCGGGGCGTCGCGTTCTTCAATTACGATCTTCGCGCCGCCTTCGAGAGACCTGACCGCTGCAACTTTCATTTCGACATTCCGCCTTCTGCGCCGCCAGCACCTCACAGGAGCGGAAGGCTCGCCATCAAGCCGTCCGCCACAGGCAGCCGGCAGGAAATTTACAACGCATTCTAACTTTCGGCCGCCGCTGAGCAAGCCGTCCGTAGGGGTGCCCGCCGCTCGCCGATGCCTCAGCGATGAGCGGAAGGGGGCGCCGTTCGAGCCGCCCGTCCCAGCCAAGGTCCCGATGCCCGTCGGGCGGGGTTTGCGGGCCAGGGCCTGCACGGCCCGTCTCGTCGCCATACCCCCGAACAAGGGGTGCGGTCCGCCAGCCTTCACCTACCCTGCCGCGACATTCACCCCCGGGGGCCCACACCTTGCGTCTTTCCTCGCTTCACCTGCCGCTCGCGGCGGCCGCCATCTGCGTGGCGCTCGCCTCGCCCGCCCTGGCCCAGACCTTCCCGATCAAGTGGAGCTCACATCAGAGCTCCTACTTCCGTGGCGTTGGTCCGATCGTCCTGCCGACGTACCACCTGACCTTCATCACCAGTAAGGAAGCCACAGCCGTCGGAGGCTTCGGCGCCCGCGCGCGGCTGACCAAGTCGCTCGCGGGCGTAGACGAGGCGACGCTGCGCCGCCTGACGGATGAAGCCTACGCGGATCTCGGCGCCCAGTTCACCGCCGCCGGCTTCACCGTCGTCTCACCTGAAAAGACGCGCGAGATCGTCGTCCAGGGCGGGATCCAGCTGCAACCCGGCAACGTGTCGACGGCCCAGGCGGGGCAGGGCATCGTCGTCAACAGCGCCGTCAGCAACGGCCACGCCATGTTCGGGCCGTCGGCCGCGCCGGCGCTGGCGCCGTTCCGCCCCGGCTCAAATCCGATGTCCTGGACCGCCCAGTACCCGAAGCTGATCGCCGGCCAGCCGCAGAACACCCTGGCCGTCCTGCCGTACCTGGTGCTTGATTTCGGCAACCTCGGCGGCAAGGCGAGCAGCGGCTGGGGCCGACAGACGGCGACCGTCGCCGGCGATCTCGCCTTCACGGTGCGCGGCGTTCAGTCGGGGCTCATCGTGGTCAAGGCCATCGACCGTGGTCGCGCCTTCCCGGCCTTCATCCGTCCCGAGAACGAGCCATCGGTGTCGACCGTCTTCGCGACCCAGGTCGCGGGCGGGGCGGATGTCCGCCCGCTGCAGATCGGGACCGACAATCTGACCCGCGGCGATGCGGTGGTGCTGGACCTCCCGGTCTGGGAGCGCCTCGTCCGGCAGGCGTTCAAGGACTACAACGCGGCGATCGTGGCCGCCGTGGTCAAGGGTCGCGGATAGGACGCGCCGGCTACGATGTCAGGCGCTCAGGATCGGCAACGACGGCGCGGCGTCACGGCGTGGCGCGCGCATGTCCGGCGAACAGATCCGCCACCACATGCGGGTGCGAGTGATAGACGAGCAGTCCACCCGCTTCGATCTCGGTGAAGCGCGCGCGCGGCAACGCCGCGAAGGCGGCTTCGACTCCCGGGAGCGTCAGGGGCCGGCATTCGGCGACCAGCCACGGGATCTTCCCGTCGAGTTGGGGCGGGGTCCAGCCTGTGGCGTAGACGCCCTGTTCGTCAGCGAACCCGCGGCTCGTCCGGGCGGCCATCGCCTGTATGTCCCGCACCATCGCCGTGACGACGCCGGGTCGCGAAAGCACCTCGACGTCAGCCGGCACGTGGTTGGCGGCGCGTCGGATCATGGCTTCCACAAGCTCGCTGCTGGTCTGGCGGCGGAGCATTTCGCCGAACATCGCGACGATTTCCGGCCGGACCAGAAAGGCCTTGGTGATCGACCCCATCAGGCTGTCAGGGCTGCGGACGCCCGCGCCCGGCCATCGCGGATTGACCAGTGCGGCGGTCAGAATCCGCTCTGAATGGCGGGCGGCGAAGGCAAGCGCGGTCGCTGCGCCGTCATCCCGCACCAGCAGGTGGGCGGCCTTTATGCGCAGCGCGTCGAGGAGCGTCGCAAGGTCGTCGGCGGCGTCGGACAGATAGTCGCCCGCCGCTGCATCCGTCAGGCCGAAGCCAGGTCTCTGCGGCACGATCGGCCGGAAGCCGCCGTGGTGAAGGGCGGCGACGAAGGCCGGGGGGAGGGTGCGGCCGGTG
>JAZJXN010000213.1:0-8839 GCA_040390885.1 Pseudomonadota bacterium | reverse complement strand
TTCACGCCGACTCCGTTCCACACCGACGAGATGATGCGCGACCTGGTGCGGGCCATGTCCAACCTCTGGGCCCACTGCAACATCGCGCGGGTCGGCGGCGTCGCGGCCTAGGTCCTCGGTTTGGTTTCGAGCATTGAAAAAGGGCGCGGATCGATCCGCGCCCTTTTGTCTGTCAGGCTTGCCGAGGGAGCAGCTTCCAGAAGCGGCCCACATCGGCTAAGCTCCACCTAGCCGAACAGGAGCTACTTTCGCCGCACGCCTTTTCCTAGTCCGATCTGCCTGGCGAAGTCGGAGCGACGCTCCGCGTAAGCCGGCGCGACCATCGGATAATCCGGGGGCAGACCCCACTTGCGGCGATATTCCTCGGGCGACAGTCCAAATCGTGAGCGCAGATAGCGCTTCAGCATCTTTAGATGCGCCCCGTCCTCGAGGCAGACGATGTAATCTCGCTGGACAGAGCGCGAGATCGGCACGGCGGGCTTCTGTTTTTCCTTCGCCGCCGCGGGGGCTGCCCCCGACAAGCTGTTCAGCGAGCCATGCACGGTGCGAATCAAGTCCGGGAGAGCGGTCGCACTTACCGAGTTGCGGCTTACGTAGGCCGCCACGATGTCGGCCGCATGAGCTAGAATGTCGGGCTCCAGCTCGTCAGCTCGGCCGGTTTCGTCGGTCATTCCTGCCCCTTTCCGTACCTGCGTCACACAACCCCTCCGGACCTGCGGTCGGGGTGGGTTCGAATGGCAACGCGCTCCCTAGGGGGCGGTTCCGATTGATCGCGCCGCACACGGCGCTAAAGAGGGCGCGCCACCGCGCCGCAGCACAGGGGTTTCGACCATGAACGCCACCACCGCCATCCGCCCCGCCTTCTTCGGCGCCGACCTCGCCACGGCCGATCCCGACATCGCCAAGGCCATCGATCAAGAGCTGGAGCGCCAACGCAACCAGATCGAACTGATCGCCTCCGAGAACATCGTCAGCAAGGCGGTGCTTGAGGCCCAAGGGTCGATCCTGACCAACAAGTACGCCGAGGGTTACCCCGGCAAGCGCTACTACGGCGGCTGCGAGTACGTGGACGTCATCGAGCAGCTGGCCATCGACCGCGCCTGCGAGCTCTTCGGCGCCCGGTTCGCCAACGTCCAGCCGCACTCGGGGGCTCAGGCCAACCAGGCGGTGTTCATGGCGCTGCTGCAGCCCGGTGACGTCTTCATGGGCATGGACCTGGCCGCTGGCGGCCACCTGACCCACGGCAGCCCGGCCAACCAGTCCGGCAAGTGGTTCAAGCCCGTCGCCTACACCGTCCGCAAGGACGACCAGTTCATCGACTATGACAACGTCGCCGAGGTCGCCCAGCGCGAGAAGCCGAAGCTGATCATCGCCGGCGGCTCCGCCTACGGTCGCGCCATCGATTTCAAGCGCTTCCGCGAGATCGCCGACAGCGTCGGGGCCCTGCTGATGGTCGACATGGCTCACTACGCCGGCCTGGTCGCGGGCGGCGTCTATCCCAACCCGGTGCCGCACGCCCACGTGGTGACCACCACCACCCACAAGACCCTGCGCGGTCCGCGCGGCGGTCTGGTGCTGACCAACGACGAGGCGATCGCCAAGAAGATCAACTCGGCGGTGTTCCCCGGCCTGCAGGGCGGACCGCTCGAGCATGTCATCGCCGGCAAGGCCGTGGCGTTCCGTGAGGCGCTGCAGCCCGAGTTCAAGCAGTACGCCCAGCAGATCGTCGCCAACGCCAAGGCTCTGGCCGAGACCCTGATCGACGCCGGCGTCGCCATCGTCTCGGGCGGCACCGACAGTCACGTGATGCTGGTCGACCTGCGGCCCAAGGGCGTCACCGGCCGTGACACCGAAGCGGCGCTCGAGCGCGCCAACATCACCTGCAACAAGAACGGCATCCCGTTCGACACCGCGTCCTTCACGGTGACATCGGGCGTGCGCCTCGGCACTCCGGCGGGCACCACCCGCGGCTTCGGCGTCGAGGAGTTCAAGCAGATCGGCCGCTGGATCGGCGAGGTCGTCGACGGCCTGGCCGCCAATGGCGCGGAGGGCAACGCGGCGGTCGAAGCCAAGGTGCGCGAGCAGGTGCTGGCGTTGACGGCGCGCTTCCCTATCTACAACTAATAGGGACGGCCACCCGGGAGGGGCCCAGATCATGCGCTGCCCGTTCTGCGGACACATGGAAAGCCAGGTGAAGGACAGCCGCCCGTCGGAAGACGGCGCGGCTATCCGCCGCCGCAGGCTCTGCCCCGAATGCGGCGGTCGCTTCACCACGTTCGAACGGGTGCAGCTGCGCGAGCTGACGATCGTCAAGCGCTCGGGTCGCCGCGCGCCGTTCGACCGTGAGAAGCTGGTCCGCTCGATCTCGATCGCCACGCGCAAGCGTCCGATCGACGCCGAGCGGCTGGACAGGCTGGTCAACGGAATCGTTCGTCAGCTGGAAAGCATGGGCGAAACCGAACTGGCTTCGAACGTGGTCGGCGAGATGGTCATGAAGGCGCTCAAGGCGCTCGATGACGTCGCTTACGTCCGCTACGCCTCCGTCTATCGCGACTTCCGACACACCGACGACTTCGCGCAGTTCCTGAGCGCCGAAGGCCTCGCCGACGAGACGGAGGACTGACCGCTCCACGGTCGGTTGCTTCCGATGGACGAAGAGCTCTTTTGCAGACTTTACGTGACGTGCGCTGGGTCGCTTGACGACGTGGCGGGTATGGCCGCCCGCGAAGCGCATTTGTTCGCTGGTCCTCTTGTTGATGTGATCGCCTCGCCCAACGATGGCTACGCGCCAGGACGTGGCGGGCAGTCATACGACTGCATTGATGACGCCCAATTCGAGGTCGAAGTCGTTGCTGATGTTGGACCGTCGCTAGGTCGCGAGGAGTTCGAGGCCGGAGTGGTCGGGTTTGTCACAGCGCTGCGAAAGCACGGCTGGTTCGTGACAGTCTCCGGTGACTTTGAGGATCGAGTGGTCTCGGAGACCGGCTGGAACTGGACGCGCCAGACGCCTAATCCGCCGGGCTGGTCTCGGCAATGAGCGTCACGCTCAAGCTCGCGACCTCGCTCGACGGTCGGATCGCCACCGCCTCGGGCGAAAGCCGCTGGATCACCGGTCCCGCCGCCCGCGAGGTCGTGCACAAGCTGCGCGCGATGCACCAGGCGGTGATGGTCGGGGTCGAGACGGCGATCGCCGACGATCCCGAACTCACCGTGCGGCTGCCGGGCTATGTCGGCATGCAGCCGGTGCGCGTCGTGCTCGACAGCCGTCAGCGCCTGCCGGTCGCCAGCAAGCTGGTCCGCGAGGCCGAGCGGCTGGAGACGGTGGTGCTCACCGTCGGCAATCCGAACAATCGTTTGACTGACGCTGGGGTGACCGTGCTCAAGGTGGCCGCTAACGATGGCCGCCCTGACCCCCGGGCGGCGCTGGCGGCCCTGAAAGAGTATCTGCTGACCCGGTTCCACCGGATCGTGCCGGCGACGGCGGGGCAGGCGGTGTTCGAGCCGGACCTGCTGATCGAAGGCGGCGGCCAGGTGGCGGCGAGTTTTCTGGCGGCCGGACTGGTCGACAGGGTGGAGTGGTTCCGGGCGCCGATCGTGCTCGGGGACGAGGGCCGGCCCGGGGTCGGCGGCTTCGTCCTGAAGGACCTGGCGGCGGCGCCCCGCTTCCGCAGGATCTCGGTCGAGACGGTCGGCGACGACCTGTGGGAGCGTTACGAGAAGGCCTGATGTTTACCGGAATTGTCACCGACGTCGGACGGGTCCGCTCCGTGCGCGACACCAACCGAGACCGCCGCTACGAGATCGAGACCAGCTACGACGTGTCGACCATCGACATGGGCGCATCCGTGTCTCACGCGGGCTGCTGCCTGACCGTGGTGGAGAAGGGCGAGGGCTGGTTTGCCGTCGAGGTCAGCCACGAGACCCTCTCGAAGACGACTCTCGATCGCTGGCAGGCCGGCCACCGCATGAATCTGGAGCGCGCCGCGCGGCTCGGTGACGAAATGGGCGGCCATGTCGTCTCCGGCCATGTAGACGGCGTCGGCGAGGTGCTGTCGGTCGACTCCGACGGCGGCTCGCACCGTGTCCGGATCCGCGCGCCGCGGCCTCTGCACCGTCTGATCGCCCCCAAGGGCTCGATCGCGGTCGAGGGCGTCAGCCTGACCGTCAACGAGGTCGAGGACGACGTTTTCGGCGTCAATCTGATCCCTCACACGTGGGACGTGACCACTTTGGGCGAAATGAAGCCCGGATATCTGGTCAATCTCGAGATCGACATGCTGGCGCGATACCTCGCGCGGTGGCAGGAGACTGCGTGAGATGACGTGAGCGGGTCTGTGCGATCCGCCCATGCCCGCGCAGGCGGGAACCCAGGCTTTCGTTGAAGGCCTCGGAGTCGAACATCAAAGCACCTGGGTCCCCGTCTTCGCGGGGATAAGCGGCAGAATTCATGAGTGAAGACACCCCCATCTCCCCGATCGAGGACATCATCGAGGACGCCCGCAACGGGCGGCCCTACATCCTCGTCGACGCCGAGGACCGCGAGAACGAGGGGGATGTCATCATCCCCGCGCAGTTCGCGACGCCCGAGCAGATCAACTTCATGGCCCGGCATGCCCGCGGCTTGATCTGCCTGTCGATCACCAACGAGCGCGCGCGCCAGCTGCGTCTGCCGCCGATGGCCGCCGACAACCGCGAGAGCATGACCACCGCCTTCACGGTCTCGATCGAGGCCAAGGAGGGCGTCACCACCGGCATCTCGGCGCACGATCGCTCGCACACCATCGCCGTGGCTATCGACCCGACCAAGGGACCGGACGACATCGTCTCGCCCGGACACGTCTTCCCGCTGGTCGCCCGCGACGGCGGCGTGCTGGTTCGCGCCGGCCACACAGAGGCGGCCGTGGACATCTCCCGCCTGGCCGGCCTCAACCCCGGCGGCGTGATCTGCGAGATCATGAAGGACGACGGCACCATGGCCCGGTTGCCGGACCTCGTCGCCTTCGCGCAGCTGCATGGTCTGAAGATCGGCACCATCGCCGACCTGATCGCCTACCGTCGCCGCACCGAGCGCCAGGTTGAACGGGTGCTGGAGACGCCGTTCCACAGCGTCCACGGCGGCGACTTCCGGATGATGATCTACCGCAACCTGATCGACCGGTCCGAGCATGTGGCCATGGTCAAGGGGCGGATCGAGGGCAACAAGCCGACCCTGGTGCGCATGCACCAGGTCGACTTCGCCGTCGACATGCTCGGCTTCAGCGGCGGCCGCCGGGACTATGTCGCCGCGGCGCTGCGGGCGATCGGTGACCATGATGGCCCGGGCGTGGCGGTATTCATCCGCGACCCCAGCCCGACCTGGCTGTCGGACCGCTACGGCGGCGAGGCCGGCGCCCAGTTCCGCAACAACGCGCTGCGCGACTACGGCGTCGGCGCGCAAATCCTGCTGGACCTCGGGGTGCGGGAAATGGTCCTTCTCACCTCCAGTTCGTTCAAACCGGCGGCGCTCGAAGGCTACGGCCTCGAAATCGTCGGCCGCAAGCCCATCGAGACGCCCGACGCCGGGCGGGAGTAGCAGATGTCCGAAGACAAGGTCCGCATCCTGATCGTCGAAGGACGGTTCTATTCCGAACTGGCGGACGCGCTGCTCGCCGGCGCCACGGACGCCATCACCGCGTTCGGCGCCGAATACGAGGTCATCACTGTCCCCGGGGCGCTGGAGATTCCGGCCGTGATCGCCATCGCCGAGGAAGCGGGATCGATGGGCGTGCGCTACGACGGTTATGTGGCGCTCGGCACGGTGATCCGCGGCGAGACCTACCACTTCGAGATCGTCTCCAACGAAAGCTCGCGCGGACTGATGGATCTGGCCGTCCGCAAGGGCCTGGCCATCGGCAACGGCATCCTGACTGTCGAGGACGAGGAGCAGGCCTGGGCCCGCGCTCGAGCGTCCGAAGGTGACAAGGGCGGCGGCGCCGCGCGCGCCTGCCTGGAGGTCATCAGCATCCGCCAGTCTCTGTCGGGGAAATCCTGATGAGCGGCGAGAGCAAGCCCGCCTCGCTCAAGGAGGCCTACGACAAGCTGGTCGCGGCGACAGAGCAGAAGGTCAATCTCAGCGCTCGTGAGCGTCGCGCGCGCACCGTGGCGCGCCTGGCGGCCGTTCAGGCGCTCTACCAGATGGAAATGAGCGGCGTCGGCGCCGAGCATGTCGTGCGCGAATTCAGCGAGCACCGCTTCGACGGTGATCTCGAAGGCGAGACGCTGGCCGAGGCCGACGAGGGCTTCTTCGCCGAACTGGTCAAGGGCGTGGTCGCCGAGCAGGGCTCGATCGACACCGCCATCACTGCGCGACTGGCCACCGGCTGGCGGCTGGAGCGCATCGACGCCACCCTGCGCGCCATCCTGCGGGCGGGCGCCTGGGAGCTGATCCGCCGGCCGGACGTGCCGGTCGAGGTGGCCATCGACGAATATGTCGAGATCTCCAAGTCCTTCTTCGAAGGCCCCGAGCCCGGTTTCGTCAACGGCGCCCTGGACGGCATCGCCCGCGATGCCCGGGGGTGAGTTCGACTGGATCGCCCAGCTTCTGAGGCCCCTGACCCGGGGCGCGCCGGAAGCGCTCGATCTGCTCGACGACGTCGCGGTGCTGCCCTCGCGGCCTGGACACGACCTGGTCGTGACCAAGGACGCCATGGTCGCCGGCGTGCATTTCCTTGAAGACGACCCGCTCGACCTGGTCGCCCGCAAGCTTCTGCGGGTGAATCTGTCGGACCTAGCCGCCAAGGGCGCGCAGCCCTACGGCTATTTTCTCACCACGGCCTGGCCGACCGCGACCGCGTGGGAGGAAAAGGTGCTGTTCGCCAAGGGGCTCGCCGAGGACGGCGCGGCCTTCGACCTCAGCCTGCTGGGCGGCGACACCGTCTCCACGCCGGGGCCGTTGACCCTGACCGCGACCCTGCTGGGCTGGGCGCCGGCGGGCGCGGCGGTGCTTCGACGCGGCGCGAGGCCCGGCGACCGGCTGGGCGTCAGCGGGCCGATCGGCGATGGCTTCCTCGGCCTGCTGTCCGCGCGAGGCGAACTTGACGAGCGGTTCGCCCGTCTCGCCAACCACTACCGTCACCCGGACCCGCGCCTCGATCTGACCGGTCTGCTGCGCGATCGCGCTCGCGCCGCCGCCGATGTCTCGGACGGCCTGCTGGCCGACGCCGGCCATATCGCCACTGCCAGCGGCTGCGCCGTCCGCATCGATCTAGCGTCCATGCCGGTGTCGGAAGAGGCTGAGATCTGGCTGGGCGAGCGTGGCGACCGCGTGGAGGGACTGAGCGTTCTGGCCACGGGCGGCGACGACTACCAGATCCTCGCCGCCTTCGAGGGTGAGGTCCCGACCGGGTTCATCGACATCGGCATGTTCGAGGCCGGGGAGGGCGTCTTCGCCCACGTCGGCGATCGCGTCGTCGGTCCGGGCCGGCTGGGCTGGACCCATCGCTAACCTAACCCGTCCTTAACCACGCCGCGCTCACATCGGCTCATGCGCCGTCGCCAGATCCTGCTCGCCCTGCCTTTCGCGTTCGCCGCCGGCGCCGCGCTCGCCAGCGAGGAGCCGAAGAAGGATTCGGGCGGGCAGTATGTCGACCTGGCCCCGATCGCCCTGCCGATCGTCGTCAACGGCCGGCTGGTGAACTACGTCTTCTGCAGCCTGCGGATAAACCTCACCCCGTCCGCCGACGCGGCCAAGGTGCGGACCAAGGAGCCGTGGTTCCGGGACGCCATCATTCGCGCCGGCCATCGCACGCCCTTCACCCTGGCCACCGACTACACCAAGGTCGACGAGGCGCGGCTGAAGGCCACACTGCTTCGCGAGGCGGGCGCGATCGCCGGAGCGCGCAACATCCTCTCGGTGACCTTGACCAGCCAGATGCCCAAGCAGCGCGCCCGTCTGCCGCGCCCGGCCGCCGCCGCGCGCTGAGATAGCGTTGATCCGCGCGCGGTTGCGCCCGCGCCGGGCTTCTGGGTAACGTGGGCGTCGTCAAACAAGGGGCGCCGACAACAGGCGTCTCTAAAAAGGGAATCGGGGGGTCCGGGAGGGCCGTTAGGTCGACCGGAGATCCTTGGCCCGAAACATAGGGGCTCTAGGAAACTATGGGTATCGACTTTCTCTGGCTGGCGATCATCGCCGGTCTGCTAGCCGTGATTTACGGCGCGGTGCAGACCGCCGGGCTGATGCGTAAATCCGCCGGCAACGCGCGCATGCAGGAGATCGCCGCGGCGATCCAGGAAGGCGCTCAAGCCTATCTCAACCGGCAGTACACGACGATCGCGATCGTCGGCGTCCTCGTCATTGTCGTCCTTGCGGTGTTCTTCCGCGGCTGGGAGCAGCCTGTCGGCTTCGCCGTCGGCGCCATCCTGTCGGGCGCGGCGGGCTTCGTCGGCATGCTGATCTCGGTGCGGGCCAACGTGCGCACAGCGCAGGCCTCTTCCGAAAGCCTTGGCAAGGGACTCAGCGTCGCCTTCACCTCCGGCGCCATCACCGGCATGCTGGTGGCCGGTCTCGCCCTGATCGGGGTCGCCGGCTACTACTGGCTTCTCACCGGCCCGATGGGCAATGAGATCACCAGCCGGACGGTCATCGACTCCCTGGTCGCGCTCGGCTTCGGCGCTTCCCTGATCTCGATCTTCGCCCGCCTCGGCGGCGGCATCTTCACCAAGGGCGCAGACGTCGGCGGCGACATGGTCGGCAAGGTCGAAGCCGGTATTCCCGAAGACGATCCCCGCAACGCGGCCACCATCGCCGACAACGTTGGCGACAACGTGGGCGACTGCGCCGGCATGGCCGCCGACCTGTTCG
>JAZJXN010000212.1:35771-37170 GCA_040390885.1 Pseudomonadota bacterium | reverse complement strand
TGCCGGAGTTCGGCCGGATCGTCGCCCAGATGCAGTTCAACATGTACCACTCCTACACCGTGGACGAGCACACGCTGCGGGCGGTGGGGGTGATCGCCGACATCGCCGACGGCCGACTCGTCGAGGACCATCCGCTGTCGGTGTCGATCATGCCGCTGATCGACGACCGCGAGAGCCTGTTCCTCGCCATGCTGCTGCACGACACCGGCAAGGGCGGGGTCGGCGGCCAGGAGAAGGCCGGCGCCCGCGCCGCGCGCTCGGCCTGCGAGCGGCTGGGCATGGACCGCGCCAAGATCGAGCTGATCGCCTGGCTGGTCGAGCATCACCTGGTGATGAGCGACTACGCCCAGAAGCGCGACGTCACCGACCCCGCTACCGTCGCCGCCTTCGCCCGCATCGTCGAGAACCCCGAGCGTCTGCGGCTGCTGCTGGTCCTGACCGTGGCCGACATCCGCGCCGTGGGCCCGGGCGTCTGGAACGGCTGGAAGGGCCAGCTGATGCGCGAGCTCTACGCCGCCACCGAGGCGGTATTCCGCGGCGGTCGGGGCAGCGACCCCGCCGCGAGCGCGCGCCGTCATCAGTCCGGCGTCGCCGCCGAGGCCCGCGCTCATCTGATCGCCGCCGATCCCGTGGCCAAGGGCTGGGCCGGGTCCATGGAGGACGCCTATTTCACCGCCTTCGGGCCCGAGGAACTGGCCGCCCACGCCGCGCTCGCGCGCCGCGCCCAGATCCACGGCGGCGCGGCGGCGGAGACCCGCATCCGGCCCGACACCAACGCCGCCGAGATCGTAGTCGCCGCCAAGGACCGCCGCGGCCTGTTCGCCGATCTCGCCCTGGCGCTGTCCGGGCTTGGCGGCAACGTGGTCGGGGCGCGGGTGTTCACTTCGGCCCAGGGCCAGGCGCTCGACGTCTTCCACGTCCAGGACGTCACCGGCGCCCCGATGGGCTGCGACAACCCCCGCATCCTGCGCCGGCTGGCCGATGCGCTCGAGGCCGCCGGCCGCGGCGAGCCGCCGAGCATCGAGCCGCGCAAGGCCAGTGAACTGGGCCGCGCCGCTGCCTTCTCGATCATCCCGACGGTGATGCTCGACAACGAGGCGTCCGAGGACGCCACCGTGGTCGAGGCCTCCGGCCGCGACCGGCCCGGCCTTCTGGAAGCCCTGGCGCGGGCGGTGTCCGAGGCTGGCCTGTCGATCGTCAGCGCGCACATCGACGGCTACGGCGAGCGGGCCGTCGACGCCTTCTATGTCCAGACCGCCGGCGGCGGAAAGCTGACTGATGCGCGCAAGGCGAACGCCCTCAAGGCGGCCATGCTCGAAGTGCTCGAAGCCGGCGAGACCAACGCGCCGGCCCGCGGCCGGCCGCGGCTGGAACGCGCACGGGCGAGCGTGGCGCGGTG
>JAZJXN010000212.1:21690-35761 GCA_040390885.1 Pseudomonadota bacterium | reverse complement strand
CCTCCCCTTCGTGGGGAGGGTGGCCGGGCGAAGCCCGGACGGGTGGGCCCTGTGGCCGCCGTGCCCCACCCTGTCGGCTTCGCCGACTGTCCCTCCTCATAAAGGGGAGGGAGGGGCGCTTGACCACTCCCACGCCCCAGCGCACAAGCGCCGCGTGAGCGCGCCCGAGCCGTCAGACCCCGCGAAGAGCAAACCCAAGGGCGGACTGATCCGCTCGTCGATGGTGTTCTCGAGCCTGACCCTGGTCAGCCGGTTCATGGGCCTGGCCCGAGACCTGTTCATCACCGCCCGGCTCGGGGCCAGCGCGACGCCGGCCGCCGACGCGTTCAACACCGCCCAGTCGTTCCCCAACCTGTTCCGGCGGATCTTCGCCGAGGGCGCCTTCACGGCCGCCTTCGTGCCTGCCTATTCCAAGGTCCTGGCGGCAGAGGGGCAGGACGCCGCCGACAAGCTCGCCACCGACGCGCTGGCGACCCTGGCGGCGATCACCCTGATCCTCACGATCGTCGCCCAGCTGGCGATGCCGTGGCTGATGATCGTCATCAACCCCGGCTTCGTCGACGACCCGGTGAAGTTCAAGCTGGCGGTCACGCTGACCCAGATCAGCATGCCCTACCTGCCCTGCATGGCCATCGTCGCCCTGCTGTCGGGAGTGCTCAACGCGGGCGGGCGGTTCGCGATGTCGGCCGCCGCCCCGACCATCCTCAACGCCGCCATCCTGGTCGCGGTGATCCCGCCGCGCGACGCGGTCGGCTCGGCCTATGCGGCCAGCTGGGCGATCCTGGCCGCCGGCGTGATCCAGGCCGGGATGCTGTGGTGGGGCGTCCGCCGCACCGGCGCCAAGATCCGCCCGACCATTCCGCGGCTGACTCCCGAGATCCGGGCTCTGATCGCCGTCGCGATTCCGGGCGCGATCGCGGCGTCGGTGACCCAGATCAACATCTTCATCTCCGGCATCATCGCCAGCCAGGTGAACGGCGCCCGCACCTGGCTGTCGGTCGCCGACCGGTTCTACCAGCTGCCGCTCGGCCTCGTCGGGGTGGCTATCGGGGTGGCCCTGCTGCCGTCGCTGTCCCGCGCCATCAGCCTCGGCGACAAGGAAGACGCCCAGAAGACCACCGACCAGGCGATCGTCTTCGCCATGGCCCTGACCCTGCCAGCCGCGGCCGCGCTGATGGCCATCCCGCACTATCTGATCGACGGGCTGTTCCAGCGCGGGGAGTTCACCGCCTACGACGCCAGCGAGACCGCCAAGGCGCTGTTCCACTACGGCTGGGGCACGCCCGCCTTCGTGCTGGCCCGGGTGCTGTCGCCGGTGTTCTTCGCGCGATCCGACACCAAGGCCCCGATGCGGTTCGCGCTGGTCTCGGTGGTGGTCAATATCGTGCTCGGCTACGCGCTGTTCCTGGTCATCGGATTCGAGGGCATCGCCGCGGCCACCGCCTTCGCGTCCTGGCTGAACGTCGCCCAGATGGTCTGGACCCTGCGCAAGCGCGGCGACTGGACGCCCTCGCCGGCCGCCTGGAGCAAGCTGGCCCGGATCCTCGTCGCCAGCGTGCTGATGGGCGCCATCCTGTTCGCCGGCGGCCACTACCGTGAGGTGCTCGAAGCCCCCCTGCAGGGCGTGCGCCTGCTCGGCCTCGGGGCCAAGGAGATCACGGTGCTGCTGGTCTGCATGGTCGGGGCGGGCCTCTATCCGCCGCTGCTGTTCCTGTCCGGCGGCGTCACCCTGGCCGAGGTCAAGGCCGCTCTGCGTCGCCGCCCGGGGGCCGCCGCCGCGCCGCCGCTGGACCCGCTGTAGTCTTGCCCTGACCAGCCTGCTGCCGTATCGAGCCATCATGGTCTTCGCGGCACATACCCCGCGCCGATGGCGCAGCGTCTGACGTCTACCCGCCCAACCGAGCGCGGCGCGACTGCGCGCGCCTGACTGACCTGCTTATTCGAGAAGACCACCCATGACCGACCAAGCCCCCGTCTCCTACGCCGGACCCGTCCGCGTGCTGTCCGGCATCCAGGCCTCAGGCGCCCTGCACCTGGGCAACTACCTGGGCGCGCTGAAGCGTTTCGTCAGCGTCCAGGACCAGGCGCCGTTCGTGTTCGTCGCCGACCTGCATGCGATCACCGTGTGGCAGGACCCGGCCCTGCTGGCCGCCCAGACCCGCGAGATCGCCGCCGCCTACCTGGCCTCGGGCCTCGACCCGGCCAAGGCGACCATCTTCCCGCAGTCGGCGGTGCCGCAGCACACCGAGCTGGCCTGGATCTTCAACTGCGTCGCCCGCCTCGGCTGGCTCGACCGGATGACCCAGTTCAAGGAGAAGAGCGGCAAGCACAAGGAGCGGTCGAGCATCGGCCTCTATACCTATCCGGTGCTCCAGGCGGCCGACATCCTGCTCTACAAGGCCACCCACGTGCCGGTGGGCGAGGACCAGAAGCAGCACCTCGAACTGACCCGCGACATCGCCCAGAAGTTCAACAACGACTTCGACGCCCCCGGCTTCTTCCCGATGACCGAACCGGTCATCGAGGGTCCGGCGA
Organism: Pseudomonadota bacterium; assembly: GCA_040390885.1. Lineage (GTDB taxonomy): Bacteria > Pseudomonadota > Alphaproteobacteria > Caulobacterales > Caulobacteraceae > Caulobacter. The sequence goes on along the minus strand of JAZJXN010000212.1, from coordinate 33,226 downwards.
CGCGGGTGATGAGCTTGCGCGACGGCTCGGCCAAGATGAGCAAGTCCGATCCGTCCGACCAGTCGCGGATCAACCTGCTCGACGACGCCGACACCATCGCCGCCAAGATCCGCAAGGCGCGCAGCGACGCCGAACCGCTGCCGGACAGCGAGGAAGGCCTCAAGGGCCGTCCCGAGGCGTCGAACCTGGTCTCGATCTACGCCGCCCTCGCCGACATCAGCAAGGCGCAGGTCGTGGCCCAGTTCGCGGGCCAGGGCTTCGGCGCCTTCAAGCCGGCGCTCGCCGACCTGGCGGTCGAGAAGATGGGGCCGATCACTGCGGAGATGCGGCGCTACATGGCCGACCCCGCGGAGGTCGACAAGGTGCTGAAGGCCGGCGCCGAGAAGGCCAGGGCGATCGCCGAGCCGACCATCGCCGAGGTCAAGAAGATCGTCGGCTTCCTGCCGCTGTAGTCACGAAGGCCCTCCTCCTCGATGGAGGAGGGTTGGGTGGTGGTGTGACCGTTGAGTTTGGGCGAAGGGCTCGGCGGGGCGCCGGCGCCTTACGGCGCTCATCCCCCTTGTACGCAACCCCACCACCGTCCCCGGCTCTTCCTCCATCGAGGAGGAAGGGAGAGGTAAGCGCGCTACGGCCGCGCCCAGTCGCCTGACTTGCCGCCGGTCTTCGTTTCCAGCCGCACGGCGTCGATGGTCATGGCTTTGTCGGCAGCCTTGAGCATGTCGTAGACGGTCAGGCAGGCGACCGAGACGGCGGTCAGCGCCTCCATCTCGACGCCGGTCGGGCCGGTGGTCTTGACCCGCGCGGTCACGGCCAGACCCTCGGCGTGCGGCTCGACCGAGACCTCGACCTTCGACAGCGCCAGCGGGTGGCAGAGCGGGATCAGGTCGCTCGTTTTCTTGGCCGCCATGACGCCGGCGATCTCCGCCACGGCGCGGACGTCGCCCTTCTTCGCATCGCCGGAGAGGGCCAGGTCACGGGTCGCCGCGCTCATCCGCACCAGGCCCGTGGCGACCGCCTCGCGGACGGTGTCGGCCTTGCCGGAAACATCGACCATGCGCGCACGGCCGCTCTCGTCGATGTGGGTGAGCTTGCTCACTGCTCCAGGAGCCTCGGCATCAGCTCGACCATGTTGCAGGGCCGGTGGCGGCTGTCGAGCTGGGCGGCGATGACCTTGTCCCAGCCGTCCTTCACCGCCCCGTTCGAGCCGGGCAGGCAGAACACGAACACGCCCTTCACGATGCCCGCCAGCGCCCGCGATTGCAGGGTCGAGAGGCCGACGGTCTGGTAGCTGACCAGGTGGAAGATCACCGAAAAGCCGTCGATTTCCTTGTCCAGCAGGGGCCGAACCGCTTCCGGCGTCACGTCGCGGCCGGTCAGGCCGGTGCCGCCGGTGGTGACGATGGCGTCGACCGCGCCCGAGGCGACCCAGGCGTTGATCTGGGTGCGGATGGCGTCGACGTCGTCCGGGACCAGCCGCTTCTCGGCCAGCTCGTGGCCGGCCGCCTTGACCCGCTCGGCCAGCAGATGGCCGGAGGTGTCGCTCTCCTCGTCGCGCGTGTCGGACACGGTCAGCACCGCCACGCGGACAGGCGTCACGGGCAGGGCTTCGTCGATCTTGCCGCCGATGGTCAGGCTCATGGTGTCTCCCAGCGTTCGAGATCGGTCCTATCGCGGTCGGTCGGCTCGATCCAGCGGGCGCCGTGCGGCCCGTGGCTCTTCTTCCAGAACGGCGCGCGGCTCTTGAGATAGTCCATCAGGTAGTCGCAGGCCTCGAAGGCCTCTCGGCGATGTCGCGAGGCGGTCGCCACGAAGACGATCGCCTCGCCCGCGGGGATCAGGCCGATGCGGTGCACGACCAGCCAGTCGATGAGGCCGAACCGCTCCCCCGCCGTCCCGCCGAAGCGGCCGATCTCGACGTCGGTGAGTCCGGGATAGGCCTCAAGCTCGAGGCTGCCGGTGTCGCCGCCCTCGGCGCGCACGTAGCCGCTGAAGCTGGCCACGGCTCCGGCCTCGGGGTGCCGGGCGCCGAAGGCGGTCAACAGGAAGCCGGGGTCGAACGGCTGGGTCTGGAGGATGACCTTCATCGCCGCTCAGCCTCCGCTCATCGGGGGCATGAAGGCGACCTCGGAGGCGGCGGTCAGCGCCGCCTCGCCGCGGACGATGACGCGGTCGACAGCGGCCTGCACGCCGGGGCCGGAGAGGGCCTCGGCGAGGGCGTCATCCTCGGACAGGGCGGCGCGGATCTCGGCCAGCGTGGCGCCGTCGACCTGACGTTCACGCCAGCCGGCGACGTCGGCGAGGCGGCCGAACAGCAGCACCCGCGCCATCGTCAGCCGCCCGTGGTCGACATGTGTCGCCGGGTGGCCGGGGCGGCGTCGCGCGAGATCTGGAAGTCGTGGCCCTCGGGCTTGGCGTCGACGGCGAGGCGGATGGCGTCGACCAGCCCGGTGTCGTCGGCTCCGGCCCGGATCACGGCCCGCAGGTCGCTGGCGTCCTCCCGGCCGAGACAGGTGTGCAGCGTGCCGGTGCAGGTCAGCCGCACGCGGTTGCAGGCCTCGCAGAAATTGTGGCTCAGCGGCGTGATCAGACCGAGCCGGCCGCCGGTCTCCGCGATGCGCACATAGCGCGCGGGGCCGCCGGTGTTCAGCGGCAGGTCGGTCAGGGTCCAGTAGCTCGACAGCTCGCGGCGGACCTCTGCCAGTGACAGGAACTGGTCGGTGCGGTCGGCCTCGACCTCGCCGAGCGGCATGGTCTCGATCAGGGTCATGTCGGCGCCGCGGGCGTGGGCCCACTGGATCAGCGCGGGAATTTCGGCGGCGTTGTCTTGCCTGAGGGCGACCGCATTGATCTTCACCGCGATGCCGGCGGCCTGGGCGGCGTCGATCCCGGCGATGACCTTGCCGATATCGCCGCCCCGCGTGAGCTTGCGGAAGAGGTCGGGCTTGAGGGTGTCCATCGAGACGTTGATGCGGCGGACGCCGTGGCGGGCCAGATCGCCCGCGAACTCGACCAGCCGGGTGCCGTTGGTGGTCAGGGTCAGCTCATCCAGCGCACCCGACTTCAGGTGTCGCGACAGGCCGGCGACCAGGTCCATGAAGCCCTTGCGCACCAGCGGCTCGCCGCCCGTAAGCCGCAGCTTGCGGACGCCGAGGCCGACGAAGGCGGTGGCGATGCGGTCCAGTTCCTCGAGCGTCAGCACCTCCGCCTTGGGCAGGAAGGTCATCTTCTCGGACATGCAATAGACGCAGCGCAGGTCGCAGCGGTCGGTGACCGAGATGCGCAGATAGGTCACGGCGCGGCCGAAGCCGTCGATCAGGGACGGGCGTCCCTCCTCGATGGAGCGTGGCGCCGTGGCCGGACTGGAGTCATACGGGGTCATTGAACAGCCAAGATAGGCCGGGGGACGCCGTGACGACAGGGGGCACGAGACAGGCCGGGGCGAAGAGTCCTCTGGACGCCATCGTGCTGGCCGGCGGCGCCGGCGTCCGCTTCGGCGGCGGCAAGCTGACGGTCGACCTCGGCGACGGGACCCTGCTCGAGCAGGCGCTGGCGGCCGCCTTCGCCGCGCCGGTGCGGACGGTGACCGTGGTCTGGGGCGCCGATCCTGCGGTGCTCGAGGTCACCAGTCGCTTCGCAAGCCGGATGGGCGAGGCCTGGCGGCTGCGACTGGTGCATGCGCCGGACCATGCCGAGGGCATGGCCGCCTCGCTGCGGGCCGGGGTCGGAGCCCTGCCCAGGGACAGCGGCGGGGTCTTCGTGTTCCTGGGCGACATGCCGCGCGTGCCGCACGCGATCGCGGCCGACCTGGCCGCGGCCCTGACCGGAACGATCTGGGCGGCGGCGCCGGTGCGCGACGGTCGACGCGGCCATCCCGTGCTGTTCTCGTCCAGGCTGTTCCCGGCGCTGGCGGCCCAGACCGGCGACCGGGGCGCGAGCAAGCTGCTCGACGCCCTCGGCGACGACCTGGCGCTTGTCGAAACGGACGATGACGGGGTGCTCTTCGACGTCGATGAGCGGCCCGCTCACTAGCGCCACAGACCGCGATGACTCCGCATTTCCGGGAAACGGATCAGGCCACCGACCTGATGAACGGCAGCCGGTAGGTCGCGGGCTTGCCAGCCGCAAGCAGGGCATTAGCCACCGCCGGCGCGATCACCGGCGTGCCTGGCTCACCGACGCCGCTGGGCGGATTGCCGGACGGCAGGATGTGGGTCTCCACCAGCGGGGCCTCGTTCATGCGCAGCACGCGATAGCTGTCGAAGTTGGTCTGTTCGACCGCTCCGTCCTTGAGCGTGACCTCGCCATACAAGGCCGCCGAAAGGCCGTAGCAGGTGCCCCCCTCGACCTGGGCGGCGATCTGGTCGCGAGCGATGGCGAGGCCGCAGTCGATGGCCGAGACCACCCGAACCACCTTCGGCTCGGCGCCATCGACCAGCTTCACGTCGGCGATCTGGGCGACCACGGAGCCGAACGACTCGTGCACGGCGACGCCGCGGGCCAGGTCTGCGGGGGCCGGGCCGGCCTTTTCGACCGCCAGATCCAGCACGGCCAGGTGCCGCTTGGCGCCCGCCTTCGTGTACAGGGCCCGGCGGTATTCGATCGGATCCTTGCCGGCCTTGCGGGCCAGCTGGTCGATGGTGTGCTCCATGACATAGGCGGTGTGGGTCGCGCCCACCGACCGCCACCACAGCACCGGCACCCCGACCTCGGGCAGCGCCACTGCCGCGTCGACGACGGGCGTGGCCTTGAAGTAGGGCGAGCCCTTCGTCCCCTCCACCGCCGTCTCGTCGAGATCGCCCGCCGGCATCGGCGAGCCCTTCATGATCGACTGGCTGACGATGCGGTGGCGCCAGGCGGCGGGATAGCCGTCCTTGTCGACCTTGACCTGCACCGCATGGTGGACGATGGGCCGGAAATAGCCGGCGCGCTGATCGTCCTCGCGGGTCCAGACCAGCTTCACCGGCTTGCCCTTGGTCTTCTTGGCGATGTGCACGCACTCGGCGACGTAGTCGGACTGGAAGTTGGTCCGCCGCCCGAACGAGCCGCCCGCGAACAGGGTCTCGATCTTGATGGCGCCGGGCAGGTTGCCGACGATCTTGGCGGTGTTGAGCTGGTCCAGGGTCGGCGACTGCGAGGCGAAGGTCAGGGTCGCGTTGTTGCCGTGCACCTCGGCCACGCAGTTGAGCGGCTCCATCGAGGCGTGGCTGAGATAGGGGAAGTCGTAGGTCGCCTCGAACACGTCACCCGGCGTCGCCGCGAAGTCGCCCTTGGTGTCGAACGCCTTCCATTCGAGGTCGGCCGGGCCCTTGCCGGCGGCGATGTCGCGGTACTGGGCCATGATCTGGTCCGAGCCGCGGGTCTCGGCCTTGTCCTCGTCCCACTGCACCTCGAGCGCGTCGCGGCCCTGGCGGGCGGCCCAGGTGTTGGTCGCCACCACCGCGACACCAGTCGGGATCTTGATGACGTCGACGACGCCCGAGACCTTCTTCGCGGCCTCGGCGTCGAAGCTCTTCAGCTTGCCGCCGAAGCGCGGGGCGTGGGCGACCATGGCCACCAGCAGGCCGTCGGCCTTGACGTCCTGGGTGTATCTCGCCGTGCCGTCGCTCTTGGCCTGGCTGTCCTTGCGCCGCACCCGGTCGGTGCCGACCAGGGTGAAGGTCTTGGGATCCTTCAGCGTCGGGTTCTCGGGCGGCGTCTCCTTCGACGCGTCCGGCAGCAGCTCGGCGAAGGTGGCGGACTTGCCGCCGCCGCTGACGACGCTGTCCTTGACCGTGATCTGGTCGACAGGGACGTTCCATTTCTTCGCGGCGGCCTGGACGAACATCGCCCTGGCGCCGGCGCCGGCCTTGCGCAGCTGCGGCCAGCTGTTGGAGATGGCCGAGGAGCCTCCGGTGCCCTGCGCCCCCATCATGCTGTTGGCGTAGACCTTGGTGTTGGCCGGGGCCTGCTCGACCTTGACCCGCGACCAGTCGGCGTCGAGTTCTTCCGAGGCGATGGCGGCGAGGCCGGCGTGGTTGCCCTGGCCGAACTCGATGTGCTTCGAGACCACCGTGACGGCGCCGTCCTGGCCGATCTTGATGAAGGGGCCGAAGGCGCCGAACGTGTCGTCGGCGCCCAGGCTCATCACGTCGCCCATCGAGCAGCCGACGAGCAGGGCGCCGCCGGCGGCCACCGCGCCGACGACCAGAACGTCGCGGCGGCTCGGCTCGGCCGACTTGCGGGTCAGTTTTTCCAGAATGCTCATGATCCCGCTCCCTAGACCTTGGCCGGAGCCGTGGCGGCCATGCCGGCGGCGTCCTTGATGGCGGCGCGGATGCGCTGGTAGGTCCCGCAGCGGCAGATGTTGCCGGACATGGCGGCGTCGATGTCGTCGTCGCTGGGCTTGGGTTGCTCGGCGAGCAGGGCCACGGCGGCCATGATCTGTCCCGACTGGCAGTAGCCGCACTGCGGCACGTCGGCCTTGACCCAGGCCTGCTGCACGGGGTGGCTGCCGCCGAGCCCCTCGATGGTGGTGATCGGCACGCCGGCCAGCGCGCCGATCGGCGTCGAGCACGAGCGGATCGGCTGGCCGTCGGCGTGGACGGTGCAGGCGCCGCACTGGGCGATGCCGCAGCCGTACTTGGTGCCGGTCATGCCCAGCTCGTCCCGCAGGACCCAGAGAAGCGGCGTATCCTCGGCCGCCGTGACATTGACGGTCTTGCCGTTGACCTGGAGCGCTGTGGCCATGAGCGGGCTTCCTTCTGGGATTCTGCAACCGGGCGAGGGACTGGCGCGTCCCGTGACCGCTGCTATCTTAACGTCGTTAAGGTGGGGTCGCGCCAGTGAAATCTTTCACCCTCCGGACTAGGGTCAACGCCTTGCCCACAAGGACTTTGCGTATGCGAATTGTTCTCATGTCTGGCCTGTTGCTGGCCGCCGCGACCCCGGCGCTCGCCCAGGATGGCGCGGCGCTGTTCAGTGCCCAGTGCAAGACCTGTCACACGCTGACGGGGACCGGTACGCCGGCCGGGCCGAGCCTGAAGGGCGTGGTTGGTCGCAAGGCGGCGACGGCGCCGGGCTTCAAGTTCTCGCCCGGCCTGGTCAAGAAGGGCGGGACCTGGACCGACTCGACGCTGGACGCCTACCTCGCCGCCCCCGCGACCTATGCGCCTGGCACCCGGATGTTCGCGCGTGTGGCGCAACCGCAAGCGCGCGCCGCGATTATCGCCTATCTGAAGACTCAGAAGTAGGAGTCCGCATGCGTCGCCTCGCCCTGATCGCCGGTCTGGGTCTCGTTCTCGCCGGCTGCGCCACCGTCGCGCCCGCGCCGGGCACGGACAGCGGCCCGCTCCGCTATCGTTGCGACGGCGGCAAGGGCTTCACCGCCGCCTGGAATCAGCCCGGCGACAAGGTCAAGGTGACGGCTGGCGGGGTGACCCGGTCGCTGCCGCATGCGAGATCAGGCTCCGGCGCGCGCTACGCGACCGGCGACTTCGAGATTTGGGGCAAGGGCGAGAGCGCCATGCTGTCGGGCTTCCCCGGCGGTCCATACAAGAATTGCGTTGGGGGCTGACGGAGCGAAATTGGACGTCTTTCCCGCCTTTTTCCCGCTGGCCGGGCGCAAGGTCGTCGTCGCCGGCATCGGCGAGGCGGCGGACGCCAAGGCGCGGCTGTTCGACGGCTCGCCCGCCACCCTGGTCCGTCTCGAGGGGCCCGAGGCCTTCCTCGTCGGTTCCTATGTCGGCGCCGTTCTGGCCTTCATCGCCGGCGACGACCTGTTTGTTCAAGCCGCGGCGAGCGCGGCCCGGGCCGCCCGGGCGCTGGTCAATGTCGTCGACCGGCCGGCGCTGTCGGACTTCCACACCCCGGCGCTGATCGATCGTGGCGAGGTGGTTGCGGCCGTGGGCACCAGCGGCTCGGCGCCGATGCTGGCGTCGCTGATCCGCAACGCCATCGAAGCGCGGGTTCCGCAAGGCTCAGGCAAGGTCGCGGCGCTGCTGCGCCGTCATCAGGAGGCCGTGCGCGCGGCGATCCCGGACCTGACCCAACGACGGTCCTTCCTGCGCGACGTGCTGTCGAGCCCCGCCGCCGAGGCGGCCATGGCCGGCGACGCCGCGACCGCCGACCGGCTGATGACCGAGGCCCTGGCCAACAACGGCGAGGCCGCCGGCCGCATCCGCTTCGTCGCCGGTCGCGGGCCCGCCGACCTCATCACCCTGCGCGCCAGCCGCGCCCTGGCCGAGGCTGATGTGATTGTCATCCCGTCGGGCGTGGAGCCCGGCATTCTCGCCCTTGGCCGTCGCGACGCCGCGCGGCTGACGCCGGACGAAGCTGACCCCGCGGCGCTGATCGACCTCGCCCGCGGTGGCCGACAGGTGGTGCGGCTGGTCACCGGGCCGCTCGAGCCGGCCGATCTTCGCGCCCTGGCCGACGCCGGCGTCGCGGTCGAGGTCCTGCTCGCCGCGCCCAATCCGTGAGCCTGCTGACGCCGGACGACCTCGCGGCGGTGATGCTGTCGCTCAAGGTGGCGGGGGCGGCCACGATCTTCTCCCTGCCGCTCGCGTTCGTGATCGCACTGGTCCTCGCGCGCGGCCGGTTCGCCGGCAAGTCCCTGCTCGACGCCGTGGTCCATCTGCCGTTGGTGCTGCCGCCCGTGGCGACCGGCTACGCCCTGCTGATCCTGCTCGGCCGCAACGGGCTGTGGGGCAGGCCGCTTGCCGAACTCGGGATCGTGTTCGCCTTCGACTGGACAGGCGCGGCCCTGGCCTCGGCAGTGATGGCCTTCCCGCTGATGGTGCGGCCGATCCGGCTGGCGATCGAGGCGATCGACCCCGAGGTCAACGAGTCGGCCCTGACCCTCGGCGCCCGGCCGCTGAAGCGCCTGCTGCGGATCACCCTGCCGCTCGCCGCGCCGGGACTGGTCGCCGGAGCGGTGATGGGCTTCGCCAAGGCGCTGGGCGAGTTCGGCGCGACCATCACCTTCGCCGCGGCCATCCCCGGCGAGACGCTGACCTTGCCGACCGCCATCTACCAGGCGGTGCAGGTCCCCGGCGCGGAGCAGCGGGCGCTGGTCCTGTGCGGCATCGCGACGGTGATCGCCTTCGCCGCCGTGCTGGTCTCGAACGCCGTGGGACGCGTCGTCGAGCGCCGCGCGCGGGGCGGCTAGGCGGCGCCGTCCGTGACCACCGCCTCGACGATGTGGGCGCGGTAAAGCACCGCGAGAAGGTCCGTCTGAGTGATGACCCCCAGCAGCACGCGATTCTCGTCGACCACCATGGCCTCATGCACCGCGCCGCTGGAGAGGAGCGGCAGCAACGCCTCGATGGCGGTGCTTTCCCGCACCTTGTGCACAAACGGGTCGAGCACCGCCCCGACCAGTCGGCCCCGTCCCGCCACCAGCGGCGCCCGGCGAACCGTGCCGACCACGCGGCGCTGGCCATCGAGCACCGGCGCGATCCAGAGGTCGTGCGTCTGCATGAAAGCCAGGGCGCTCTCGGTGCTCTGGTCGGCGTCTACGGTCTTCACGTCGCGCGACATGATCTCGTGACAGCGGATGTGGGAATGGATGCGGCGATGGGCCTGCAGCTCCACCTGCCGGAAAAGGGCGTCGAGATCCTCACGGCTGACGTCGAGCAGCTCGCCGTACTGGGCCAGCGCCTTGTCGAGGTCGGCCGGGGTGAAGCCGACCCGCTCGATCGGCGGGCTGTCGCGCGTGTCGTGCGCGTTCGGCGGACGGGCGACGCGGTGCGGATAGGACCGACCGGTGAGGTTGATGATCAACGCGGCGGCTGCGACCAGCAGCACCGAGCACAGGGCCACGGGGACCAGGGCGTTGGCGTAGGCCTGCAGCCCGGCGGCCGGTCCGACCAGGGCGGCCCCGAGCGCCACCGCGCCCCCGGGCGGGTGCAGGCAGCCGAGCAGCGACATGACGATGATGGCCAGGGCTACCGCCGACGCGGCCGCGGCCGCGGGGGCGGGGATCAGGAGGGCGCAGCTGACGCCGACCAGCGCCGACAGCAGGTTGCCGCCGAGCACCGCGCGCGGCTGGGCCAGCGGGCTGGCGGGAATGGCGAACACCAGCACCGCCGAGGCGCCGATCGGCGGGACCAGCAGCGGGATTGCCGTGAGAGCCCCGTCCGACGCCAGCCGGGCCAGAACGCCGACGGCGGCTATGCCGGCGAGGGCGCTCGCCCCGCCGCGCAGCGCCTCGGACAGCCGCACGGGATTGCGCCCGCGTACGAGCGTGTGAAGGTCAAGGCTCATGCGCGAGGTGTTTGCCAGAGCGCACGGGGCGCCTGCACGCCGAAAGTCTGACGCCGGCCGCAGTTTTTGCCCGGCGCGACGGGACGGCGCGTCTAGGCCTCGGGGCCGATCAGTCCGGCGTCCGGCTTGGGCGCAAAGCTGCGCGACGGATCGGACTGCAGCCAGCGCTCGACGCGCCGGCCGCGGATGATCTCATGCAAATCATCGGCGAGGGCCAAAATCTGGTGGTCGGCGCAGACGGCCGCGCCGCTCAGGACCTGCTGAGTAAAGGCCTCGAACGCAGCCGCGGACAGCTTCTGTTGCTTCAGGCTCATGGATAACCCCGGTACGCTACAGCCTGACAATGCGCCTCAAACCTGTGAAGTTCCAAGCATCCGAGAACTTTAGTCTTAACGCGCGTTAACCAAGTCTCTCTCAGTCGCCGAGCGAGCGTCCTCTGGTCTCCGGGAGGAGGAACAGGGTGCAGACAACGCTGATCAGGGTGAACACGAACGGGTACCACAGGCCCGCGTAGATGTTCCCCGTCGCCGCGACGATGGCGAAGGCGCTGAACGGCACGAAGCCGCCGACCCAACCGGTGCCGACGTGGTAGGGCAGGGACATCGCCGTGTAGCGCACCCGTGTCGGGAACAGCTCGACAAGGGCCGAGGCCTGAGGCCCGTAGAGCGCGGTGGCCGCGACCACGAACACCAGCAACACCAGGAACAGGCCGAAGTGGTTGATCCTCGCAGGGTCGGCCTTGTCGGGATAGCCGGCGCTGCTCAGGCCCGCCTTGAGCCGGCTCTCGAAGTCGGCCTTGGCCGTCTTCAGACCGGCCTTGTCCAGTCCGGAGCCTTCGACCGACGGGATGACGACGCCGCCGATGCTGACCGACGCCGTCGCGCCGGGCAGGGCGTCATGGTTGTCGTAGGAGACGCCCGCGTTGGCGAGGGCGCTCTTGGCGATGTCGCACGAGGTCACGAACTGCGCCTTGCCGACCGGGTCGAACTGCAGGCTGCAGGTGGCCGGATCGGCGATCACCACCACCGGCGTGCGGGCTTCCGCCTCGGCCAGGGCCGGGTTGGCGTATTTCGCCATCATGTGGAAGCCGGGGAAGAAGGCGACCAGGGCCAGGGTCATGCCGCCCCACAACACCCATTTGCGGCCGACCTTGTCCGACAGCCAGCCGAAGAAGACGTAGAGCGGCGCGCTCGCGGCCGTGGCGGCCATGACCATCAGGTTCACGGTCTTGGGCTCGACCTTCAGGAAGCGCAGCTTCTGGACTGCCGGCGCATCGGCCGGAATCCGGCGCTTG
>JAZJXN010000212.1:6284-21680 GCA_040390885.1 Pseudomonadota bacterium | reverse complement strand
AGACCGCCCCCTGGGCGAACATCAGGGCAAACAGCGCCAGCAGGACGATCTTCAGGTTCTTCCACTCGCCGAAGGCTTCCTTGAACGGGGCCTTGGTCTGTTCGCCGGCGTCCTTGAGCTTCTGGAAGGAGGGGCTCTCGGACAGCTTCAGCCGCATGAACACCGAGACCACCAGGAGGCCGGCGGACACCAGGAACGGAATGCGCCAGCCCCACGCCGTGAAGGCCTCCTCGCCGATCAGGGTGCGGGTGACCAGCACCACGATGAGCGCACCGAACAGGCCGAAGGCGGCAGAGGTCTGGATCCAGCCGGTCATCGTGCCGCGACGGTGCGCCGGGGAGTGTTCAGCCACGTAGATGGCCGCGCCGCCGTATTCGCCGCCCAGGGCCGTGCCCTGGATGATGCGCATCAGGACCAGCAGCACCGGCGCGATCGGCCCGGCCTGGGCGAAGGTCGGCAACAGACCGATGGCGAAGGTGGCGCCGCCCATGAGGATGACGGTGATCAGGAAGGCGCCCTTGCGACCCTTCTTGTCGCCGATGCGGCCGAAGATCAGCGCGCCAAGCGGTCGGAAGAAGAATCCCGCGCCGAACAGCGCCAGGGCGGCGAGCACGCCGGCGGTTTCGCCGAGCTCCGCGAAGAAGTTCTTGCCGATGATCGAGGCCAGGGCCCCGAATACGAAGAAGTCGTACCACTCGAACGCGGTGCCGGCCGATGAGGCCGCGACCACGGTCTTCATCGACGCAGGACTCTCTTCGGCGCCCGGCTTTTCCGCCGTGATTTCCGCCATAGGCTCTTCCCCCAAACAACAGGAGCACCTCTAGCACGCTCGTTCGCCGGCGAAAGAGCTCAGGCCACGCGGATATGCGAACAGGCGCCGGCCGCGCGGGCGCCCCACGCCGTCCGCCGTTTCAGGGCTCTGCCCACATCCGCAGGAGGTTGTGATAGGCGCCTGTGAGGCTGACGATCGACGCCTCGCCCTGGCCCAGCGTCCGGGCGGCCGACTGTATGGCCATGTCCATATCGAACAGCAGCGCCCGTCGCGCGTCGTCGCGGACCAGGCTCTGGATCCAGAAGAAGGACGACACGCGCGCGCCGCGCGTGATCGCCTCGACCCGATGCAGACTCGAGGCCGGATAGAGGATCAGGTCCCCGGCGGCCAGCTTGACCTGATGGACGCCGTAGGTGTCGTCGACCGTCAGTTCGCCGCCGTCGTAGGCCTCGGGCTCGGTGAGAAACAGGGTGGCCGAGAGGTCGGTGCGGATGCGCAGCGATCCGTCGCGTGTGACGCGGACGGCGTTGTCGACGTGATCGCCGAAGGTCTCGCCCTCGCCGTATCGGTTGAACAGGGGCGGAAAGATCCTTGCCGGCAGGGCGCCGGCGACGAACAGCGGGTTGCGCTGCAGGGCGGCGAGGATCGCGCTCCCGGCTTCGCGCGCCGCGGCGCAGTCCTCGGGCAGCTGCTGGTTGCGCTTGGCGAGGCCCGACTGGAAGCCGGAGGTGACGTTGCCGTCGACCCAGTCAGCGGCGTCGATCACGCCGCGCAGGCGCGCGACCTCGTCCCTGGTCAGCACTCCTGGAATTTGCAGCATCATGGCTCGACATCCTTGGCGGCAAAGAAGACGCCTCGCCCAGGAAAGGGCGAGGCGCAAGGTTTACCGGATCGAGGGGGAAGAGGAGGATCAGAACCGGTAGTTCAGGGTGACCTGGGCCGAGCGGGCGTCGCCCGGGGTGGCCCAGCCGAAGCCGTTGTTGGAGCGGATGCGGGAGTAATACTCCTCGTCCGTCAGGTTCTTGAGATTGAGCTGGACGCTGACGCTGTCGGACGCGGTCCAGGTCACGGCGGCGTTGTGGATCCAGTAGTCGTCGCTCGTGTAGAGCACCGCCGAGCCGGTCGGGCGGTTGAAGGTCTGCTCACCCGAATAGGTGGCGCCGTAACCGACCATGATGTTGTCGGTGACCATGTAGGTGGTCCACAGGTTCAGGGCGTGCTCTGGCGTGAAGGGCAGCGGGTCACCCTTCTGCGCATCGACGGCGACCCCGTCGGCCACGGTCTGGAGCAGCTCGCTGTCGAGGTAGGTGTAGTTGGCGATGACCGTCCAGCGCGCGTTGATCTGGCCGGCGGCGCCGAGGGTCAGTCCGCGCACCCGCGACTTGCCGTCCAGCTGCTGCTCGACGCCGGCGATCGGCGAATTGACGCGGAACTTGCTGCGCTCGTTCTGGAAGACCGAACCGGTCAGCGACAGTCGGCCGTCGAAGACGTCCCACTTGGCGCCCAGCTCAACGACCTGGCCTTCTTCCGGGTCGACATCGCAGTTGCTGTTGGCCGCGGCCACGGAGCAGCCGCCGTTGACGGTGGCCTGCGAGGGCGTCTCGGTGTTGCCGTAGGCCAGGTAGATGCTGGCGTTCGGTACCGGCTTGTAGACGAGGCCGACGCGGTAGGAGAGCAGGTTCTCGTCGCTTTCGGCGCGGGTCGTCACGCCCGGCGTCAGCACGCCGCCGACCATCGAATAGGCGGTGCTGATGTACTCGCCGGCATTGTGCTCGTAGCGCAGGCCGCCGTTGAGCTCCCACTGCTCATTAAAGGTCATCGTATCGAACAGATAGATGGCCTGGTTGTTCAGCTCGCCGTTGCTGAGGCCGGCGCGGATGAAGTTCACCGGACCGGTATAGAGCGTGTCCGGGTCGGAAATGCTCATCGGCGGCAGGACCGGCGAGGCCCCGGTCGCGGTGCGCTGGCTGTTGCCGTTTTCGAGGTCGTAGGTCTCGTTCGAGAACGAGAACCCGACCACGAGGTTGTGGGCGAGGATGCCGGTGTTGAAGCGGAAGTTCAGGTCCGTCTGGCTGACGATCTGCTGGTTCTCGCTGTCGCGGGTCGTGCCGCGCGGACCGGACGGCTGGTAGAAGCCCGGCGTGGCGCAGGCGACGCCTGTCTGGGCGTTGACGCCGCTGTCGAGGCACCAGGCCCCCTGCGGCGGGTTCACGATCAGGAACTGGCTCACCTTCTGCCAACGCGTGATGTTGGAGATGGTCAGGAAGTCGCCGACGTCATGCTGGAAGCGCCCGGTCAGGCTGTCGACCTGGGTCTCCTGCGTGTCCATGTTCCGGTAGCCGTAGTAGCTCGACGGATCGACGCCGGGCAGCGCGCCATTGACGGTCGCGTTGGCCGCGTAGGGCACGCCGTATTCGGGCGTGTTCTCGTCTTCCTGGTGGAAGTAGGCGAGCGAGAACTCTGTCGGCGTGCCGACGCCGAAGGCGATCGACGGGGCGATGCCCCAGCGCTCGTAGCTCTCGACATCGCGGCCGGGGACGTCGTGCTGGTGAACCATGGCGTTCAGTCGGACGGCGATGGTTTCGCCCAGCATCTTGTTGGCGTCGACGGTGAGCCGGCCGTAGCTGTCCGTGCCGATCCCGGCCGAGAGCGTGGTGCGGTCGCCCAGGCGCGGCGTCTTGCTGACGAGATTGATCGAGCCGCCCAGCGAACCCGCGCCGGAATAGACCGAGTTCGCGCCGTTCACGACCTCGAGCTGCTCGAGGTTGAAGGGGTCGCTGCGGGTGTACTGGGCGCTGTCGCGAAGCCCGTCGGTGGTGATGTCGCTGTTGGCCGAGTAGCCGCGCAGGTTGATGCTGTCGCCGTAGCCCCCGCCGCCCTCGCCGGCCCCGAAGGTGATGCCCGGCACGGTCGAGAGGATGTCGCGCAGGCTCAAGAGGTTCTGGTCGCGGATGGTGCGCTCGGACAGCACGGTGATGGTCTGGGGCGTGTCCAGCGGGTCTGCGGTCAGCTTCGGCGACGAGGGCTTGCCGCTCTTCCGGGCGTAGATATCGACGCCCGAGATGTCCGTCGGCTGGTCGGCGTCGGCCGCGGTGACGACCGCGGCGTCCGCGGCGACGGCCAGGCCGGGCGACAGCGACAGGCCCGCGGCGCCGGCCACGGCGGCCAGGCTCAAGGCGCGCTTGGTGCGGGCGGTCACGCCGCCAGGAAGGTTCGAACGCATGAAGTATCCCCAGTCTTCGCCGGCCGCCCCCGAGGCGCCGTGCGATTGCGAGGCGTTATTATGTCTCGAGTTTCCAACTTGCAATGATAATCATTCTCAACAATTGCATTTGTTCCTGGGGCGCCGCGCGCTTGACCCCCTCGGCCGCCGCGCCTAGCCGGTGCGGGGCAGAACTGGGGAGGCGACCATGAGCTTCACGCTCGATCCCGTGGGCCACGTGCGGGGCGGCCGCGTCGAAGCCATCGACGACGAGTGGGGCCCTGTCGGCGCAAGCATCGAGCTCGACCCCTCGCGGTTCGGACCGGAGGCGCTGTTCGGCCTGGCCGACTTCTCCCACGCCGAGATCGTCTTCGTGTTCAACCGGATCACAGACGACCAGATCGTCACCGGGGCCCGGCGCCCGCGCGGCCGCGAGGACTGGCCGTTGGTCGGCATCTTCGCCCAGCGCGGCCGCAACCGGCCCAATCGCCTCGGCGTCTCGGTCTGCCGGATCGTGGCGGTCGACGGCCTGACCCTGCGGGTCGAGGGACTGGACGCCATCGACGGCACGCCGGTGCTCGACATCAAGCCCGTCCTCAGGGGCGTCATTCCGCGGGGCGATGTCCAGGAGCCCGCCTGGGCGACCGAGATCATGGAGACCTACTGGTGAAACGTCCCCTTGAAGGCGTTCGCATCCTGACCCTCGAGCATTTCGGGGCCGGGCCCTATGCCACGCTGCTGATGGCCGAGCTCGGGGCCGAGGTGATCAAGATCGAGAGTCCGTCGCTGGGCGGCGACGCCTCGCGCCCGACCGGACCGTTTCTGCTCGGCGACCACGACAGCCAGTATTTCCAGACCTTCTCGCGCTCCAAGAAGAGCGCCGCGCTGGAGATCAAGACCCACCAGGGCCGCGCCGATTTCGAGCGGCTGGTGGCGAGCGCCGAGGCGGTGGTCAACAACCTGCGCGGCGACCAGCCGGCGAAGCTCGGCCTGACGTTCGAGACGCTCAAAGGGATCAATCCGGCCATCGTCTGCGGCCACCTGTCGGCCTACGGTCGCGGCAACAGCCGCGAGGGATGGCCTGGCTACGATTATCCCATGCAGGCCGAGTGCGGGCTGATGAGCCTGACCGGCGAGCCGGACGGGCCGCCCGCGCGCATGGGCGTCTCGATCATCGACTTCATGACCGGCACGACCTTCGCCTTCGCGGTGGTGTCGTCGATCCTGTCGGCCCGGGCGACGGGCGAGGGCTGTGACGTGGACGTGTCGCTGTTCGACGTCGCCCTGCACCAGCTCACCTATCCGGCCATCTGGGCGATGAACGAAGGTCACCCGACCGAGCGACTGCCCAACGGCGCCCATCCGTCGCTGGCCCCGGTGCAGCGCGTGAAGACGAAGGACGGTTACGGTCAGCTGATGTGCATGACCCAGAAGTTCTGGGACGAGCTCTGCGCGCTGGCCGAGCGGCCGGACCTGGCCGCCGATCCGCGCTTCACGAACCTCGCCGCGCGGCGGGCGAACCTTGCGGCATTGACGGAGGCCATCGACGCCCTGTTCGAGACCCGCACGACGGCCGACTGGATGGCGCTGTTCGGCGGCCGCGTGCCGTTCGGCCCGGTCAACGATGTCTTCCAGGCGCTCGACAACCCGTTCGTGGCCGAGATCGGCATGCGCCATGTGGTGGACCACCCTGACCGGCCGCAGGGCCTGCAAATGCTCGCCGCGCCGATCATGATCGACGGTGAACGGATGCCGGGTCAGCGGGCGCCGAAGCTTGGTGAACAGACGGAGGAGCTGCTCGGCTGATCCTCCCCTCTGGAGGAGGTGGCCCGAAAGGCCGGAGGGGGATGCCCGTGAGGCGCTGCGCGCTGACGAGACCCCCTCAGTCACCGCTTCGCGGCGACAGCTCCCCCGGAGGGGAGCATCAATCAGACCTTTAGGTCAGCACCCGTCATCCGCCGATACAGTTCCAGGTACCGCTCCGACGTCGCCGCCACGACCTGCGCAGGCAGCGGCGGGGGCGGGGCTTCGCCGTTCCAGCGGCCGGCGGCGCGTTCGGCGTCGAGGTAGTCGCGCAAGGGCTGCTTGTCGAAGCTCGGCGGGACCTCGCCGACCGACCAGCCCTCGGCGGGCCAGTAGCGGGAGCTGTCCGGGGTCATGACCTCGTCGATCAGGACCACGCCGCCCTCTTCGTCCTGGCCGAACTCGAACTTGGTGTCGGCCAGGATCAGGCCGCGCTCGGCCGCCAGCGCGCGACCGGTCTCGTAGACCGTGCGGCTCAGCGTCTCGAGCTCGGCGGCCAGATCGGCGCCGACGTCGCGCGCCATCTGGGTGATGGAGATGTTCTCGTCATGACCGGTCTCGGCCTTGGTCGCGGGGCTGAAGACCGGCGGATCAAGGCGCTCGCTCTTGCGCAGGCCCTTGGGCAGGGCCTCGCCGGCCAGGGTCCCGGCGTCGGCGTATTCCTTCCACGCCGAGCCCGAGAGGTAACCGCGCACCACGCATTCGACCGGCACGACCGTCACCCGGCGGCAGAGCATGGCCCGGCCGACCAGCTGGTCCCGATGCGGCGCCAGCTCGGGTGCGGCGGCGATGATCTCGTCGGGATCGACACTGACCATGTGGTGGCGGACCACGCCATCGAGCTTGCGGAACCACCAAGCGCTGAGCTGGGTCAGCACCGCGCCCTTGCTCGGGACCGGTTCGGCCATGACCACGTCGAAGGCGCTGACCCGGTCGGTGGCGATCAGGAGCAGCTGGTCGCCGCCGACGGCGTAGATGTCGCGCACCTTGCCGCGCCCGATCAGCGTCAGGGGCAGGTCGCTCTGGGTCAGCAGGTCCATGGTCGCGCTCTGGATTTGAGAAGCGCTGCACATGCTGTCCGCGTCGGAGAAGGTCAATCCGTGAAACGACCGCTCATCCCCGCGGGGGCGGGGATGAGCGTCGGTTGGACTAGGCGAGGATGCGGACCTTCGGCTCGCGGTCCCACTGCCGGGTGCTGGCAGGGGCGATGAAGCCCTCGGCCCCGCCCGAGACGTCGACAACGCCGGCGTCGGGCTGGACCGCCGCCTTGTCCATCAGCGGCTGAGCCTCCGGCGTGAAGCCGATCGCCTTGAGGTGGACGAAGGCGTTGGCGACAAAGTCCGTCGCCGCATTGTCGCCGAGCAGTTCGGCGCAGCCGGCCTCCGACAGCACCAGGGCCACGGCGTCGAAGAGCACCGACGGCGTCCCCGCCAGCTGGCCGTCGGCCTTGAGTTTCTTGCCGCCCTTGAGGGTCACGCCGCCGATCTTCGGCGCGACGATCTTGGCCGTGGCGCCGGCGGCCTCAACCGCTTTTCGCACCGCCTCGACCACGGCGCCGTCGGCGCCGTCGGTCACGAGGATGGCAACGGCCCGGCCGACCAGGCTGTCAGGATACTTGCCGATGATGCGCAGGGCCGGCGACGGGTCCATGTCGGCCGGCGCCGCGGCGGCCTTCGACTTGGGCGGCAGGTCCATGTTGAGGCCGGCCGCGACGCGCTTGGCGAGACCGGCGTCGACGTTCTGGATGTTGGCCAGCACCCGCAGCCGCACCGGCTCGATGGCGACCTTGGACAGCTCGAAGACCAGAGCGCTGGCGAGGTGAGCCTGTTCGATGTCGGTCAGCGAGCGGAAGAACAGCCGCGCGTGGCTGTAGTGGTCGGCGAAGGTCTCGGCCCGCAACCGCACCTTGGTTTCCTCGACCGGGGCCCGAAAGCTGCGGAAGCCGCCGTCCGGATCCTCGCGCGGGCCGCCGATCTCGCCGTTCTCGGCGAGGCTGTTGGGCTCGTAGTTGGCGCGGCCCTTGGGGACCTGGGTCTGCATCTGGCCGTCACGCTGCAGGTTCTGGAACGGGCAGCCCTTGGCGCTGTTGATCGGGATCTGGTGGAAGTTGGGCGTGCCCAGGCGCGACAGCTGGGTGTCCTGATAGGAGAACAGCCGACCCTGCAGCAGCGGGTCCTCGGAGAAGTCGACGCCCGGCGGAATGTTGGTCGGCAGGAAGGCGACCTGCTCTGTCTCTGCGAAGAAGTTGTCCGGGTTGCGGTCGAGCACCAGCCGCCCGACCACGCGGATCGGCACCAGCTCCTCGGGGATCAGCTTGGTGGCGTCGAGGATGTCGAACGGCAGCGCGTCGGCTTCGGCCTGGGTCAGCAGCTGGACGCCGAACTCCCATTCCGGGAAGTCGCCGCGCTCGATGGCTTCATAGAGGTCGCGGCGGTGGTAGTCGGGATCTGCGCCGGCGATCTTCACCGCCTCGTCCCAGCAGGTCGATTGCGTCCCCTGCTTTGGCCGCCAGTGGAACTTCACGAAGGTGGCGTTGTCGTCCTCATCCAGCAGTCGGAAGGTGTTGACCCCGAAGCCTTCCATCGTCCGCAACGACCGCGGAAGCGTCCGGTCCGACATCGCCCACATGATCATGTGAGTGGTCTCCGGCATCAGCCCGACGAAGTCCCAGAAGGTGTCGTGGGCGCTGGCGGCCTGGGGATAGCCCTTGTCGGCCTCCATCTTCACCGCGTGGACCAGGTCCGGGAACTTGATGGCGTCCTGGATGAAGAAGACCGGGATGTTGTTGCCGACGAGGTCCCAGTTGCCCTCCCTGGTATAGAACTTGACCGCGAAGCCGCGCACGTCGCGCGGTGTGTCCACCGATCCCGAGCCGCCGGCGACGGTCGAGAAGCGCACGAACACCTCGGTCTTCTCGCCGACCTCGGTCAGCACCTTGGCGCGGGTCACGTCGGCGAGCGATTCCGTCAGTTCGAAGAAGCCGTGGGCGGCCGAGCCACGGGCATGGACGATGCGCTCGGGAATGCGCTCGTGGTCGAAGTGCTGGATCTTCTCCCGCAGCACGAAGTCCTCGAGCAGGGTCGGGCCGCGGCGGCCGGCCTTGAGGCTGTTCTGGTTGTCGCTGACCGGAACGCCGTGATTGGTCGTGATGCGGGCGTCGGGCGCGGACGCGGTCTGGTGCGTCTCGCCGCCTTTGCCCACGGTGGTGGTCGGGGCGGCGTTTTTGGGCGTGGCCATGGGGAAGTCTCCTGCGGACCTGTCGGTCTTCGGAGGGCCTAACGCCAGGCGTTCCGGTTGGTGACGCCGCCGCGCCCCTTTATTTTCCCAGGGTCGGGAAGGCGACCTACAGCGTCTGGCGGATCTCCGCCCAGCTGTTGGCGAGGCGGTCGCGATGCGTGGGGCCGGCGATCGCGATCAGCGCCTCGGCCCGGCCGTCGAGGGTCAGGCCACGCAGGTCGGCCACGCCCTGCTCGGTAATCACCAGCCCGACGTCGGCCCGGGACACCGACACCGCCGTCTGCGGCAGCCGCGGGACGATGCGGCTGATGCTGTCGCCCTTGGCCGTGGCCGGGAGGGCCAGGATCGGCAGGCCGCCCTCCGACAGCCGCGCGCCGCGCAGGAAATCGGTCAGGCCGCCGGTGCCCGAGATCTGCCGCCCGCCCTGGAACTCGGCGTTGGCCTGGCCGAACAGGTCGATTTCCAAGGCCGAATTGACCGCCGCCAGCTTGGGGATCGCCGCCAGCGTCTTGATGTCGTGGGTGAAGCCGGAGTCCGCGAAGCGGATGCGCGGATCGCGGCCGCAGAGGGCGTACAGATCGGCGTCCCCGGCGGCGAGCCCCGCGACCACCTCGGTCAGAGCGCCGCTGTCGAGCACCGCCTGAAGGGGCCCAGCGACCATGCCGGAGTGAATGCGCAGGCCCTTCAGTCCCTCCAGCGCCTCGACCGCCGCGACGCCGGCCTTGCCGAGTCCGAACTGGATGCTGGCGCCGGGGGTCAGCAGGGTCTGCAGATGGCCCTTGATGACCTCGAAGGCCGGATCCAGCGCGCCGGCCTCGTAGGTCAGGAGGGGTGTCTCATCTTCCGCGACGAGGTCAAAGGCCGACAGTGGGAAGAGCGGACCCTGCACCTTCGGCATGTGCGGATTGACGATGGCGACCTTGAAGACATCCCGTAGCGCGACGGCAGGGGCCAGGTCCGACGCCACGCCCAGCGAGACCATGCCTTCGGCGTCCGGCGGGCTGACGACGAACACCGCCGCGTCGAGAGACGTGGTCCCCAGCCGTACGCCTGGAACCAGGTCATTGGCCGCAGGGCGAAGGCGCCGGCCTCGAAGCTCTTGCGCCAGTCGCCGGAGACGAACGTGCCCTCGGACCGCGCGGTCTCGTGCAGCGCCGCCCAGTCGGTGCGGTTGATCCCCGGCACATGGGCGCCGACGAAGGTCAGGCCCCCGGCGAAGTCCGGCGCGCGGCGATAGGCCTCCAGCAGGCCCAGGGGTTCACCGGGGCCGCCGGGAATGAACAGCCGCCCCATCGTGCCATGCAATCGGGTGGCGAGCGTCTCGGCCAGCTTGTCCTGAGATAGGCGAATCACGTCATCCTCGGTTCAGACGACACCTGCAACCCTACGGGCGCCAGAGTGTTCAAGCGTTGAGTACCTTGGCCCCCGAAGGACCCAGACGCGCCATGAAAGCCCGAGTCGCCGACCATCCCGCCGATGTCGCCAGACCTTTCCTCGTCATTGGCGCGCTCTTCTTCCTGACCGGTTTTCTCGGCTATCTGAGCGTCCACGGTCTGCCGCTCTAGGCCGCGCCGGTCGAGCCGAACCCGCCGGCGCCGCGCGCCGTCTCTGCCAGTGATGCGACCTCGTCCCAGACCGCGCTGGCCACCGGCGCGATCACCAGTTGGGCGATGCGGTCGCCACGGCGGATTACGAAGTCTTCTTCCCCAAGATTGATCAGGATCACCTTCACCTCGCCGCGATAGTCGGCGTCGATCGTGCCCGGCGTGTTGAGGCAGGTGATCCCGGCCTTGGCGGCCAGGCCCGAGCGCGGCCGGACCTGGGCTTCGAACCCGGCCGGCACGGCGAAGGCCAGTCCGGTCGGGACCATCGCCCGCGACATTGGCTTCAGCGTCATCGGCTCATGGTCCGCGACCGCGGCGCGCAGGTCCATGCCCGCGGCCAGGGCGGTCTCATAGGCCGGCAGCGGAATCCCTTCGCTGTGCGGCAGGCGGGTGATGGGAATGGTCGGG
The DNA here is from genome assembly GCA_040390885.1 of Pseudomonadota bacterium. Taxonomy (GTDB): domain Bacteria; phylum Pseudomonadota; class Alphaproteobacteria; order Caulobacterales; family Caulobacteraceae; genus Caulobacter. The sequence goes on along the minus strand of JAZJXN010000212.1, from coordinate 10,654 downwards.
GTCATGCCAGCGCCTCGGCGATACGGGCGGCCAGCTTGGCGCCGACGCTTTGCTTGGCGGCGCGGTCCCAGCGTTCGACGCCGGATTTCGTAATCAGCAAGACAGCATTCTCCCCGCCGCCCATCACCCCGGGCTCGGTCACGTCGTTGGCGATGATCCAGTCGCAGCCCTTGCGGGCCAGCTTGGCCTTCGCATGGGCTTCGACATCGTTGGTCTCCGCGGCGAACCCGACCACCAGCTTCGGGCGGCCCGGGCCGGCGCCGGCGAGGGTGGCGAGGATGTCGGGGTTCTCGACCAGCCGCAGCGACGGCGGGCCGTCCTTCCCCTTCTTGAGCTTGATGCCGAACGCCTCGTCAGGCCGCCAGTCGGCGACGGCGGCGACGCAGATGGCGGCGTCGGCGGGCAGGGCGGCCTCGCAGGCCGTTAGCATGTCGCGGGCGGATTCGACGTCGATCCGCTTGACGCCGGAGGGCGTGGGCAGGGCGACCGGGCCGGCGACCAGGGTGACCCGGGCGCCCAACGCCGCGAGGCCGGCGGCGATGGCAAATCCCTGCCGGCCGCTGGAGCGGTTGGTCAGCAGCCGCACCGGGTCCAGCGCCTCGACCGTGGGGCCGGCGGTCACCAGCACATGCTTGCCGGCCAGCGGGCGGCCGCCGGGCCCCTCGAGCATGGCCAGGATCGCGTCGAAGATCGCCTGCGGCTCCGCCATCCGGCCAAAGCCGAACTCGCCGCAGGCCATGGCGCCCTCGTCGGGGCCGACAAAGCTGACGCCGTCGCCCTTGAGGGTCTCGAGATTGCGCCGGGTGGCGGCATGCTCCCACATCCGCACGTTCATGGCCGGAGCCATCAGCACAGGCTTGTCGGTGGCGAGCAGGGTCGTCGAGGCGAGATCGCTCGCGAGCCCGTTGGCCGCCTTGGCCATAAGGTCCGCCGTGGCGGGGGCGACGACGACGAGGTCGGCCGAGCGGCTGAGCTCGATGTGACCCATCTCGGCCTCGTCGGTCAGCGAGAAGAGCTCGCTGTAGACACGGTCCTCGGCCAGAGCCGACAGCGACAGCGGCGTGACGAACTCGGCGCCGGATCTGGTCAGGATCGGCCGCACGCTGATGCCGGCCTTGCGCAGCAGCCGCGTAAGCTCGAGCGCCTTGTAGGCGGCGATGCCGCCGCCGACGATCAGAAGAACCCGCCGCTCGCTCAAACCCGCGCCCTCGTTTGAAGCCTGTCTCGCTCACTTAAGGCGCCGGACGGGGCTGGACAAACGCTCAACCGCATGTTTCCCATTCGTTCTTGATGCTCTTATAGGTAGCGAAACGGGGGTTTTCATGGTGGGATTGATCAAGCTTGCGCCCGGGGTGGTCGCCACCCTGCTCCTGGCGGCCTGCGACGGGGGCGCCTCGGCGGTGCCGCTGCGCGCCGACGCGGCTCGAACGCCGACAGTGCAAGCCGCGGAGGCGTCGACCGAGGCGAGCGACCCGCGTGAGGCGCCTGTCCGCAAGATCGACGGCAAGCCGATGTGGTCGGCCAACCGCCGCTTCACCGCCGAGCAGAACGCGGAACGGGCGTTCAGGCGCGACGGGGCCGACTTCGGCGCCGCCTCGGTCGACGACTTCGTGCGCAAGGCCCACGCCTTCGTCACCGATCCGCCGCCCGGGGTCGCGACCCTGACCCGGACCAATGGCGACACCCTGATCTACGATCCGAAGGCCAACACCTTCGCCGTCGCCACCCGCGAGGGCGCGCCGCGCACGATGTTCAAGCCCGACGAAGGCCCCGCCTACTGGGAGACGGTGAAGGCCCGGGAACGCGAGGGCGGGGCGCGGCGGCGCTCGGGTGGGGAAAGCTAGCCGAGAGGCCAGGGTATCGGCGGCGCCGCGGCGAGCGAGGCGATACTGTCTTCGCTGGCGTGTTGGACATCGATCACGTGCAGCGCCTCGAATGGTAGCTCGGTCCCGACCCACAGGCTGTCGTTGGCCGCTATCGTGGTCGGCTCGTTGTCGAGCATGCCGAGGTAGCCGTCGACCACGACCTCGCGAACGATGACCCACATGCGCTCGTGGGCCTCGGGGGCCGCCTCGCTGTCCACAGCGATGCGGAAGATCAGTTTGGCGAAAGACCCGGGGTACAGGGATTGGCGCACGGCCAGATCGGGGATCCAGAAGGTTTCCGGCGCGTCTCGGTGACGCGCCTCGCCGTCGTCCAGCGCCCAGCCGTCAATGGCGAAGTCGGGCCGCCGCAACGCGGCGCTAGCCCAGGAGCCGCGCCAGCCAGAACGCCACAGCCGCGACCACGGCGCCGACGGCGAACCAGGCCAGCCGCCAGGGGCGGGCGGGGGTCTGGACGACCACGGCGGTCGCGGGGACGTATCCCTCGGCCAGGGCGGCGAGCGCGCGGAGGGCCTTGAGGCCTTCCTCGGCGAAGTCGCGGGCCTTGGCGACGGGGCCGAGCTCGCGGGCGATCCAGCGGCGCACGATCGGTTCGGCGGCGGCCCAGAGGTTGTGGTCGCGGTCCAGCCGCCGGGCGACGCCCTCGACGGTGACCATGGTCTTCTGCAGCAGCACCAGCTCGGGCCGCAGGTTCATCTCGAACAGGGCAGTGATCTCGAACAGCTGGGCCAGCAGCCGGCCCATCGAGATTTCGCTGGCGGGGCGGCCGAGCACCGGCTCGCCGACCGCGCGCAGGGCCTGGGCGAACGCTTCCGGGTCGTGATGTCGCGGCACATAGCCGGCGTCGAAGTGAACCCTGGCGATGCGCTGATAGTCGCGGGTGATGAAGCCGTAGAGGATCTCGGCCAGGTAGCGCCGCTCCATCGGGCCCAGCCGGCCGACGATGCCGAAGTCCACCGCCACCAGGGTCGAGGGCAGGACCACGAACAGGTTCCCCTCGTGCAGGTCGGCGTGGAAGACGCCGTGGTCGAGCGCCTGGGACAGGAAGGCGCGGACGACGTTGTCGGCCAGGGCGTAGCGGTCGAGGCCCGGCAGCTCCAGCGTCGCCGGATCGGACAACGGCACGCCCAGCGCCCATTCCAGGGTCAGGACGCGCTTGCCAACGCCCTCCCAGACCACGGTCGGCGCCCGCATGTAGGGGTCCCTGGCCATCACCTCGCCCATCTCCGAGGCGCCGGCGGCCTCGAAGCGCAGGTCGAGCTCAAGCTGGAGCGAGCGGATCACGGTCTGCGCGAACATCACCGGCTGCAGCCGCCGCGCCGGCGGAATGAACCGCTCGATCAGGCCGGAGACCAGCGTCAGCACGCGGCTGTCGGCGGCGACCCGCTGTTCGACGCCGGGCCGCAGCACCTTGACCGCGACCTTGCGGCCGTCGGCCAGCCAGGCCTCGTGCGCCTGGGCGATCGACGCCGCGGCGACGGCCTCGCCGAACACGGGGAACAGGCTCTCGACCGTTCGGCCGAGCTCGCGCTCGATCTCTGCCTTGGCCACCTCCAGCGGGAACGGCGGCAGCCGGTCCTTCAGATGGGAGAGGTCCTCGGCGAAGGTCTTGCCGAAAATGTCGGCGCGGGTGGACAGAACCTGGCCGAGCTTGATCGCCACCGGGCCGAAGCTCTGCAGCGCGCGGGCCAGTCGCTCACCGGGACGGCCCTGCCGGGCGGCGCCGCCGGCGAACAGCCGCAGGAACCGGCCCAGCGTCCGCACGCCGGTCGGCAGCCAGGGGTCCAGCTCCCGCGGGATCAGCGCGTCGGCGCGGATCAGGGTCCAGCCGACGGCCAGCAGGCGGAAGAAGGCGGCCAGGTCCATCCGCTAGAGGGCCCGGCCCGTGTGCATGGCGGCCACGCCGCCGGTGAAGTTGCTGAAGCCGACACCCGAGAACCCGGCCTTTCGGATCATCCCGGCGAAGGTCTGCTGGTCGGGGAAACGGCGAATGCTCTCGACCAGGTACTGGTAGCTGTCGCGGTCCTTGGCCACCCATTCGCCGATCTGCGGGATCGCCTTGAACGACCAGGCGTCGTAGGCGGCGCGGATCGCCGAGCTGGTCGGACGCGAGAACTCCAGGCAGATGAAGCGGCCGCCGGGCTTGAGCACGCGACGGGCCTCGACCAGGGCGGCCTGGATGTCGGTCACGTTGCGGATGCCGAAGGTGATCGAATAGGCGTCGGCGCAGGCGTCCGGCAGCGGCAGCCGCTGGGCGTCGGCGACGCCCCAGCAGATTTCCGGCGGATAGCCCCGGGCGATGCCGGCGGCGATCATCTCGGCGTTGTAGTCCAGCACATGGACGACGGCGTCCTCGCCGCCGCGGCGTTCCTGGGCCGCGCGCGCCATCTTCGCGTAGCGGTGGGCCATGTCGCCGGTGCCGCCGGCGACGTCGAGGATGACCTCGCCGGGCTGCGGATTGAGGCGGGCCGCCGTGGCGTCCTTCCA
>JAZJXN010000212.1:0-6274 GCA_040390885.1 Pseudomonadota bacterium | reverse complement strand
GCAGTTCCTTGCGCTGTTTCTGCGTGGCCTTGAGCGCGGCCGTGGCGTCCTTCCAGAGCCGGTGCACGCCCGCGCTCATCAGGTCATTCATGATGTCGTAGCGGCCGGCGACGCTGTCGAAGACGCCGCGCACGAGGCCGGCCTTCTCCGAGGGATCTACGTCTTTGAAGCCGAAGGTGGCGCGGGTCTCGGTCATGGCTTTGCTCATAGACCCGCGCGCCGTCCTTCGCTAGCCAAGCAGCCATGCCTGAGCTTCCCGAAGTCGAAACCGTCCGCCGGGGCCTCGCGCCCGTGCTCGAAGGCGCGCGACTGACGCGCGTCGAGGCACGAAGGCCGGACCTGCGCTTCCCGTTGCCCGAGGGCTTCGTCCAGCGGCTGATCGGCGCGCGGATCGAGCGGCTGGACCGTCGGGCCAAGTACCTGCTGGCGCCGCTCGATCGCGGCGACACCCTTGTCATGCACCTGGGGATGACCGGACGGTTCGAGATCACGGCGGCGGGCGAGACCTTCCAGCTCGGCGACTTCGTCGAGGTGGTGATCGCCGATCCCAAGCATGCGCACATCGTCTTCCAGACCGACGCCGGCGCCACGGTGACCTACTACGACCCGCGCCGGTTCGGTTTCATGGACCTGATCCCGACCGACAAACTGGCTGAGCACCCATGGTTCGCGAAGATGGGCCCCGAACCGCTCGGGCCGGACCTGACGTCCGAATACCTCGCCGAGGCCTTCAGGGGCCGCAAGCAGAGTCCCAAGCCCCTGCTGCTCGACCAGCGGATCGTGGCGGGGCTTGGAAACATCTATGTCTGCGAGGCGCTGCACCGGGCTCACATCTCGCCGCTGAAGCCGGCGGGGAAGATCGCCAGGGCGCGGTTCCCGCTCCTGGTCCAGTCGATCAAGGACGTGCTCGAGGAGGCCGTGCTGGTCGGCGGCTCGACCCTGCGCGACTTCAAGGCCGCAGACGGCGCGCTCGGCTATTTCCAGCACAACTTCCGCGCCTACGGTCGCGAGGGCCAGCCCTGCCCGACCCCCGGCTGTGGCGGGACCATCGAACGCATTGTCCAGGGCGGCCGGTCGACCTTCTTCTGTCGGGTGTGCCAGAAGTAGGCGGACGGTGTTGTCATCCCGGCCGAAGCGTAGCGGAGAGCCGGGACCAAGCCTTCGTGCGCCGACCCTCGGTCCAGGATCGCCTTCGGCGTCCGGGATGACAAAGACTAGGGCCTGATCCCGTAGTCGTAGCCCATGTCGTGCTTCAGGTGCGTCTTCAGGATCCCCTGCAGGATCGCCGTCGATTCCGCGTCCCAGTGCTGGTCGTCGCTGTCGGCGCGGACACCGTAGACGTTGACCTCGGGGTTGTGGTGCAGGGCCATGAAGTCCTTGCTGCCGGCCCGTACGCCCGCGTCGATCGAGGCGTCGGACAGGCTTACGCCGAACTGGGCCAGCAGCTTGACGACATTGGCGCGCGCATCGGCGCGGAAGTCCTCGTAGCGGAGGATCAGGGTCTCGGCGGGATAGCGCTCATGGACCGCGCCCCAGCGATTGACGAAGCGCAGGTACCACCAGACGTCGCAGTTGTACGCCTTCCCGAGCGGGTCGCCCTTCACGTATTCGGCGAAGGGGACGTCGTACTTGGTCTTCCACTTCTCGTAGTTGGAGACGAGCACGTCGCGGATGTCTCGCACGACCACGGCGTAGGGCGGCGGCGGCGCCATCGCGCGCAGCCAGGCCCAGTCCAGCGGATAGGGGGCGATGGTGTGGGAGCTGGCGATGCGCGGCGCGGGCCAGTCGGCGGGCCGCTTGTGCTTCGGGTGGCCGATCACCTCGTTGGACGAGCTGTTGTTGTAGAATTTCGGCGGCGTGAGGCCGTACTCCGCAGCCAGGGCGTACGAGAGCATCCACTTGATCCAGTGGGTGCCGGAGTGTTGACCGGTGACCAGATAGCCCTGCCAATCGCGATCCCTGTAGAGGGACAGGTTGGTCATTTCGCGATTGAGGCTGTGGAGTTGAAAAGCAAGGCTCATGGGCCCGCTCTTAGCGGGGCCCGTAAAACCCTGTCGATGTGGTGGGGTTTCACGGCCCTCGCGGGGCTGCTGGTCGCCGCGACGCCGGCGGCGGCAGAGCCTGCGGTGTGGACCGTCCGGGACGCGGACTCGACGATCGTCCTGTTCGGTTCGATCCACGTGCTGCCGCGCGGCATGGACTGGCGGCCGGACGCGCTGGACGCGGCGCTCGACCGGGCCGATGACCTCTGGTTCGAGACCGACGTCGGCGCCGACCGCGACGCCGAGAGCGGCCTGCTGGCTCGGCGCGAGGGGACCATGCCGGGCTCCGCAGGGCTGATCGCGCTGCTGACGCCGCAGGGGCGCGACCGGCTCTACCGGATCGCCGGCCGGCTCGGCTTCGCCCCGGCGGCGCTGGACGGGTTCAAGCCCTGGCTTGCCGACGTCACCCTCAGCGTCGCCGCGCTCGCCGCCCAGGGCGCCGGCGTGAACGACGGCGTCGAGCGCACCCTGATCGAGGCCGCGCCGCGCGCCGAGCGGCGGACCTTCGAGACCAGCGCCGAGCAGATCGCCTTCTTCGCCGGCGCGCCGATGGCGGACCAGCTCGCCTCGCTGGAGGACACCCTGCGCCAGATCGACGAGGATCCCGGCTACTACGACCGCCTGATCCAGGCCTGGGCGGCGGGAGACACCCGCGCGATCGAGGCCCTGGGGCTGGATCCCCTGCGCGCGCTCTCGCCGATCCTCTACGACCGGCTGATCGTGCAGAGAAACCGGCGTTGGGCGGAGGTCATCCGGCAGCGGCTGGCAGGCGCGGGCGAGACGGTGATCGTGGTCGGGGCCGGCCACCTGGTCGGCAAGGACAGCGTCCCGGCTCTGCTGCGCGCGGAGGGTGTCGCCGTCGAAGGCCCTTGAGCCGATCGGAGGTCGGAGGCACAAACCGGCCATGACCTATCAAACCCTGATCGTCGAGACGCCCGACGCCGGCGTCACCCTCGTCCGCCTGAACAGGCCCGAGGCCCTCAACGCCCTCAACAGCCAGCTGCTGGACGAACTGGGCCAGCTGCTGGACGCCGCCGCCACGGACGACAGCGTCCGCGTCGTGGTCCTGACCGGCTCGGAGAAGGCCTTCGCCGCCGGCGCCGACATCAAGGAGATGTCGGACAAGACCTACGCCCAGATGATGACGCTCGACTTCTTCACCGCCGCCGCGCGCAAGGTGGAGCAGTTCCGCAAGCCCATCATCGCCGCCGTCAGCGGCTACGCCCTCGGCGGCGGCTGCGAGCTGGCGATGATGTGCGACTTCATCATCGCCTCGGAGACCGCGAAGTTCGGCCAGCCCGAGATCAACCTCGGCGTCGCCCCCGGCATCGGCGGCACCCAGCGGCTGACCCGCTTCGTGGGCAAGTCCAAGGCGATGGACATGATCCTGACCGCCCGGATGATGGACGCCGCCGAGGCCGAGCGCTCGGGCCTGGTCTCGCGGGTCGTCCCAGCCGACAAGCTCATCGAGGAGGCGCTGGCCGCCGCCCGCAAGATCGCGGGTCACTCGCCGCTCGCCGTGCTGATGAACAAGGAACTGGTCGAGGCCGCCTACGAGACCACCCTGACCACGGGCGTCGCCCTCGAGCGGCGGCTGTTCCACAGCCTGTTCGCGTTCGAGGACCAGAAGGAGGGCATGGCCGCCTTCGTCGACAAGCGGAAGCCCGACTTCAAGAACCGCTGACCCTTCACCCGCCGTTCGTCTTTGAACGCCACAACGGGGCGTTCAGTGGCGAGTGGCGTTGGTGCGCATGGGTCGGTTGGCGTTCGGTATCCTGTTGGCCCTGGCCGCGACCCCGGCGCTCGCCGATCCCTGCAAGGCGATCCCCGACAAGGGGCCTCGGCCGGCGTGGGCGAGGGCCGGCCATGTGGTCAGCGGCCCGGTCCGCTACATCGTCGATGGCGACGGCCTGTGCGTGGGCCCCACGGCCGATCCGGCCACCTGGGTCGAGATCCGCCTCGCCGACCTCTATGCCCCGGAACTGCGCGAGCCGGGCGGGTCCCAGGCCAGGGCGGCGCTCGAGCGCGCCACCCGCGGCCGCACCCTGATCTGCACCTCCGTGAAAGGCGACCACGGCCGGGTCGTCAGCTACGACCGGCTGATCGCCACCTGCCGGGTCGGCGGGCGGGGCCTGGCGGAGACGATGCGGCGAAGCGGCGTCGCCGAGGGCGGCCGCGGCTTCAGCGGCCGCTGAGCAGTCGCGCGGCTTCGTCCCCGGTCAGCCACTTGGCCAGACGGGCGGCCGCCGCCTCGCCCGCGCCCGTGGTCGCGACCAGATGCGCCGGCGCCTCGCCGAGGTCGAGCTTCCAGCGGTTCTGGATCCGCACCAGGCCCAGGCGCTGAAGGCGGTCAGCCAGCTTCGGCTCGCGCGTCACCACCAGCAGTCCCGTTTCCGCCTCCGCTCGCGCCAGCAACGGCTTGGCCGCGAGACCGTCGAGGCGGTAGGTCGCCCGGCCCCGCGTCGCCAGCGCCCGGTCGAGCGCCGGGAGCAGCTCCGGATCGCAGACCACCGCCGTGGCGGCGTGGCTGCACGCCGCCGGCAGCGCCAGCGGTCCGACCAGGGCGGATATCAAGAAGACTCTGCGATCCATGGCCCTAGCTGTATAGAAGCCCGGTGGAAGGGCCAGACTCGGATTGACCGGGCCGGGGGCTTCCTGTATTTGCCCGCCCTTCGATTTATCCGGCGTACGCCCTTTGCGCGCGCCCCGTCCGTTTGAGGTCTATAGCCACATGGCCAATAATCCCGGCGCCAAGAAAGCGATCCGCAAGATCGAGCGCCGCACCGAAGTGAACAAGGCCCGTCGCTCGCGCGTTCGCACCTTCCTCCGCAAGTTCGAAGAAGCCCTGGCCGGCGGCGACGCCGCTGTCGCCAAGGAAGCCTTCATCGTGGCCCAGTCCGAACTGATGCGCGCCGTCTCCAAGGGCGTCGTTCACAAGAACACGGGATCGCGCAAGGTCTCGCGCCTGAACGCCCAGCTGAAGAAGCTGTCGGCGGCCTAAATCGGGTAGCCGTGCAGGCGGCCAAAAGCCGCCTGACGCCTTAAATTGCAGCACTTGATGAACCGGCAGGCGCCCCGTGCGACTGCCGGTTTTTTCGCGCCTGCGTCTCGCGCCTGCGACGAATTTGTTCAGCCTCCGGAGGCCGATTAGCGGATTCCCTTGCGGCGCGAGGGGCGGTCATGAGTCAACATAAATATCCGTATCGGGACTCTAATTTCACGTTTGACCCACGGTTTTTGAGGCCCCTATGGTGAGCTCCTCAGCGCGGTAGTTCATCTCCATTTTTGGGTATGAGAAGAGGCGGCGGCGGATGCATGCATCCGCTGAGCGAGACCTTGTGCGTGCTGGGAAATCTGGACTTCATCGCCGTGGGGGCGGGGCGAAGTCCGCGTACGTAAATGACTGTTGATGACGGGTGGGGCTAATGACTTCCATGGGCGGACACATGCCATCGCAGCTACCGGCCGGCGCCGTTTGGACGAAGGCCTGCCTGGCGCTTCGCAACGAGCTCGGTGAGGCCGCGTTCGGCTCCTGGCTGGCCCAGGCCGCGCTGCGCGAAATCGCCGGCCAGCTGGTCCTCGTCACCCCGACCGGAGTCGCTCGCGACTGGATCCGTCGCAACGCCTGGCGCCGTATCGGCGAGCTGTGGGCGCAGCATGATCCCGAAGGCCGCAGCCTGGACCTGAAATCGCGCATGGAGTTCGAGGCCGACAGCGGCGGCCTGGATGTCATCGCCGAAGCCATCGAGGTCATGGACCCGGTCGCCACCGACGCCCCCTCGATCGCCCAGATGCCGCCCGTGCGTCCGACGCGCACCGCCGGCCTGCAGGAACGCTTCACCTTCGACAGCTTCGTCCCCGGTCCTGCCAACGAATTCGCCCACGCCGTAGCCCGCCGGGTGGCCAGCTGGGCCGACGGCCACTTCAACCCCGTCGTCTTCCACAGCCCCTACGGCTTCGGGAAGACCCACCTGCTGAACGCCCTCGCCTGGGAGGCCATGAAGGCCGCGCCGGAAAAGAAGGTGGTCTATCTGACCGCCGAACGCTTCCTGTCGACCTTCGTGCGCTCGGTGATGGATCGCTCGACCAGCCTGTTCAAGGAAGAGCTGCGCGCCGCCGACCTGCTGCTGATCGACGACGTCCACTTCGTCGCCGGCAAGCAGTCGACCCAGGAAGAGCTGTTCCACACCCTCACGGCGCTGATGGAAGACGGCCGCCGCGTGGTCTTCTCG
>JAZJXN010000211.1:0-11520 GCA_040390885.1 Pseudomonadota bacterium | reverse complement strand
GTCAGCGGGTCTGCTGCAGCTCTATTTCAACCAGGTGCTGGGCCTGCCCGCCATCTGGGTGGGCGCCGCGATCATGGCCAGCATCCTCATCGATGCGGTGATCGACCCGTTGATCGGGCGCTACTCGGACGGACTCAAGGGGTGGTTCGGCCGCCGTCACACCCTGATGTACGCGTCGGCGATCCCAGCGGCCCTGGCGTTCTGGGCGGTCTGGCACATGCCGGCGGGCCTGTCGCAGCCGATGATGCTGGGCTTCATGGTGGTGAGCCTGATCCTCGCCCGGGTCGCGATCTCGTTCTACGAGATCCCGTCGATCGCCCTGGCGCCGGAACTGGCCACCAACACCCATGATCGAACCACCCTGCTAGCTTGGCGGTGGTTCTTCGTCATCATCGGCACCGGCGCCTTCGGGCTGACCGTCTACCGCGGCTTCCTGGTGGAGACCGCGGCCAATCCGACCGGGATGCTCAACGCCGCGCGCTATGGCGAGGCCGGGACCCTGGCGGCCGCGGTGATCGGGATCACCATCCTGGTCTCGACCCTGGCGACCCACCACCGGATCAAGTACCTGCACGTGCCGCCGAAGGCCGAGCGCAAGAGCCTGCGTGAGGCGCTGGCCGAGTGCCGCGCGGCGATCTCCGACCGCCAACTGCTGCTGATCCTCGGGGCCGGCGCCCTGATGGGCCTGGGGCAGGGGACCAACGACGGCCTCTCCAGCTACGAGTTCCTGCACTTCTGGGGCATGAAGCCACAGGACCTCGGGGTCATCGTCGGCGCCGCCGGCCTTGCGGCGGTCATCGCGCTGCCCGTCGCCCGGCCGCTGAGCGAGCGTGTCGGCAAGCGTCGGGCGATGGTCTGGCTCTACCTCGCCTGGATCGCCACCACCGCGGTTCCCCCGGCGCTGAAGTTCGCGGGGCTGTTTCCGGCCCCCGGGTCGCCAGCGCTGCTGCCAGTCATGACCGGCATCTTCCTGGTGTCGGTCGCCTGCGCCCTGACCGCCACCATCATCCTCAGTTCGTTGCTGACCGACGCCATGGACTCGGTCGCGCAGCGTACCGGCCTGCGCGCCGAGGGGCTGACCTTCGCTATCTTCGGCGTGCTGTCCAAATGGGCGGTCGGCGGCGGCGCCTTCGCCGCGGGGGCGATCGTCTCGGCGGTGGGATTCCCCGTCCGCGCCGTGCCGGGCGCCGTCGACCCTCAGATCGTCAACAACCTCGTCATCCTGCACATCCCGTTCGCGGTGGCGCTCAACCTCGCCGCCATCTTCCTCCTGTCCCGGCTCGCCCTGCCGGATGCGGAGTCGAAGGCGGCGGAGTCGGCGCCGACGGCGGGCCAGTCCCTGGACGCGGTCCGATAGGCCAGGCGCGGCGCGCTCTGCGGGACTAGTTCACCCGGCGCATCGCTCCGGGCAGGTGCAGCGAAAACTCCGGAATCTCGACCTCGAACGGATCGCCGCCCGTGGTGATCATCTGGTAGGTCCCGCGCATCGAGCCCGACGGCGTCGGCAGCGGCGTGCCGGAGGCGTAGCGGAAAGCCTCGCGAGGCCCCAGCACAGGCTGTTCGCCGATCACGCCGGGGCCCTTGACCTCCTCGACCTGGTTGCGGGCGTCGGTGATGATCCAGTGGCGCGAGACCAGCGTCACGGTCTCGGTCCCGTGGTTCTCGATCTCGACCGTGTAGGACCAGATCCAGCGGCCACTCTCCGGGTCCGATTCCTCGGGCAGATAGGTGGGGGCGACCCGCACCACGATCTCGTGGGTGCGGGCCTCGTAGACCGGATTGTCCGGCGTTCCCCGGCGTCGGATACGCGTCATGAAGTCCTCAGGCGGCGTCCAGCGCCCGCGAGATGTCGCGGCTCAGGTCACGCACGTCCTCGAGGCCGACCGACATCCGCACGTAGCCTTCGGTCAGGCCGATCTCCAGCCGCTTCTCCTCGGGCATGGCCCGGTGGGTGGTGGTGGACGGGTGGGTGGCCATGGACTTGGCGTCTCCGAGGTTGTTGGAGATGTCGACAATCTCCAGCGCATCAAGGAAACGCCAGGCCGCCTCGCGCGATCCCAGGTCGAAGGCGAGAAGGTTTGAGAAGCCGCTCATCTGCTTGCGGGCGATGAGCGCCTGGGGATGGTCCTGGCGGCCGGGATAGCGGACGCTCTTCACCTTGGCATGGTCGCCGATCAGGTCGGCCAGCACCGCCGCCGTCTCGGTCTGGCGGCGCACGCGCAGGTCCAGCGTCTCGAGCCCCTTGAGCAGGATCCAGGCGTTGAACGGCGAGATCGCCGGGCCGGTGTGGCGGATGATGTCGCGGTACGACTCTTCCAGAAAGTCCTTGTCGCCGAGGATCGCGCCGCCGAGCACCCGGCCCTGGCCGTCGATGTGCTTGGTCGCCGAATAGACGACGATGTCGGCGCCCAGCTGCAGCGGCTTCTGGAAGATCGGCGTGCCGAAGACGTTGTCGACCACCACCTTGGCGCCGGCCTCGTGGGCGATCCTGGCGACCTCCTCGATGTCGGTGATCTCGAGCAGCGGATTGGCCGGGGTCTCGATCAGCACGACCTTGGTGTTGGGCCGCATCGCCGCCTTCCAGGCGTCGAGGTCGGTGGCGTCGACGTAGGTGGTCTCGACCCCGAAGCGCGGCAGGTAGTTGGAGATGATCCAGTTGCAGGAGCCGAACAGGGCCCGACCGGCGACGAGATGGTCGCCCGCCGCCAGCAGTCCGGTCAGCGCCACATGGATCGCGGCCATGCCGGAGGCGAGGGCGCGGCAGTGCTCGGCGCCCTCCAGCAGGGCCAGGCGCTCCTCGAACATCTGGGTCGTGGGGTTGGCGTAGCGCGAGTAGACGAAGCCGGGTTCCTCGCCGGAGAACCGGCGGTCCGCGGCCCCGGCGCTTTCGTAGGCGTAGCTCTGCGTCAGGAACAGGGCTTCCGAGGTCTCGCCGAAATTGCTGCGGTTCAGTCCGCCGCGGATCAGGCGGGTCGCATCGGCCCAGCTGTTGGGGTCTTCGGCCATGGCTACGGCTTTCTTGCAAGAGAGGGCGGCATGAACAGGAAAGGTAGGCCGATGGTCAACCCGACGCACGGGCGGAAACCTGAAAACGCTGCGACCAAGTCTGGGCCGCCCGCCCCTTTTCGCGTTCTCTCCCTTGCCATGAGACGCCCGGGCCATGAGTAATGCCCGGTGATGAACGACGCTCATTCCGCGGGGATTCTCCCCTGCCAAGCCATCGAGGATCTGGTCGCCCAGGAGGCCATCGGATCGCTCACGCCCTTCGACGTGGACCAGATCCAGCCGGCCAGCATCGACCTGCGCCTGGGCGTTCGCGCCTGGCGCGTGCGGGCCTCCTTCCTGCCGCGCAACCGGCGCGTCGCCGAGCGGCTGCGCGACGTCGCCATGCACGAGCTCGACCTGACCAAGGGGGCGGTGTTCGAGCGCGGCTGCGTCTACATCGCCGAGATCCAGGAGCATCTGGCGCTGCCGGGCGGGGTCGCAGCGCGCGGCAACCCGAAGAGCTCGACCGGCCGGGTCGATGTGTTCGTGCGGCTGCTGACCGACTATGGCGCGGCCTTCGACGATGTCGCGGAGGGCTACACCGGCCCGCTGTTCGTCGAGATCGCGCCGCAGACCTTCTCGGTCCTGGCCCGGGCCGGAACCCGCCTCAACCAGCTGCGGCTCAAGCGCGGGACGCCCGCGCGGCTGTCGACCCGCGACGTCGGCGTCGACCTCTCAACCGGCGTCGTCGGCTTCCGCGGCCGCCGCCACGCCGGCATCATCGATCTCGACCACGAGGGCGGCCACGACCCGCGCGACTTCTGGGAGCTGCTCGAGGCGCCAAGGCGCGAGCTGCTGCTCGACCCCAACGAGTTCTACATCCTGGCCTCGAAGGACGACGTCGAGATTCCGGTCATGGAAGCCGCCGAGATGACGCCGATCGATCCGGCCGTCGGCGAGTTCCGCGTTCACTACGCCGGCTTCTTCGATCCCGGCTTCGGCGTCGAGGAGACCCTGTCGCAGGGCTCCAAGGGCGTGCTCGAGGTGCGCAGCCGCGAGACGCCGTTCCTGCTCGAGGACGGCCAGACCGTCGCCCGGCTGGTCTATGAGCCGCTCACCGAGAGGCCGACGCGGCTGTATGGCGAGGGCGGCTCCCACTACCTCGGCCAGGGTCTGAAGCTGTCCAAGCACTTCCGGCCCTGGGCGTGAGGGCTAGGCGGTTGCTGCGCCGGCTGGCGGCGGGGCTGGCCCTGTCGCTGGCCACGGCCGGCGTCGCCCTCGCCGCGCCGCCGTTCTGGGCGGTGCGCGACGCGGACTCGACCCTCTACCTGTTCGGCACCATGCATGTGCTGACGCCCGAGGCCGACTGGCGCACCCCCGCCTTCGACCGCGCCGTGCGGGACTCGGCCCAGCTGTGGTTCGAGATGGACGCCGAGATCGCGCCGGACGAGATCGCCAAGCTGCTGCAGACGTTCGGCGTCGATCGCGAGACCCCGCTCGCCGACAAGGTCCCGCCCGCGACGATGACGGCCCTGCGCGCGGCCCTGAAGGACCAGCCCGCCCTGTTGGCGATGGCCGAGCAGATGCAGCCCTGGGCCGCGGCCATGGTCGTGCAGGTGCTGCCGATGATCGAGGCGGGCCTGACCATGTCGGCCGGCGCCGACAGCACCCTGACCCGCGAGGGCAAGGCTGGCGGCAAGACGCTGCGCTATTTCGAAACCGCCGAGGCCCAGCTGCGCTTCTTCTCCGAGCTGCCGCCCGCGGTGCAGGTGCAGTTCCTGGACGACAGCCTGGAGACCGTCGGCGCCTCGGACGAGGACCAGCTGGCGATCCAGAAATCCTGGATCGACGGCGATCTCGACCGCCTGGCCCCGGAGATCCTCGACCAGATGCGGCTGCAGCGGCCGCCGCTCTACGACGCCCTCGTCCGCCGCCGCAACGCCGCCTGGGTGACGGTGCTGGCGCGTGAGCTGGCCGGGCAGGGGGTGGCGATGGTCAACGTCGGCGCCCTGCACATGGTCGGCGACGACGGCCTCGTCGCCCAGCTCAAGGCGCGGGGCTTCGAAGTCGAGCGGATCCAGTAGGCGGGTCGGCGCTAGGCGGTCGCGTCCGCCTTCGGCCGCAGGTAGATCGAGCGCTTGGGCGTCGACATCACCCTGTTCAACATCGGCGTGAACGCCTCGATCGGCATCGAGTCGTAGGTCGGGTCGAACGCGGCCTGATCGTACAGGTGGCAGAACTGGGCCGTGTATTCGAAGTGCGGATGGCCGCGGAACTGCTCGCGCATGTCGCGGTCCAGGCCCAGGTGGTGGAAGAAGTAGTAGCCCTGGAAGATGCCGTGCTGCTGAACCATCCAGTGGTTGGCCTCGGACACGAACGGAAACACCATCGCCGCGCCGATGTCGGGATGGTTTCGCGGGCACAGCACGTCGCCGATGTCGTGCAGCAGGGCGCAGACGACATACTCCTCGTCGCGGCCGTCCCGGAACGCGCGGGTGGCGGTCTGCAGGCTGTGCTCGAGCCGGTCGACGACGAAGCCGCCGCAGTCGCCCTTGAGCAGGTTCAGGTGGCTGATGATCCGGCCGGGCAGCTCGCGGCCGTACTGGGCGGCGTGGCCGGCGATGACGCCCCAGTCTTCCGGGGTGCCTTCGGTCATGGCGTGGAACTTCGCCCGCGCCTCCTCGCAGTGTTCACCGTCGGCCATCGCGTCGTCCTCCCAACGTCTGTTTGCAGGGATGGTGCGCCGGGCCCGGCGAGGCGTCAACGCGACTTGCGGCCCCGCCGACTTTGGCTATGTTCGCCGCTCCTGAGAGCGCGGCCGTAGTTCAGAGGTAGAACGTCAGCTTCCCAAGCTGAATGTCGGGGGTTCGATTCCCCCCGGCCGCTCCAGGGATTTCGGCCACTCTGGCTGGCGCTTTGGTTTCGAAGCGGCGGTGTTTCGCGCTCTGAGCGCAATGCCGCTCGGACCAGCACACGCCGTCAAGGCGCCCGAAAACTGCTGCCCCGCTGACCCCGCTGCGCCCGGCGGGTAGGCTGGCCGGCGGGGATCAGGAGGATGCGTGGACCAGGAGCGATCGAGCGACGACCGTCGGGGCGCCGCGCCGATGAGGTGCGAGATCTGCCGCGGGGCGATGGCCTTCGACTTCAGCAAGACCTTCGCCGCGTTCGGGCTGGGCCGGGTGGACTACTGGCGCTGCGGCGACTGCGGCTTTGTGCTGTCGCGGACCCATGCGGAGATGCCGCAGCCGCGGTGGGCGGCGCTGAACAGCGAGATCCACGCCAGCTACCAGGGCGGCGACGACAATGCGCTCGACCCGCGCTGGAAGGAGCGGCTGGCCGCCCAGGCCAGGGCGCTGGCCGGGTTTGCGGCGGCGGGGCTGATCCCGCCGGACGGGCGCTGGCTCGACTACGGCTGTGGCGACGGCGCGCTGTCGGCGGCGCTGGCGGGGCTGCCGGGGCGGTCGGGGCCGCGGCTTTGCAAGTACGACGCCTACATGGCGGCCGGCGACGACTACCTGACCGAGGCCGAGCTGACGCCGGGCGGCTTCGACCTGGTCATCACCACCTCGGTGTTCGAGCATCTGCTGCGGCGCGAGCAGTGGGACGCCATCGACCGCCTCGTGGCGCCGACCGGCGTCCATGCGGTGCACACCCTGATCCGCGAGACGGTGCCCGGCGATCCCGACTGGTTCTATCTGCAGCCGCCCCACACGGCCTTCTTCTCCAACGCAGCCGCCTCGCGGCTGTTCGAGGCCTGGGGCTACCGCTCGTCGCTGTACGACGTCGAGGCGCGGCTGTGGCTGTGGTTCCGCGAGGATCCGGACCTGACCGAGGCCAGGCTCGACGCGCTCAACGCGACCCGGGCCGAGCCGGTGCTCTTCGCGCGCAAGTTCCTCGACTACTGGAAATAGCCGCGGGACGGGCAGGGCGCTAAGCTCTCCGCCTCGACCTGTTTGGAGAACTCCATGGCCAAGGCCCATGTCGCCAGCAGCGGTCCGCAGTGGGCGACCGCGATCACCACCGGCAGCCACGGGCTGATGGCCGACGAGCCGGCCGCGCTCGGCGGGGCGGACGCGGGGCCGGCGCCCTACGACCTGCTGCTCGCCAGCCTCGGCGCCTGCACCGCCATCACCCTGCGCATGTACGCGGTGCGCAAGGGCTGGGCGCTGGAGGAGGTGACCATCGACCTCGCCCACCACAAGGAAGACGACCGCTCGAAGATCACGCGCAAGATCTGGCTCGACGGCGACCTCGACGAGACCCAGCGGGCGCGGCTAGCCGATATCGCCGAACGCACGCCGGTGACCTTGACCCTGCTGGCCGGAGCGGACATCCACACCGAACTGCAGCCCTAGCGCTTTTCAAGGACCCCTCATGACCGGCAGGACTTTCGCGATCACCGGCGGCTTCGGCGTGCTCGGCTCGGCCGTCGCCAGGGCGGCCCTGGCCTCGGGCGCGCGGGTGGCGCTGATCGACATGGCCCCGGCGCCGGCCGGCCTGGCCGAAGGCGTGCTGGCGCTGGGCGGGGTCGACCTGACCTCGGCGGCGGCGGCGACCGACGCCTTCACCGAGATCGCCGACCGGCTCGGCGGACTCGACGCGCTCGTCAATGTCGCCGGCGGCTTCCGCTGGCAGACGCTGGAGGACGGCGACCTCGAGGCCTGGGGCAAGCTGTACGCGATCAACACCCTGACCAACGCGACCGCGTCCAAGGCGGCGCTGCCGCATCTGCTCGCCTCCAAGGCCGGCCGGATCGTCAACGTCGGCGCCAACGGCGCGGTCAAGGCGGCGGCCGGCATGGGCGCCTATGCCGCCTCCAAGGCTGGCGTCCATCGCCTGACCGAGAGCCTGGCCGAGGAACTGAAGGGCCGGGTCACGGTCAACGCGGTGCTGCCCTCGATCATCGACACCCCGGAGAACCGCAAGGACATGCCGGACGCCGACTTCGGAACCTGGGTGAGCGCCGAGGAGGTCGCCCAGGCGATCCTGTGGCTGGCCTCGGAGCCGGCCAGCGGCGTCACCGGCGCGCTGCTGCCGGTGGTCGGGCGCGTCTGAGGCCCCCTTTTCGAGGCTGACCTGACGGGGCGAAGCTTGTAAGGGCTTCTCCCGAGAATGTCAGACGTCAACCACGCCCCCCGGATCTCCGAGATCCTCGCCGGAATCGCGTCGGTGAAGCGCAAGACCGTGTCGGTGCGCGATGTGCTCGAGGCGTTTGGCGACCGCGCCTTCGGGGCGCTGATGTTCGTGTTCGCGGCGCCGGTGGCGCTGCCGATGCCGCCGGGCGTCTCGGCCATCCTCGGCGCGCCGCTGCTGTTCATCACCGCCCAGCTGATGGTCGGCCGCCGCACGCTGTGGCTGCCCAGCGTGCTCGTCGACCGGACCATGAGCCGGACCGACTTCGCCGCGCTGATGGAGAAGCTGTCGCCCTATCTGAACTGGCTGGAGCGCCGGCTGCGACCGCGGCTGACCTTCCTCTACAATCGCTGGCTCGACGGGGTGACGGGCCTGATCTGCCTGATCCTGGCGATCATCGTCTTCCTGCCGATCCCGTTCGGCAACATGCTGCCGGCGCTCGCCATCGCCGCCTTCGGCCTCGGCATCGCCGAGCGCGACGGCCTGCTCGGCGCCTTCGGCGGGATCATGGCCGCGATCAGCATCGGCGTGCTGCTGTTCCTGTCGAGCGCCATCGTCGCCGGGATCACGGCGTTTACACTGGCGGTCATCGCGCGGGTGACGTGAGGGGGCGGGGCCGCATCCGCTGACGGCCTCGGTGGCCAAAAAGCGGACTGCGCGAAGGTCGGCAATGGGTGGAAAGCGGGCAGCCGGAAGTCGGCTCCGCAGCGAGCCAGGACCTCCTCGTGCTCGGACCCACAATCACGCAACCCCGCCTTGTGCAGGATCGATCACGGTCGCAGACCGGCTCGCAGAAGCGCGCTTGACAGCAAGTCGGGCGCCTCAGGATCGGGCAGTCGACCGTCGCTTCTTGAGGTTGCGATGCGCATCGTGACCACTGTCGGGGCCGGTTACCCGCCTGCCTGTGCCGGGTCGATGGGCGGAACGATCGTGTTGGCCTGAAGGCGCTCGATCGCGCATTCATGGGCGAGGAAGTCCAGCAGTGTACGGACGGACGGCAGAAGGCCCCGGCGCGAGGGGAAGACGGCGTGGACGATCCCGGATTGGGGGCGCCAGTCCGGGATGACGTTGACCAGCCGGCCCGCCCTGACATCGTCCCAGATGAAGATGGTCGGCAGCTGCACGGCGCCGACGCCCGCGATTGCTGCATCACGCAGGACCGACATATCGTCGGTGATGAGGCGGGGGGAATGCGGAACGACCGCGACCTGGCCATCGCCATGATGCAGTCTCCAGGTGTGTTCCCGGCGCGGCGGCCCAAGATCAAGGCTGGGCAGGTCGTGCAGGGTGACGAGGGACGGCGACGTACCGCCGATCAGGCCGGGTGAGGCCACCAAGCACTGGCTGCTTTCGTCGAGCCGCCGCATGACGAGGTCGGTCGGATCCAGGGGAGGGAACCGCACCCGGATCGCCAGATCGAGCCCTTCCGCGATCACATCGACGCGACGATTTGTGCTCTCCAAAAGCACCTGGATGCCGGTGTTCTGCGTCATGAACCGCGCGATCAGGGCTCCGAACTGGAAGGAGAGCAGCGCCGTGGGGCAGCTCATGCGAACAACCCCGCGTGGCTCGGCCTGCACTTCGGCGACGATCTGTTCGGCCGCCTCGGCTTCGACGAGCATGGCCACGCAGCGCTGGTAGAACTCCCGCCCGATCTCGGTCACGGAAAACCGGCGCGAGGACCGGTTGAGCAGGCGAACGCCAAGCCGCTCCTCAAGGTGCAGCACGCGGCGGCTCAACCGGGATTTCTGGATCCCGAGCACGCGCCCCGCCTGGGAGAAGCCGCCGTGTTCGACGACGGCGGCGAAATACTGAAGATCATTGAGGTCGCGCATCGTCCTTCTGTTAGGACGTTGCGTCGCCCTCTGGCAATCTTTCTATCGCATCGTTGCGCTGGTAACTCCCTGGCATCGCCCCACGGCGTCGCAACATGCACTCGGAGGACGGGGTGGCCAGGAAGATTCTGGGCCGGTATGGCTCCAATCGGCAGCATTGGGTCGGCGACGGTTTTCCTGTCCGCTCGCTCTTTTCATATGACGCGCTCGGCGCCCAGGTCAGCCCGTTCCTGCTGCTCGACTACGCCGGACCGCACCGTTTCGAACCGACGACACAGCGTCGCGGCGTTGGCGAACATCCCCACCGCGGGTTCGAGACAGTCACCCTCGTCTATGAGGGCGAGGTCGAGCATCGCGACTCCACCGGAAACGGCGGCGTGATCGGCCCCGGCGATGTCCAGTGGATGACCGCCGCGGGCGGGATCCTTCACGAGGAATACCATTCGCCCGCATTCGCCAAGGCCGGCGGAACGTTCCGGATGGTGCAGCTGTGGGTCAATCTGCCCGCCAGGGACAAGATGGCGCCCGGAGGCTACCAGGGCATTTTGAAGGCCGACATTCCCGTCGTCTCGCTTCCCCGCGGGACGGGCAAGGCACGGGTCATCGCGGGCGAATATCTCGGCGCCAGAGGGCCCGCCAAGACCTTCACCCCAGTCAACGTCTGGGACCTCAGCCTCGAGGCGGAAGCGGACCTGACGCTCGATTTGCCCGAAGGCCACACCGCCATGATCGTGGTGCTCACGGGCCGTGTGGCGATCGAGTCCGACCACGACGCCGAAGAGGCGGAGGTGGTGCTGTTCGCCCGTGATGGCGGCTCCGTCGATGTCCGCGCCGTCGCAGCGTCCCGGCTGCTCGTCCTGACGGGGGAGCCAATCGATGAGCCGATCGTCGGCTACGGACCCTTCGTGATGAACACCGACGCGGAAATCCGTCAGGCCGTCGATGACTTCAACAACGGCCGTTTCGTCACGGCCGCAGCGTGATCGCGGGGCCGGATCCGACTGCGATCCCGGCCTCCCATTCCTGTGGCGCGGCGCGCGCTCAGCCGTCCACTCGATCCAGGGGCCTCGGCCCAACTCCGGCGTAAGACGTTCAATCGAAAGAAGGATCTCCCCATGGCCAGCGAACAAATCCGCAACCCCCAGACCGACCACCTTCTCACCCCCGAGAACTCAGCCCTCATCATCATCGACTACCAGCCCATCCAGGTCTCCTCGATCCGGTCGATGTCGCGGGAGGAGCTGGTGTTCAACATCGTGAGCACCACCAAGGCGGCGCTTAACTACAACGTCCCGATCATCCACTCGACGGTCAACGTCCAGACGGGTCGCAACAAGCCGCCGATCCAGGAGCTCCAGGACGTCATCGGCCATCTGCCCACCTACGACCGGACCTCCATCAACAGCTGGGAGGACACCGGCTTCAAGGACGCGGTCAAGGCGCTCGGACGCCGCAAGCTGATCATGACCGCCCTGTGGACCGAAGCCTGCCTGATCTTCCCCGCGCTCGACGCGATCCAGGAAGGTTATGAGGTCTATGTGGTCGCCGACGCCGTGGGCGGCACCTC
>JAZJXN010000210.1:0-3654 GCA_040390885.1 Pseudomonadota bacterium | reverse complement strand
ATGGCCGAGCAGCGGCTCGTGCGCCAGCGCGGCCACGTCGTGCCCGAGCAGGCGAACCCGGATCCCGACTTCCCGACGGTGGCGTTCCCGAACCCCGAGGAGCCGGGCGCGATGGATCTGGCGTTCGCGACCGCGGCGTCGTCGGGCGCGGCCCCATGGACGACACAGTGGAGGCCCGTCGCCATCACCTTCGTCGTGGCGGCCGTGAACGCGGCCTCGAACTTCTCGTCGTCGCGCTCGCCTTCCAGCGACGTGAGCCTGACCTCAAGGGCGCCGGCCTTGTCGGCGTCAACAACCGCGACCTGAAGACCTTCACCGTCGATCTGGGCATCACCGAGCGGCTCGCGGCGCGGGCCCCCAGGAGCGCCTTGCTGGTCACCGAGAGCGGCCTGTTCACCGCCGCCGACGCCGCGCGGCTGGAAGGCTCCGGCGCCAAGGCCATGCTGGTCGGCGAAAGCCTGATGCGGCAGGCGGACGTCGAAGCGGCGACGCGGGCGTTGCTGGGTTCATAGATCCCGCTTCCCCGGCCAAGGCCGGCAACGGATCACAAGACGAGAGCGCCTCCGGCGTCAGCGCCTTGAGATGGTCGATGGTCGCCCGCGCCGGCTCGCCGATCCGCAGGACCTCGCGCGCGGCCGCGCCTACTCCGACTCGACGTTGGCGATGGTCACCCACGGATGGGCGGTCTCCGCCGTCGTCCAGGATACGGTGACGGAGCTAGCCGCCGTTCACCGCCGCCGGCCGCAGCGATTCGATCTTGCCCGCGGCCTTGAGCGAGCGGCCCATCGTCCAGTTGGATTGCATCCGCACCTTTGGATTGGGCGCGCACCAGATCTCGCCGCTGTCGTCGAGCGCCACGACCCAGATCAGGTTGTGCTCGGGACCATAGTCGATCACGGCGACGGCGAGACCGCCGCCCTTCCCTTCCACGGTCATCGGAAGCGGCGTCTGGAGCTGGGTGAACGACATCGGGAGCAGCCTGGCTGGAGGAATTCCACGGCTGCGAGAACGGTCGGTCGCAGGCTCTGTTCCTGTGTGCGGCGCCCGACATTCGACGCTTCAGCAACGCCCGGAGCTTTCACTTGACGTTAACGAAGAACACCTAGAGAACATTTATCGAAGTTGGCGGTTTGTTCCGCGACAGATTCGGGTTGACGAGGCGACGGATGCTCACGCGCAAACAGCACGAACTCCTGATGTTCATCCACGAACGGATCAAGGAGACCGGCGTGTCTCCGTCGTTCGACGAGATGAAGGAGGCGCTCGACCTGGCCTCCAAGTCGGGCATCCACCGGCTGATCACTGCCCTCGAGGAGCGCGGCTTCCTGCGCCGCCTTCCCCACCGGGCGCGGGCCCTGGAAGTGACCAAGCTGCCGCAGCAGGCGACGACCGCGGCTCCGGCCGGCGGACGCCAGGCCTTCAAGCCGCAGGTGGTGACCGGCGACAAGGGCTCGGCCCCCTCGGGCGCGCCGTTCGTAGCCAACGACGTTCGCGAAATCCCCGTTCTCGGCCGTATCGCGGCCGGTTCGCCGATCGAGGCGCTGCAGGTCGAACGCGACCGCATGCTGGTGTCGGAGAGCATGCTCGGCGCGGGCGAGCACTATGTGCTCGAGGTCCAGGGCGACTCGATGATCGAGGCCGGCATTCTCGACGGCGACTTTGTTCTGATCCGCAAGACCGACACCGCCCACAGCGGCGAGATCGTCGTCGCCCTGGTCGAGGGCGAGGAAGCCACCCTCAAGCGCCTGCGCAAGAAGGGCGCGAGCATCGCGCTCGAGGCCGCCAACCCGAAGTACCAGACGCGCGTCTACGGTCCTGACCAGGTCGAGGTGCAGGGCAAGCTGGTCGGGCTTATCCGCAAGTACCACTGAGATCGGGACGGGCCCTGCGTCCTTCGAGACGCTCGCCTGAGGCTCGCTTTTCAGGATGACTGAGGTGGGTGGGCCTTTACAAAGCTAGTCATGGTGAGGAGCGGCGAAGCCGCGTCTCGAACCACGCAACGCGTCGCAGCTCACCGCGTCCACGGCCGTTCGCCGCGCAGGTCCTGCGCCCAGCGTGCCTTCCAGCCGCCATCCGTCCGCCACAGCTCGGCCGCACCGCCCCGCGCGAAGTCGTCGGAAGCGAGCAGGTAAGCGTCCTCGCAGCCGCGCGGCGGGGCGGGCGAGCGCAGGATCACCAGTCGGCCCGGCGCGCAGAGCTCTTCGAATTCGTCAGGCTTCGGCGGCTTCTTGCCGGCCCAGAGCGCCACGTCCGGGTCGCCCCGCGGCCGGCAGGCGAAGCGATCACAGTCGAATCGCCGGTCGCGGGTCGCTTCGGCGGCCGCCTCGTCGTCTGCAACCGTCAGCCCGCGCCGCCGCGCCCAGAGGTCGGCCGCGAATCGCCGCGCCTCCGGCCGCAGCAGAACGGCCTCCCTGCCCTCGCGGACGGCCGCCGCCGCGCCGTCCGAGGCGATCCAGACGTCCGGGCCCGGGGGCCGCGGCCAGAGCAGCACCGCCAGCGCCAGCGGCGCGCCGAGCCAGCGCAGGCGGCCTTGCCACAGGCAGAGGATCATCACGCCCAGGAAGGCGATCGGCAGGGCCGCGCCAGGGGCGCTGGGGACCGTGACCAGCGACCCCGGCTGGGCGGCGACGCCCGCTCCCACCGCGACCATGCCCGCGATGCCCCAGCCGGCCACGGTCAGGAACGGCCCGCCCAGCCCCAGCGGCTCCAGGGCGGCGCCGAGCGCCAGGAACGGCATGATCACGAAGCTCGACAACGGCGAGACGATCAGGTTGGCGACGAGACCATAGCTGGCCACGCGGTTGAAGTGGTGCATGGCGAACGGCCCGGTGGCGAGCCCCGCGACAAAGCTGGCGGCGATGGCCGCCAACAGCCAGACCACGGCGGCCTGGGGCGCGCGGATCCACCAGGGCGTGTCGATCTCCTTCACCGCGCGCGGCCAGGCCTCGCCCAGCGCCACCAGCGCCGTGGTCGCCGCGAACGACATCTGGAAGCCCGGCGAACAGGCCGCTTCCGGCTGGGCCGCGAGGATCACCAGGGCGGCCACGGCCAGGGCCCGCAGGCTGATGGCCTGGCGGTCGGCGAGGATGGCGAGGAAGGCCACGCCGAAGGTGATCGCCGCCCGCTCGGCCGGCGGCGGCCCGCCGCTGATGACCAGATAGGTCGCGATGGCGGCCAGGCCGGCGACGGCGGCGACCTTCTTGCCCGGGACGCGCAGCGCCAGCCAGGGCGAGAGCGCGATCAGCAGCCGCACCGCCGCGAACACGAAGCCGCCGACGATCGCCATGTGCAGCCCGCTGATCGACAGGATGTGGGCCAGGCCCGAGGCGCGCATGGCGTCGGTCTGCTCCCGGCTGATCCAGGCCTCGTGACCGGTGGTCATGGCCGCGGCTATGCCGCCGGTCTCCCGCCCCATCCGCGCGACGATCCGCTCCGCCAGCGACCAGCGCGTGCGGTTGATCGCCATGACCGCGCGCAGCCGCCAGGGTGCGCGCGGCAGCGCCGTGTCCGCCGGCTCGCCCAGCGAGAATCCGACCCCGCCGACGCGGTCGTAGAAGGCGTCGCGCGCGAAGTCGTAGGCGCCCGGACTGGCCGGCGGCGGCGGCGGCCCGATCATCGCCCGCAGGCGAATCGGCGAGCCCGGCCCCGGCGGCG
>JAZJXN010000209.1:0-20867 GCA_040390885.1 Pseudomonadota bacterium | reverse complement strand
CTCCAGGCGACATCGGACGACCACCTGCTGGGTCTGATCGGCGGCGGCTAGTCGCTCAGACGCGGGTGAGCGAGAGGACCGGCGAGTCCGCGCGCGCGCGCGCGGCCTTGCCCAGCCGCCCGAGCGCCAGCCTGTCGCCTCGCCCGTAGGCCAGCAGGAAGTCCGTGGTGATGTGAGTGGTCGCCGCCAGGGCGGGCGCCTGCGCCGTCGCCTTGGGGCCATCGTCCAGCCGGCAGATGAGCCCGCCGAAATAATGGTCCACCCCTGATCCCACGATCAGCCATCGTGCTCGTCCGGGCTGATCCTCGAAGCCCTGCTTGTGCGCCCGCCAGTCGTCGATGAAGCCGGGGAGGATGTCCGCGTCCCCGGTCTGCAACAGAGCCGGAATGGTGACCGGGGCCCAGGTGTTCGCCGACACGAAGTTCGGACGCGGGCCTGGCGGCGAGAGGCACAGGACGCTGGCGACGCCGGCATGAGCGACGCTGCCTGCGGCGATGCCCTCCATCCTCGCGCCGGCCAGCGACTGGGCGACCGCCGCGCCGAAGGAGTGGCCGGCGGCGCACGTCTTTCGCCAGTCGAGCTTGGCGCCGAGTCCCGTCGCGAAGGCCTCGAATGGCGCACGCTGGAGCAGCGGGGCGGTCAGGTCCTGAACCCGGGTTCGCCACAGCTCGGCAGCCGCAACCTTTGGGGCGGTCGATCCGGCTGCGTCCACGTGGTTGGGCGCGATGACCATGAACCCCGCCGCTGCCCAAGGCTGGAGGATACGGTCGTAGAGCGTATTGGCGGAGGCCGCGCCGTGAGAGAACAGCACCACGCCGAGCGGTCCGCTCCGACCTGGCGCGAGCACGCGATAGTCCGTGCTTCGCCCGCCATCGTGCGTCAGCCGCAGGCTATGGGCGTCGTGGACGGCTCCACGGGCGAGGCCGGGCGCGAGCGCGGCGGTGGACGCGAGGATCAGACGGCGGGTCACGCGCATGACGCAATCAACCGAGGTTGAAGCCGGCCTTCGCCACCGGCAACTGGCGGATGCGCTTGCCGGTGGCGGCGAAGATGGCATTGGTCAGCGCCGGTCCAACACAGGCGGTAGGGGCCTCGCCCATGCCGCCGGATGGCTCATGGTTCTCGATCAGGTATGTCTCGATGACCGGAACCTCGTTCATGCGCAGGGGGGTGTAGTCGGAGAAATTGCTCTGCACGACCCGCCCCTCGGCGATCGTGATCTCCTCGCGCAGGGCGGCGCCCAGGCCAAAGACGATGCCGCCCTCGCATTGCGCGCGCACGGTCTGCGGATTGATCATCTGGCCGCAGTCGACGGCGCAGACCACACGGTGAAGCTTGAGCGTGCCATCGGCGCCGACCTCGATCTCGACGACCTGGGCCATCATCGTGTGCCAGGTGCTTTGCACGCTGATCCCGCGGCCCCGGCCCTTGGCCAGGGGCGATCCCCACCCGGCCTTCTCACAGGCGAGGTCCAGCACGGCCAGGAGCCGCGGCTCGGCGATCAACGCCCGGCGGTATGCGGCCGGGTCGGCCCCGGCGGCATGAGCGCATTCGTCAATGAAGCTCTCGGTGACGAAGCTGTTGTGGGTCGCGCCGACGCCTCGCCAGAAGCCGGTTCGAACGGCCGTCTCCTTGCGCACATACTCGATGCGCAGGGCAGGCAGGGCGTAGTTGGTCTTCGACCCTTCGGTGGCGTCGACGTCCACGCCCTTGGACGTCTCGAGGAAGCTCGGGAAGGTTCGGCCGATGAGCGAGGATCCGGTGATCCGGTGCGTCCAGCCGACAGGCTTGCCAGCCGCGTCGAGCCCGGCGGCGAGCCGGTCGACATAGAAGGGGCGATAGAAGTCCTGCTGGATGTCCTCCTCGCGGCTCCAGATCAGCTTGACCGGGTAGTCCACGGTCATGGCGATCCGCACCGCCTGGTCGACCATGTCCACTTCGACCTTGCGGCCGAAGCCGCCGCCCATGACGTGGTTGTGCAGGGTGACCTTCTCGACGGGCAAGCCGCTGGCCTTGGCCGCGGCCTCGCGGGCCTGAACGGGAGACTGGTGGCCGATCCACACGTCGCAGCCGCCCTTGGTGACATGAGCGGTGCAGTTGATCGGCTCCATCGGCGCGTGGGCCAAGAACGGCATCTCGTAGACCGCCTCGACCCTTTTCGCCGCGCTCGCGATCGCCGCATTGGCGTCGCCCGTCTCATGGGCGACCAATCCGGGAGACAGGGAAGCATCTCGCAGCGCGGCGACGATGTCGTCGTGGCTCTGGTCGGCGTTGGGGCCCAGGTTCCACTCCGGCGCCAGCGCGGTCAGAGCCGCTCTGGCGGCGCCGGTGTGGTCAGCGATGACCGCCACGGCGGCCTCCAGTTTGACGACCTTGCGGACGCCCTTGATCGCCAGCGCGGGAGCCGCGTCGACGTCGCGCAGCGTGCCGCCGATCACTGGGCAGCCGATGATGGCCGCGACCTTCACGCCGGCGGGGGCGGCGTCGATCCCGAACACAGCCGAGCCGTCGACCTTGGAGGCCGCGTCCAGGCGGCGACGAGGCTTGCCCACCAGCCGATAGTCCTGGGGAGCCTTTGGCTTTGCCGTCTCCGGAACGGGCAGGCGCGCGGCCGCCTCGACCAGCTCGCCGTAAGCAAGGGCGCGGCGACTGGGCGCGTGCAGCACCTTGCCGTCCTTCGTGGCGCAGGCTTCCGGCGGGACGCCCCAGCGGGCGGCAGCGGCCTGGACCAGCATGGCCCGCGCCTTGGCGCCGGCGTCCTGCAGCGGCGCGGTCGTGGACTGGGTGGAGTTCGAGCCGCCGGTCGACTGCCAGATCTTCCCCGTCGTTCCAGGCGGTGCAAAGGCGACCTTGACGCGGTCCAGATCCAGGTCGAGCTCCTCGGCCACGATCATCGGGATCGAGGTGTTGATGCCTTGGCCCATCTCTGACTTCGGCAGGAAGATAGTGGCGACATCATCCTTGTCGATGCGGATGAAGGCGCTGGGCTGGAAGGCCCCGGCGGTCGTCGCGTCCTGAGCCCGGGCGCCGGCGACCGGCACGATCAGCGCGCCACCGAGCGCGATGGCGCCGCGGAGCAGGGCGCGGCGATCCAGCGCGGCGGTCATTGGCCAGCCGCCTTGTGGATCGCGGCCCGAATGCGCGGGTAGGTGCCGCAGCGACAGATGTTGCCAGCCATCACCGCGTCGATGTCCTCGTCGGTGGGCTTGGGCGTCGCCGCGAGCAGGCTCGCCGCCGACATGATCTGACCGGACTGGCAGTAGCCGCACTGGACGACGTCGAGCTCCAGCCAGGCCGCCTGGACCTTGGCTCCGATAGCCGTCTTGCCGATGGCCTCAATGGTGGTCACGCGGGAGGATCCGAGACTGGAGACGGGTGTGAGACAGGCTCGTTGCGCCTCTCCGTCCACCTGCACGGTGCAGGCGCCGCACATCCCGACGCCACAGCCGAATTTCGTTCCGTTCAGCAGCAGCAGGTCGCGCAGCACCCACAGAAGCGGTGTTTCACCATCGACGTCGACGGCTTCCGATTTGCCGTTGATGGACAGGGTGTAAGTCATCTGGTCGTCCCGGGAACTGCCGCACACACGGACCTCGGCCCGGCGGCAGCGTGCCGGATCGCGGGATCCGCAGCCGTCACCCGCGCGCGAGTGTCCGCGACGCGGATACGCATGGCGCTCAGCCTACCATCGGGCATCCGGGCCCCGCGGGTTCGTTTCGAGCCTTCCTTCGACAGGTTATTAGTTTTGCGATGGTTCCAGGCGCGGCGCCTGCCATGTAGGCAGCGCCCCTCGCGGCCTCGAGCGCCGTTGTCGTCGTGCGGATGCTGGTGGATTGATGACCGAGGATACCTCGCCCCCGAAGGCTCCCGAACAGTCGCTGTCGGAACCGGCCCTGGACCTTCTCTTCCGCGAGGCGCGCAGCCACAACAAGTGGCGTGATCTCGAGGTGTCGGACGATCAACTCGAGCAGTTGCACGCACTGACCAAATGGGGACCGACGTCGGCCAACTGCTCACCTGGGCGGTTCGTGTTCCTCAAGACCGCGGACGCGAAGGCGCGGCTCGCGCAGCACGTTTCCAACGCCAATCGGGAGAAGGTGCTGACTGCGCCGGTCTGCGTCATCTTCGCCTATGATCGCGCTTTCGCCGACAACCTGCCGGCGCTCTTCCCGCACAATCCCGGCGCTCGTCACTGGTTCGCTGACCCCGAGATGGCGGAGTCGACCGCCTTCCGGAATGGTTCGTTACAGGCTGCCTATATGATGATGGCCGCCCGGGCCATCGGGCTCGACTGCGGGCCAATGTCTGGCTTCGACCAGGCGGCGGTCGATCTCGAGTTCTTCCCCGGCGCCACCTGGGCGACCAACTTCATCTGCAGCCTTGGACATGGCGATCCGGCGGGCGTCTTCTCGCGCTTGCCGCGCCTCAGCTTCGACGAAGCCTGCAAGGTTCTCTAGTCCCGGCGTGGCCTGCTAGACGCCCTGAGCCGGGGTGGCGAGCCGATGGAATCCGCTCTGGAAGTAGAGCAGCGGCCGCGTAGTCGCCGCGCTCAGAGCCTTGACCCGACCCACGACGAGATAGTGGTCTCCGACTTCGTGCTCGGCCTCCAGGTCGCAGTCTATCCAGGCGACGACACCGGCGATCCGGGGGTTTCCTGACGGGCCTGCCGACCAGTCGATGTCGGACCAGCGATCGCCTGTCCGGGAGCTGAAGCTCAGCGCGAGGTCTTCCTGACGGTCGGCGAGGACGTTGATGCAGAACCCGCCGCTGGCGCGGATCTGCGGATAGGTGGTCGAGGTCTTCGCCGGGGAGAACCCGACAAGCGGCGGATCCAGCGACAGGCTGGTGAAGCTCTGGCAGGTCATCCCGATGGGCTCGCCACCGTGGGAAGCCGCCACGATTGTCAGGCCGGAGCAGAAGTGGCCGAGCACCCGCCGGAATTCTGAGGGATCGACGGAAGTTGCGACATCGGGATTCGGCATTGCGGGCTCGTCTTGCAGGTACGATACGGATCAGGCTGATTGGACGCGCGCGGTGGGTCAACGCAGCGGCGTGAGAATGACCGCCTGGCGTACAGCTGGCGTCCAGAGGCGCCCGGCGTATCCACACAGCGAGGATGGAGGTGGATGGGGCGTCGCCCAATTCCGCGCCGTGCATAGTCTTCCTCCATCCTGCGTGGTGCAGCAGAAGTGACTTCAGAGCCCGTGGACACATGACGGCATATCGCCTCGCGCCCTCGAACGGACCCGACTGTGCGCGCGGTGCTTCGGGCTTCGCGATCCCGCGGCGAGCGCTTTTGGCGGGCGGCGCGGCCGCCGTCTTTGCGGGATCCTCGGCGCAGGCCGCGACCATCACGATGCCCGGAGGCGGAGGCGGGGATATCGCCCGGGCGTCGCGTCCCGTCGTCTCCCAGACGGCCCTCGCCGATGCGCAGGCCATCTCCGATCACTTCGGCGGCCGCGCGCTTCTGGCGTGGAAGGATGGAGCCCTGTTCCATGAGACCTACGCGGAGGGTGTCGACGCTGACACGCGGCTCCCAACCTTCTCGATGGCGAAGTCAGTCCTGGGCCTGATGTTCGGGCTGGCCATCGACCAGGGCGTGATCGCGTCGCTCGACACGCCGGTCGGAGCCTACCTGGAGGAATGGTCGCGAGATCCGCGCGGTGCGATCACCCTGCGCCAGCTGCTGGAGATGCGCAGCGGCCTGACATTGTATTCACTCGGCCGAGGCGAGCCTCAGGCGGTGGAAATGGCGACAGGGTCGCGGGCCACCGCAACTGCGCTGGCGACGCCCTTGGCGCGCCCGCCGGGCCAGGAGTTCGAATACGCAAACGTCAATTCCCAGATCGCAGGGGCGGCGCTGCATGCGGCGCTGAAGCGCGCGGGCAGGGGCGGGTATGCCGACTTCCTCCAGGCCGGCCTCTGGGCGCCGCTTCGGCAATCGCCGGCAACCCTGAACCTCGAGGCGGAAGGCGGGCAGCCTCGGTATTTCGCGGGTCTCGACGCCTGTGCGCGCGACTGGCTGCGGCTGGCGATCCTGTTCGCCGACGAAGGTCGCTACGAAGGACGCCAGGTGGCGCCGGCCTCCTGGGTCAGGCGCATGGCGACGCCGTCGGCCGCCAATCCGAACTATGGCCTGCATCTCTGGCTCGGTTCGCCGTGGACGAAACTGCGGTCCTACGGACCACGGACGCCGGCGACGGTCCCCTGTCGCGAGCCCTACCTCGCTCCCGACATGCTTCTGTTCGACGGGGCAGGAGGGCAGCGGGCCTACGTGTCGCCAAGCCTGAAGCTCGTCGTCGTGCGCATCGGGACGCCCAGCTGGGACTGGGAAGACTCCGCCCTGCCAAACACCCTGATCCGAGGCTTGCTATGAGTGCGTCCGACCGCCGTCCACGCCCGTTCTGGCGCGACCGCGCGCTCGCCGCGACGGCCGCGTCTCTGACCCTGGCCAGCGGGGCTGTCGCCCAGCCCCGCGACGCCGACGAAGCCCTGTATCTGAAGCGATTCCACGAATCCGGCGGCAGCGCGCGGGAAGCTTACGACACGCTGGAAGCCGTGCCGGGAGCGCGCCGGTCGAAAGCGTTGCCAAAGTCCCGTGCGCCCCTCATATCGCCAGCCGTCCGCGCCCGCGCGAAGGCTTATGCGGAGGCCAATAACTCCACGGCGTTGCTGATCTGGCGAGGCGACGGGATGGAGCTCTCGGCGTACTTCGGGGAGACCGACGCGACGACGCCGCTGGTCTCCAGATCGATGGCCAAGCCGCTTTCGACGATCGCGGTGGGCCGCGCCATCGCGTTGGGCAAGATCAAATCCCTCGACCAGCCGGTGGCCGACTTCATAACCGAATGGCGGGGCACACCGAAGGACAAGGTCTTGGTGCGGCACCTGCTCGACATGCGCGCCGGCTTTCTGGCGCAGAACGCCAGCCCGGATCCCGGGAACATCTGGAGCCGCGCCTATCTGCATCCGCGGCACGACCAGATCATTGTCAACGAGTACCCGCTGACCCATGAGCCGGGTGAGGCCTACAACTACGCCAACGCCACGGCTGACCTCGTGGCGGTCCTCGTCGAGCGCGCCACGGGCATGCGCTACGGTGACTTCCTCAGCAAAGAGGTCCTGAGGCCCTTGGGCGCGACCGGCGGAGATGTCTGGGTCGATCGCCCGGGTGGCCTGGCGCACTCCGGCTGCTGCATCCTGTTGCCGGCGGAGACATGGCTGCGGCTGGCTCTGCTGCTGATGGACGATGGCGTCTGGGAGAAGGACCGCCTCCTGCCGACCGGCTTTGTCGCCGAGATGAGGCAGGGCACCGCAGCCAATCCCTACTACGGCCTCGGAGTCTGGGCGCCAGGCCCCTACACCGAGCGCCGGGGCTTTGGTCCGCCGGATCGCAAGGCTGGCGGCGTCCTGCACAGCGAGCCCTATGCGACTGACGATATCTTCCTGTTCGACGGCAATTCGAACCAGGTGGTCTACATCGTGCCGTCGCAGCGGCTTGTGATCCTGAGGATGGGCGGCCCGCCGCCGAAATCGCCGGAGTGGGACAACACCGTCCTGCCCAACATGGTGCTGCGCGACCTCGCCGCCAGGGGCCGCTGACGACGGATCAAGCGGAGACCCAGGCGCTCAGCGCGCCTTCTCGGCGATCGTCATCCAGTAGTTGCCGGTCGGCAGCTTCACCGCCTTGACGGTCTCGAAGCCGACCTCCCTGGCCAACGCGACGGTGTCCACCAGGCTGGACTCCCGCCAGTAGGGCTCGCCACCCAGGACTCCCGCCCGGTCGAAGCGCCAGACGGTCATCTTGGAATGCTCGCTGTAGGGCGGCACGTCCGTCATCATCATCGTGCCGCCGGGCTCAAGCAGGCGATAGGCCTCCGCGAACACGGCGCGGATGGCGTCGGCCGGCAGCTCGTGCAGGACGATGAAGGAGGAGACGAGATCGAACGAGGCGGTCGGCAACCCGGTGTCCTCGCCGCAGGCGACGTAGAGCGTCCACGCCATCTGGCGCTCGTTGCCCATGCGCCGGGCCTGCTCGAGCATCGGCCGCGAGAAGTCGCAGCCCGAAATGCGCGCGTCCGGAAAGGCCTCGGCCAGGGCCACGGTGTGGAAGCCTGAAGACACCCCGATCTCGAAGATGTTGCGGTAATCCCTGCGGGGCAGGTGTTCCAGCACCGCCCGGCGCTGGCCGAAGATGTCGCCGCCGAAGCTCTGGTTGATGACCCGCTTGTGGATGAACTCGGCGTGGATGAGGCCCTGGTGAGGATGACCGTCCCATCCGCCGTGCGTGCGGTGGATCCATACGTCGCGCATGTAGTCGGGATAGGCGAAGTGCGCGACGGTCTCGATCGTTGTCGGGCCCGAGGCCAGCGCTTCCATCTCGGGCGCGATGTCCGCTTCGATTTCCTCGAAGGCCTCGCGGGCGATCAGGCCATGGTTCACGGCGTACCACTCGCCGAGGACAGCCTTGGCGCGGTAGGCGAGGGAGTCGGCCATCGCCCGCTCCACCTGGACGAGGCGCACGTCGAGGTCGTCGGCCAGCGTCTCTTCGGTGATCCCGGCCTCGGACATCTCCGCCGCCAGCGTCGGCTCGAGCTTGCCGGTGGCGCGGCCGATGGACAGCAGGAAGTCGATAGACGCCCGTCCGCGTTGCTTGACCTGAATGTCCATGTTGGCCTCCGGCTCGCCGATCGGTCATCGGCGCAATTCGGGGAAGCGTTTCATTCCTCCGGACGCCGCGCCATCGGTGGAAGACGTGTAGCCGCCCAGCGGACATAATTGCCCAACGCTTCGGCAATTCCGGCGCGGCGGTCTAGGGATCGGAATTCAACGGAGACCGCAGATGTCGTCAGCGAAGATCGTCCCGCCGCCGGCCGCGAACCTGGATGACGTCAACGCCGTGGCTGAAGCCGTGTTCTTCCTGGCGAAGGAGTTGAGGGTGCTGACCGATCGCGTCTACGCGCTCGAGCAGGTTCTTGAGTCCCGCGGCGTCTCGCCGGCGAGCGCGGTCGCATCTTTCACGCCGAACGAGGCCCAGGCCGCCGAACTGGAGGCAATGCGAAGCCGGCTGATCGATGGCGTGCTGCGCAGCCTAAAGGCCCCTTTGCCGGGCGACTGACGCCGCCCACCCAACTCACAGGCTGAGGCGGTCGATCTCGGCCAGGTCTTCGGGCGTGAGGTGCCACGTCGCGGCCCGGGCGTTCTCGGCAACCTGCTCGGGGCGCGACGCGCCGGCGATGATGCAGGACACGTTGGCGTTCGACGCCAGCCACGACATGGCCAGTTCCACCGGCGTCCGTCCCCTCGACGCCGCGAAGACCGCCAGGGCCTCGGCCTTGGCGATGTTGACGTCCGTCAGGAGCTGGGCCGCGGGACCAGACCGCTTTGGCGGGCCGTTCCGATAGCCGCCCGACAACAGGCCGCTGGCCAGCGGGAAGTAGGGGAGCAGCCCGACACCGCAGGCGGCGATTGCGGGAAGCACTTCGGTCTCGGCGCTGCGCGACAGCAGGTTGTACTCGCATTGTGTCGAGACGAACTTCGCCAGGCCGCGCGTCCTGGCTGTCCAGTGGGCGTCAACCAGCTGCCAGGCCGCATAGTTGGACGCGCCGACGTAGAGAACCTTGCCCTGCCGCACCAGGTCATCGAGCGCCTCGAGCGTCTCCTCGATGGGGGTCAGCGGATCGGGCGTGTGTATCTGATAGAGGTCGATGTGGTCGGTTCGCAGCCGCCTCAGGCTCGCCTCGACAGCCTGCTGGATGTATCGCCGAGACGCGCCCATGCGGCGGTACGTTCCGTCCGGGAGGAAGCCACACTTGGTCGCCAGGATGACCTCATCCCGTCGGCCGGACACGAGCTCGCCCAGGATCTGTTCCGAAACGCCGCCCGCGCCGCCATAGATGTCGGCTGTGTCGAAGAAGGTGACTCCGGCGTCGAGCGCCGCAGCGAACACGGCAGCGGACTTCTCCCTGTCGGCGAAGCCGTTGCAGCCCAGTCCAACGAGCGGCGTCCGCAATCCGGACGCGCCGAGATTTCTTAGCTCCACGCGGGTCCTCCTCCGAGCGAGGCGCCATCTGCGCGCACCTCGTCGTCAGGCCAAGCGGCTCGCTCAGGTCAGCCACCTGTCGGAGATGGACGGGCGAGGCTGAGGCGGCCGGGCCTCTAGGCGGCGGCCCTGCGTCCCGACAAGTCGGCGGAGATCGCGCCCGCGCACCGCTGGAGATCGGGCAGCAACACCTCGATCGCCTGCTGCATCTTCATCGCCACGGCAAAGAAGATCACGGTCATGCTGCCCGCCAGCTGGTCCCCGTCAAAGATCGGGACGGCGATCGACGAGGTTTTCCCCGGGTTCTCGGTGTAGGGATTCCGATGCCGGGTCGCGAAGCCCTGGTCGCGGATTTCCTTCACCAGCAAGCCGTCGTTCTCGAAAAGCGGCAGCACGTCCGCGCCAGGAACCTCCGCGCTGTCGACCGCGCGCAGTCCTTCGAGCACGTGCGTGCGCTCATCCTTGCTGCAGTAGGCAAGGTAGGCGCGACCGGTCGCGCATTCGAGTACGGGCAAGGTGTAGCCCGGGTAGTATTTGTTGAAGGTGAGGGAGGTCAGCCCGTGGGTGGAGTCCCGCACCATCATCTTCTGGCCGACGCGCGTGGCGATCGTCACCGGCCAGGTCAGCTTCTGCGTCAGGGCGACGATATGCGGACGGGCTGTCGTCACCAGGCGGTCGTCCGCCTGGAAGCCATGCGACAAGGTGTGGACCAGTGCGGTCGGGCGATAGCGTTTGCGGTCGGGCTCCCGTTCGATCAGCCCCTCGACCTGCAGGGTCTGCACAATCCGGCAGGCGGTCGGATACGCCAGGTCAGCCTCCTGCGCGATTTCCATCAGGGTCAGGCTGCCGTGGCGGTTGATCGACTGAAGCACGGCGATGGACCGGCTGATGGCTCGGATGGGAACACCTTTTTCCATCGCGGAAATTCTCCTCCTGCGCGGCTGCCGACATCGCTGATGATCACCGCGCCGGGCGCCTCATCACAAGGCGCCGCTGCGCACACCTGTCCGGACTCGGCGTGGCGGCCCGCTTAGCGGGCAGGCTGGGACCAATTGGCTTATCTTGCAGTCAATTCGATCAGTTGCGCCCGATAACAGGCTGACGTCAAATCGAATGGCTGAGCCGTGGCATGACCGGCCTGGCGGGGCAGTCCGCACGCCGACTGTCGCGCGTCGCCGCGGCCTGAAGGCGCAGTCGGTCCGTGCGGGCGGCTCCTGGCGGTTCTAGCCGGCGCCGCTGAACCCGGACTTCCCGGCAGCGATCGGGGGCCGATCTAGTGCCGGGGCGTCGCCACCGCCGCCTCGGCCGCCAGCTTCAGGAGTTCGGCCAGAGTCCGCACCCCAAGCCGGTCCATGAGTTGAGCGCGATAGGTCTCCACGGTGCGCGGGCTGAGCGACAAGGATATCGCGATCTCCTTGTTGGTCGCGCCGGCGACCAGACCCCGAAGCACTTCCGTCTCGCGGGTGCTGAGCTGTGCAAGGCGCTGGTTTGCGTCCCCGGCCGGCTTGCGCGGCGCATGACCGATCTGGTCGGCTTGGGCGGCGTTTATGGCGGTGCGCAGGGCCTCGATTGAGGCCGTATCCGCGAGAACGTTGGCGGCGCCGTACTTCATCAGCCGCACAGCGGCGCCGAGGTTCTCGCTGAAGGCGCCAATCGCGATCCACGGCATCCTTTGGGCGTTCAGTTTCAGCGTCTCCGCCGCACGCTGCGTGTCCTCAAGCGGCGCTCCTGAACCGATGACGACGACGCCCGGCTGGAGATCGTCGATGATCTCGAGGAAGTCGGCGATGCGGCCGAAGCGGCGCACCCGGTATCCGTCACGCTGGATCGCGTTCGCCAGCTCGTCATTATCAGGTGAATCGATCAGATAGGCGCGCCGGTCGACGGTCTTTGTGACATCGACCAGAAGGCCGCCAACGCGTCGCACCTCGCCGGCGGCGTCGGCGATCGGAAAGGCGCTGATGTGAAACCAGCGGGGAGACCCATCCGGCGCCGGCGCGCGGAAGCTTCCGTGCACGCTCTCTCCCGCGGCGGCCCGATCAAACGTGCCGACCATCTGGGCGCGATCCTCGGGATGCAGCGTGGCGATCCAGTCCTGCAGCGGGATGGCGCCGTCCGACGGCAAGGCCCAGGCGGACCGAAACGCCGGATTCAGTCCTTCGATCCGGCGCGATGCGATGTCGGCGGACCAGATCATCCCGCCGGCGGCGCTGGAAAATTCCCGAAACCGCTCACCCATGTCATCTGCGCTATCAGGCTCGGAGAGCGTGTCGTCCATCCTCGCGGCCGACCCGTACCAGCCGATCAGGTCTCCGGCGTCGTCGAACACCTGCTGCGCGCGCACAAGGAACCGGCGGTAAAGCCCGTCGGCGGCGCGGAGGCGCTGTTCAGCCTTGAACGGACCGCCGCTCGCCAGGCATTCGGCGTGGATCGACCTGGCCTCGGCCGCATCGTCCTCGTGCACGAGGTCTTGCCAGTAGCCCTTCTGAGACGCACCGACGTGCGTGTACTCCTCGAAGCGTCTGTTATGCCAGGTGAGCGCGCCGTCCGGATCGCAGCGCCACAGAAGCGTCGGCGCCTCGTCCGTGACAGCGCGCAGCGTGGCCTCGCTCGTCCAGAGCGCTTCCTCCGTCAGCACCCGTTGGGTGGTCTCAAGGACCACGCCCAGCAGACCCATGATCACGCTGCGGCTCGACAGGATCGGTGAGTAGCAGAACGACCACCACGTCTCAGAGACCTGGCCGTCCCGGTAGAGCGGAACGGAAAAATCCTCCAGGTAAACGGCTTCACCCTTCAGCGCGCGCCGCACCAGCGGTCCCAGTTGAGGCCAGGCCTCCGGGAACACCGACTGCAAGGGCCGTCCGAGAACATTAGACTTGCCGGAGAGCGCCGGCTCGTAAGCGTCGTTGTAGAAGATGTGGTTTTGAGCGCCCCAGGTCAGGAACATCGGAAACCGGGTGCCCAGCATGAAGTTGAGGGCAGAGATCAGGCTTTGATCCCAATGCTCGATGGGACCCAGAGGCGTCTCACCCCACGGCCACGAGCGGATCATGTCAG
The DNA here is from genome assembly GCA_040390885.1 of Pseudomonadota bacterium. Classification (GTDB taxonomy): domain Bacteria; phylum Pseudomonadota; class Alphaproteobacteria; order Caulobacterales; family Caulobacteraceae; genus Caulobacter. The sequence continues at coordinate 7,768 of JAZJXN010000209.1, read as the reverse complement.
CGCAATTGCCCTGCGCGCTCAACCTTGCCGCTTCATTGCGATCATAGGACCAGGTGAAATCGAGCCCCGGCACCGACATCATCGCGCGTTCCTCCGGGCCATCGCCCCTGCGAGCGACCCTGAGGTTGTGCCGCCGCGCGAAGCGTGTCGACCTATAAGTTCGGTTGTCGACTTATAGGGCCAACACCATTGCGCGAGGATGGTTCCGAAGAGCTCACGCCCGTTAGCGGTCCTTCCTGACGGCGCCGCGACTAGGCGGACGGCGAGGCTTCGGAGACGAGGCGTATGAGCTCGGCCAGGGTCCGGACGCCAAGGCGGTCCATCAACTGCGCGCGGTAGGTCTCGACCGTGCGGGGGCTCAGGGCGAGGTTGAGTGCGATGGTCTTGTTCGTACCGCCCGCCGCGAGCCCTTCGAGCACCTGGCGTTCGCGCGTGCTCAACTGCGCAATCTTCTGTCTCGCATCTGAAGGCCCGGGCGCAGGCGCCGGCGCGGACGGGCTCGGGTCGTCGGGGTTGGGGAGGGCTGTCAGGACCGCCGACCGGATGGCTTCGGGGGGCGCATCGTCGGCGAGGATGTTGGCGGCGCCGGATTTCATCAGCTGGACGACGGCGTTCAAGTCGTTGTTCAGCGAGCCGACCACGATCCACGGGAGCCTGCGGGCATTCTGCTTCAGAGCCATCGAGGCGTTGAGGATATTGGTCAGCGGCTCCTGGGAGCCGATCACGACGGCGCCGGGCAGAAGGTCGTCGATGACATCAAGCAGTCCGGCCAGGGCGTCGAAGCGACGCACCCTGCACCCATCGGCGGCGAGCGCCTGCGGCAGGGTGAGCTCATCGCCGGGGGCGACCAGATAGACCCGGGCCTCCTTGGTGCGGGGCGCCTCGACCAGCAGACCGCCGATCCGGCGTACGCAGCCCTCGGCGTCCACAATCGGGAACGCCGTGGCGTGAAACCAGCGCGGCGAGCCGTCAGGAGCGTCGACCCGGAAGCTTCCCTGCACCGTCTCACCCGCCGCCACGCGATCGAAGATGCCGACGATTTCGCCGCGGTTGTCGGGGTGGAGGGTCTCTACCCAGTCTTCCCACACTATCGGCGTGCCGTCGGACGGCAGGGCCCATGCGGAGCGGAACCTTGGATTGAGGCCTTCCAGGCGGCGCGTCGCGACATCGGCCGACCAGATCAGGCTGGTCGCGGCTCCCGAGATCTCGCGGAACCTCGCGTCTCGTTCGCTGACCTGGTCGGCCGCCGCCCGCCAGTCATCGATGTCGACGGCCGAGCCGTTCCAGCCGAACAGATGGCCGGATTCGTCGATCAGCTGCTGGGCCCGGACCAGATGCCAGCGATAGTCGCCATGAGCGTCGCGAAGTCTCTGTTGGGCCTCGAAGGGGCGGCCTGGATATCGTAACTCTCGGCGCGATCCTCCGGGTGCACGATGTCTTCCCAGTGTCGAGACGAGGGGGTCTGGATCGCTGCGTAGGTTGCGAGCCGCTCGTTGATCCAGTGGAGGGTTCCGTCCGGCTCGCAGCGCCACATCAGGGCCGGCGACTGGTCTGTGACGCGGCGAAGCGCGGCCGCGCTCGACCATAGCGCCCGCTCGGTGATCACGCGGCCGGTCGTCTCGTGGACGACACCGAGGACGCCCTTGATGTCCCCGGTCTCGGCCAGGATCGGCGAGTAGCAGAACGACCACCAGGTGTCGGCAAGCTCTCCGTCGCGCCTGAGGGGGATCTTGTAGTCTTCGAGGTAGACGGAATCCCCTTTCAGGGCTTGCTGCATCAGCGGTTCGACCTGGTCCACGGCTTCTGGGAACACGGCGTGGAACGGGCGACCGAGGCAGTTCTTCCTGCCGGACAGAAGCGCCTCGTAGGCGTCATTGTAGAACAGATGATTGTTGTCGCCCCATGTCAGGAACATGGGAAATTGCGTGCTCAGCACGAGATTGAGCGCTGCGACGAGGCTGCGGTCCCATTCATCGAGCGGGCCCATCGGCGTTTCCCGCCAGGGCATCGCCCGAATGGCGTCGGCACAGCATCCGCGGGCATGCAGCCGGCTCGGCTCAGGCCCCTCTTGCGGCCAGAAAGATCCAAGCTCTGGCGTCGCGCTCATGCACAGAATCCTCCCGTAGGAAGTACAACCCTCAGCCTAGGTCCTCAGGTTGTCTACTGATAAAAATCAACTCGCTAACGAGTAGTTTAATTCCGGCGTGCCGTGCCGATAGTGCGGTTCAGAAAGGGGGATCGATCTCCCTTCACGATGCCCGGCCAAAGTCTTGCAATCAGGAGTCGCGGGCTACCAACGTTCTCCGAATAGGGTGGCCAAAAGCTCAGATAACGCAGTTCGCCGCCCTCCGGTTCCTGACGGCTGCAGTCGTATCGATCCTCAGTATTTGTACTGAAGACGCCTGAGAGTCTTCGAAGCCAGATGCGCTCATGCCGTGGTGCGGGCGGACCAGAGAGGTCTTCAGCCACACCACGGTGATGGAGGCATAGATGGCTGACGCCGCAATCCAGGAAGTCCGTTCGGTTGAAGCCAAGCTGACGCGGGACAGCGCGCCCGCCAGGGAAGCGCCTACGCTTCAGGCGACCGGAAGCCTGGACGTCCGGGCGGCAGACGACGTCTATCTGAACCTTGATGCGGCCGAGGTTGGCAGTCTGGTTCGCGAGGGAACCGATCTGATCCTGATCGGGCCCGACGGAGCGATCCTCCGCCTCCAGGGGTTCTTTGACGGACCCACGCCCCGGCGGCTGTTCCTCGAGGACCGTGACGAGCGCCTCGTTCTGGTCGACACGACGGCCGCGCTGGCCGACGGGCCTGTGCCGCTGGTCCTGGCGCCGCAAGCCGAGCTTTCCCCGTTCGTGAGCCTAACCGACTCCCAGGGTGGAGCCGTCGTCGGCGGGGTGGGCGCCGGCGCGTTGGTGGGCGGTCTGGCCCTGGTCGGCGGGCTGGCGGCGGCCCTTGCGGGCGGCGGCGGTGGATCCTCCGACGGGCCGGACACCCCGAGGCCCGCTCTGGACATCACCCCGCCGGCGACGCCCACCAATCTCGCCATCAACGGCGCCGGCGCGGTGCTGACGGGCCGCGGCGAGGCGGGCGCCACGGTCACCGTGCGCGACGAATCCGGTGCTGTCATCGGCTCGGGAACCGTGGCCGCCGACGGGACCTTCACCATCACCCTGCAGCCGCCGCAGACAAACGGGGAGACCGTCGGCGTCACCCTGACGGACGCGGCGGGCAATCGTTCGGGCGTCGGTTCTGTCGACGCGCCGGACAGCACCGCGCCGCAGCCGCCGACGGCGGTGGATGTGGCGGACGACGGCGGCAGCGTCACCGGCCGCGGCGAGCCCGGCGCGACGGTGACCGTCACCGGCCCCGACGGCGCTGTTCTCGGCACGGGCACGGTCGGCCCGGACGGGACCTTCACCATTCCGCTGCAGCCGCCGCTGACCAACGGCGAGCCGGTGACGGTCGTGCTCACCGACGGCGCCGGCAACGACTCGACCCCCGTGACAGCCGAGGCCCCTGACCTCACGGCCCCGGCGCCGGCGACCGATGTCGTCATCGACGACGATGGCGCGAGCGTCAGCGGGGAGGGGGAGCCGGGAACCACGGTGACCGTCACCGGCCCTGGCGGCGTTGTGCTTGGAACCGGCACGGTTGGTCCGGACGGGACCTTCACAATCCCGCTGCAGCCGCCGCTGACCAACGGCGAGCCGGTGACGGTCGTGCTGACCGACGGCGCGGGCAACGACTCGACGCCGACGACCGTCCAGGCCGACGACACCACCGCGCCGGCCGCCCCCGCCGACCTCGCGGTCAGTGCGGACGGCGACACCCTCACGGGTCAAGGCGAACCCGGCGCCGTCGTGACGGTTCGCGACGCCAGCGGCGCTGTGCTCGGGACGGCCGTGGTTGCCGCTGACGGCCGCTTCCAGGTCGAGCTGTCGCCTGCCCAGATCGACGGCGGAGCCCTTTCCGTGACCCAGGCCGATGCGGCCGGCAATGTCTCGCCGAGTGCGAGCGTCGACGCTCCCGATGCGACCCTGCCCGGCGGCGCGGACGGTCTCGACGCACCGGTGGTCATCATCAGCGAGGCGGCCAGCGGCGTGAATGCCGACGAGCTCGCCGACGGCATTCAGGTGCGTGTGCTGCTGACCCCGGGCGCCCAGGCCGGCGACCGCGTCACCCTGACCGCCGGAGGCCTGACCGTCACGGCGATCCTTACGGCCGGAGAGATCGCCGCGGGCGCGGTGCAGATGCTGCTGCCGGCGACGCTGGCTGACGGATCCTACACCGCGATCGCGGTGATCGACGACGGCGCGGGCAACGCCTCGGCCCCGTCCCAGGCGGTCGCCTTCACCGTCGACACCGCCACGCCGGCCCCCACGATCACGGACGCCAACGGCGTCGTCCTGACCGGGACAGCGGAGGCGGGCGCTACGATCGTGCTGCTCGATGCGGCTGGCGAGCCGGTCGCCACGGTCACAGCCGGCCCTGACGGGGTCTGGACGATACCGGCGTCGGCTGTCGCTGGCGGCCTCGACGGCTTCGAGGGTTCGGTGCGGGCGACAGATCCGGCCGGCAACACGGCCGCCACCGACGTCGGACCGATCGACGGCTCGACTCCGATCCCGGTGATCACCGGCGCCAACGGCTCCGGCATCCAGGGTGCGGCCGAGCCGGGCGCCACTGTCGTCCTGCGCGACGCTGACGGCGATCCGATCGCCACCGTGACGGCTGGACCTGACGGCGTCTGGACCATTCCCGCCTCGGCGGTTCCGGGTGGCGTGGACGGCTTCGAAGGTACGGTGACCGCCACCGATCCCGCCGGCAACAGCGCCAGCGCGCCCGTCGGCCCGATCGACGGGTCCGTGAGCCTCTCGATCAACGTCGATCCTGTCACCGCCGACAACGTCATCAACGTCGCCGAGTCGGTCGCTGCCTCGGTTACCGTGTCGGGCACTGTGTTCGGCGACTTCACCGCCGGCGCGACCGTGACGGTGACCCTGTCCACCGGCGCCGCCGCCACCGCCATCCTCGCCGCCAACGGAACCTGGTCGACCACCTTCCCGGGCTCGGCCCTGGCGGGCGCCGGCAGTGTGACCGCCAGCGTCGCAACAACCGATACGTCCGGCAACGCCACCACCGTCACCGACACCCAAGGCTACGACGTCGATGTCACCGCGCCGACCGCGCCGGTGGTCACCTCGGCGAACGGGACCGGGATCAGCGGCACGGCCGAAGCGGGCGCGACGGTCGTGCTGCGCGACGCCGACGGCGATGTGCTCGCCACCGTGGTCGCGGACGCCAATGGCGTCTGGACCGTTCCCGCCGCGGCGGTTCCCGGCGGCCTCGACGGCTTTTCCGGGACAGTCCAGGTCGCCGACCCGGCGGGCAACACGGCCACGGCGCCGGTCGGCCCGATCGACGGCGCCACAGCGACGCCGATCATCACAGGCGCCAACGGCGCGGCGATTTCCGGAACCGCCGAGCCGGGCGCGACCATCACTCTGCTGGACGCTGACGGCGACCCTGTCCTGGGCGCCGGCGGCCTTCCGATCACGACGACCGCCAACGGTGCGGGCGTCTGGACCTTCCCGGCCGCCGCCGTTCCCGGCGGGCTGGATGACTTCACCGGGTTCGCCCGGGCAACAGACCCGGCCGGGAATACGGCCGTGGGCGCCATTGGCCCCGTTGACGGCGACACCCCCGATCCCGTCGTCACGGCGGCCAATGGCGCGATCATTGCCGGAACCGGCGAACCGGGCGCGACCATCGCCTTGCTTGACGAGACCGGCGCCCCGGTGCTGGACGGCGCCGGCGTGGCGATCACCGCCGTCGTCGCGGGCGATGGGACCTGGAGCTTCCCGGCCTCGCGGATCCCGGGCGGCCTCGACGGCTTCGAAGGCTCGGTGCGCGCCACCGACCCGGCCGGCAACACGGCCGAGACGGACGTTGGGCCGATCGACGGGACGATCGTCACCTCCCTGTTCATCGATCCGGTGACCATCGACAACGTGGTCAATCTCGCCGAATCCCAAGGTCCGGTCACGGTGACCGGCGCGGCCATCGGCGAGTTCACCGCGGGCCAGACAGTGACGCTGACGCTGTCGAACGGCGTCGTGGTGACGGCCACCTTGGCCGCCAACGGCACGTTCTCCGTCAGCGTGCCTGGCAGCGCGCTGGCCGGCTCGACCTCGATCACGGCCGCCGCCACGGTCACTGATGATCTCGGCAACAGCGTCACCATCGACGCCACCCGCGCCTATGCGGTCGATGTCGTCGCCACCGCGCCTGTGCTGACCCAGGCCAATGGCGCCGGCATTGTCGGGACAGCCGAGGCCGGGGCGACCGTCACCCTGCGCGACGCCAACGGCGTGGTCGTGGCCACGACCGTCGCCGGCGTCGGCGGCGCCTTCAGCTTCCCGGCCTCGGCCGTGCCCGGCGGGCTCGACGGCTTTGCCGGCACGGTGCGGTCGGTGGATCTCGCCGGCAATCCCGCTGCCGCCGCGGTCGGCCCGATCGACGGTTCGACCACGGCTCCGGTCATCACCTCGGCCAACGGCGCGGGTCTGTCCGGCACGGCCGAGCCCGGCGCCACCGTGGTCCTGCTCGACGCGAACGGCGATCCGGTGCTCGGCGCCGGCGGCGCGGCGGTGAGCGTGGTTGCGGGCGCCGGCGGGGCCTGGACGATCCCGGCCTCGGCGGTTCCCGGCGGCCTGAACGGCTTCGACGGCGCGGTGCGCGCCACCGACCCGGCCGGCAACAGCGCCGCCACCGACGTCGGCCCGATCGACGGCGCGACCGCGGTCCCGGTTATCACTGGCGCCAATGGTCTTGGGATCCAGGGCACGGCCGAGCCGGGCGCAACCGTCGTCCTGCGCGACGCCGACGGCGATCCGATCGCCACCGTGACAGCTGGACCTGACGGCGTCTGGACCATTCCCGCCTCGGCGGTTCCGGGTGGCGTGGACGGCTTCGAAGGTACGGTGACCGCCACCGATCCCGCCGGCAACAGCGCCAGCGCGCCCGTCGGCCCGATCGACGGGTCCGTGAGCCTCTCGATCAACGTCGATCCTGTCACCGCCGACAACGTCATCAACGTCGCCGAGTCGGTCGCTGCCTCGGTTACCGTGTCGGGCACTGTGTTCGGCGACTTCACCGCCGGCGCGACCGTGACGGTGACCCTGTCCACCGGCGCCGCCGCCACCGCCATCCTCGCCGCCAACGGAACCTGGTCGACCACCTTCCCGGGCTCGGCCCTGGCGGGCGCCGGCAGTGTGACCGCCAGCGTCGCAACAACCGATACGTCCGGCAACGCCACCACCGTCACCGACACCCAAGGCTACGACGTCGATGTCACCGCGCCGACCGCGCCGGTGGTCACCTCGGCGAACGGGACCGGGATCAGCGGCACGGCCGAAGCGGGCGCGACGGTCGTGCTGCGCGACGCCGACGGCGATGTGCTCGCCACCGTGGTCGCGGACGCCAATGGCGTCTGGACCGTTCCCGCCGCGGCGGTTCCCGGCGGCCTCGACGGCTTTTCCGGGACAGTCCAGGTCGCCGACCCGGCGGGCAACACGGCCACGGCGCCGGTCGGCCCGATCGACGGCGCCACAGCGACGCCGATCATCACAGGCGCCAACGGCGCGGCGATTTCCGGAACCGCCGAGCCGGGCGCGACCATCACTCTGCTGGACGCTGACGGCGACCCTGTCCTGGGCGCCGGCGGCCTTCCGATCACGACGACCGCCAACGGTGCGGGCGTCT
>JAZJXN010000208.1:1613-3275 GCA_040390885.1 Pseudomonadota bacterium | reverse complement strand
CCGGCGATCACCCAGGTGCGGTGGTCGACCAGGTCGTCGCCGTAGCGGGCGTTCATCGAGCGCTCGGCCATGGCCATGCCGACGGCGGTGGCGATGCCCTGGCCCAGCGGACCGGTGGTGGTCTCGACGCCGGGGGTATGGCCGTACTCGGGGTGGCCCGGGGTGTTGCTGCCCCACTGACGGAAGTTCCTGATCTGCTCCATGGTGACGGCCTTGGAGCCGGTCAGGTGCAGCAGGCTGTAGATCAGCATCGAGGCGTGGCCGGCCGACAGCACGAAGCGATCGCGGTCGGCCCAGTCGGGCTTGGCGGCGTCGTACTTGAGGAACTTGGTCCACAGGACGGTGGCCACGTCGGCGAGGCCCATCGGGGCGCCCTGGTGGCCGGACTTGGCGGCGTGAACCGCGTCCATGGAGAGAACGCGGATGGCGTCGGCCATCTTCACGGGGCTGACGGACATGGGCGGGACCTTATGAGTCTGTGCTGCGCGGGTGGCGCCCGTTCGCACGTGAGGCGCTTTCTTTCAACCCGCCTTCCTGTCGCGCACCGGCGCAGGCTATAGAAAGCGGGTTGCATCAAGGAGCCGCCAGAATGACGGGAGAGGCTGAGGGAAGCGCCCTCGACCTGGCCGTACGCAGGCTGGAGCGCGCGGTGGCGCTGCTCGAGAGCCGCACGGCCGCGAAGACCACGGGCGACGCCGACGCCGGCGGTCTGTTCGACCAGGACCGCGCCAGGCTGGCGGCCGAGCTGGACGCCGCCCGCGCTCGCGAGCGCGCCCTGGAAGAGGCCGGAGCCCAGGCTTCCGAGGCGCTCGGCCGCGCCATCGCCGAGATCCGCGCCGCGCTCGGCGACGAGGACGGCGACCAGCCATCTCCCGCTACCGGAACGGAGGGCTAGGCCCATGGCTCAGGTCATCGTGCAGATCAACGGCAAGCCCTACAGCGTCGGCTGCGAGGACGGCCAGGAACGCCACCTGACCGAGATCGCGCGACTGTTCGACGAGCAGGTTCGCCAGGTCAGCCAGGACGTCGGCCAGCTCGGCGAAACCCGGCTGTTCCTGATGGGCGCCCTGCTGCTGGCCGACGAGATGGCCGATCTCAAGCTGCGCATGGCCCACCTCCAGGGCGAACTGGTCCGAAGCCAGGGCGACCAGGCCAAGGTCGAGGCCAAGGCGGTCGCCGCGCTCGACGCCGCGGCGAAGAAGATCGAGACGCTGGCGGGAGCGTGAGCCTTTTCCCTCCCCTTCATGGGGAGGGAGAGCAGAGCCTTTCAATCCCCGCCCCGAACGCCTATCTTGCTCCTCGGCGGGTCTGCTGCGGCTCTCGTCGAAGGCAACTAATCCCGGGGACCTTAATTCACCTCTAGGGAGCTGTCCCTGGCGGGGTCCGTGGACCCTGACACACGGCGCCCACCTGTCCACGACAGGTCCGAGGGGATTCAACCGCCTTCACGGCTCTTCGCGGCGCCGCCACCTTATTTCCGATCAGCTCATGACGTTCGCCAACCCCGCCGCCGCCAAGACCGTCCTGCGGCTTGAGGCGCGCGCGCGGCGCAAGGCGCTGATGGTCGAGCATCCCGAAGCCGACTGGATGGCCGCCGACCGGGCCGACGAGCTGCTCGCCGCGCTTGCGATTGAGCGACCCGGCGTGATCGCGATCTACAAG
>JAZJXN010000208.1:0-1603 GCA_040390885.1 Pseudomonadota bacterium | reverse complement strand
CGTGGCTGGCGGCTGGCCCTGCCCGCCGCGGAGACGCCGGACAGTCCGCTGACCTTTCGCGCCTGGTCGCCCGGGCAGCCGCTGGTCAAGGACCTCACCGGCCTCGCCGCGCCCCTGCCCTCCGCCGAGACGCTGCAGCCAGACCTCGTGCTGGTGCCGCTGATCGCCTTCGACCGCGACGGCGGCCGGCTCGGCCAGGGCGGCGGACACTACGATCGCACCCTTGAGGCCCTGGCCGGGCGCACGCCGCGCCCGCCGTTCGTCGGCTTCGCCTACAGCGGCCAGCGGGTCGCCAGCATCCCCCTTGAGCCCCACGACCAGAGGCTCGATGGGATTCTCACCGAGGCGGGGTATATTGCCGTCCGAAAGGACTCCTGAATGCGCTTTGCTTTCTTCGGCGACGTGGTCGGTAAATCCGGCCGCGACGGTCTCGCCGACCATCTGCCCGGTCTCCGCCGCCGTCTCGGCCTCGAGTTCGTGATCGTCAACGCCGAGAACGCCGCCGCCGGTTTCGGGATCACGGAGAACACCGCCCGCGAGCTGTTCGAGGCCGGCGCCGACTGCCTGACGCTCGGCAACCACAGCTGGGACCAGAAGGAGGCGCTGACCTACATCGTGCGCGAGCCGCGCCTGATCCGGCCCGCCAACTACCCGATCCTGTCCGACGCCCCGGGTCGCGGCAGCCACCTGTTCCAGACCGAGAGCGGCAAGACCATCTTCGTGATCAACCTGCTCGGCCGGGTGCACATGGACGCGATGGACGACCCGTTCGCCGCCGCCGACCGCGAGCTGGACAAGGCCCCGCTGGCCCAGGTGGCCGACGCCGTGCTGGTCGACATGCACTGTGAGGCGACCTCCGAGAAGATGGCCATGGGCCACTACTGCGACGGCCGCGCCTCTCTGGTGGTGGGCACCCACACCCACGTCCCGACGGCCGACTGCCAGATCCTGCCCGGCGGCACCGCCTACCAGACCGACGCCGGGGCCTGCGCCGACTACGACAGCGTCATCGGCAACCAGAAGGAAGAGCCGCTGCGCCGGTTCACCACCAAGATCAGCCAGGGCCGCTATCAGCCCGCCTCCGGACCGGCCACGGTATGCGGCGTGTTCGTCGAGACCGACGACCGCACCGGCCTGGCCAGACGCGTCGAGCCGATCCGCCTCGGCGGCCGGCTGAGTCAGACCGAGCCGAGCGTGGAGCTGGCGACGGCCTAGCGTCCGCGTAAATCAGTCGCGCAGGCGCCCGACCAGCGCCAGGGCGCCGACCGCCGCGAGGGCGCCGAGGGTGAAGGCGGTCAGGATCGAGACGGTGGCCACGGGGGCGGACAGCACCGGCTTGCGGCCGTCGTACCACTGCACGATCTTGCCGGGGTTTTCGTCGGGAAGGTTGTCTTCGACGGCCATGGGGATCTCCTGTCGGGGCGCTGTCGTAATCCGCTCCGGCGCACGCCGGTTCCCCGATCCAGTGACAGGCGCTCCGGCTTCGGCTAATTGGCGCGCCTGCGTTTTGACTCCTTGTGACGAAGATCCATGGCCGGCCACTCAAAATTCAAGAACATCATGCACCGCAAGGGCCGCGCCGACGCGGTGCGGTCGAAGCTGT
>JAZJXN010000207.1:0-4726 GCA_040390885.1 Pseudomonadota bacterium | reverse complement strand
CCATGCTCGGCGATCAGGGCCTTGTTGGCGGTGACCACCGGCTTGCCGGCCTTCAGCGCCGCCTCGACCGCGGCCTTGGCAGGGCCGTCGGAGCCGCCGACCAGTTCGACGAAGATGTCGGTCTCCGGCGAGGTCGCCAGGGACACGGGATCGTCGAACCAGGCGATGCCGGAGATGTCGACCGCGCGCGGCCTGGAGCGGTTGCGGGCCGAGACGCCCGTCACCACCGCCCTGCCCCCGGCCGGCGCGAAGTCCGGCCGTTCGCCGAGGAACTGCAGCAGGCCGCCGCCGACGGTGCCGAGGCCGGCGACGCCGACCCTCCAGATCTTCTGCGTCATTGAGCCGCCAATGCGTTGTGAGCCTTGCCGAGGATGCGGTCGGACTCGGACAGGAACTTCTTCACGTTGCGGGCCGCCTGTCGGATGCGGTGCTCGTTCTCGACCAGGCCGATGCGGACATAGCCTTCGCCGTACTCGCCGAAGCCGGAGCCCGGGGCGACGGCTACGCCGGCCTCCTCGACCAGCAGCCGCGAGAACAGCATCGAGCCGGCCTCGCGGTACGGTTCGGGGATCTTGGCCCAGGCGAACATCGAGGCCGGCGGCGAGGGAATGTCCCAGCCGGCGCGCTTCATGCTGCTGACCAGCACGTCGCGGCGCGACTTGTAGGTGGCGCGGATCTCGTCGACGCAGTCCTGCGGGCCGTTGAGGGCGGCGGTGGCCGCGACCTGGATCGGCAGGAAGGCGCCGTAGTCGAGGTAGGACTTCACCCGCGCCAGGGCGGCGCAGATGCGGGCGTTGCCGACCACCATGCCGACCCGCCAGCCGGCCATGGCGTAGGTCTTCGACAGGCTGTTGACCTCGACGGCGATGTCCTTGGCGCCCTCGACCTGCAGGATCGACGGCGGCGGGTTGTTGTCGAAGTAGATGTCGCCATACGCGACGTCCGAGATGATCAGCATGTCGTGCTTCTTCGCCAGCGCGACCGCGTCCTTGTAGAAGTCGAGGTCGACCCACTGCGCCGTCGGGTTGGACGGATAGCTGAGGATCAGCACGTTGGGCGGCGGCACCGAGTGGCGCACGGCCCGGCCGATGCCCGACAGATACTCCTCCGGCGACAGGGCCGGCACGTGGCGGATGACGCCGCCGGCCATGATGAAACCGAAGGCGTGGATCGGATAGGCGGGGTTCGGACAGATGATGACGTCGCCCGGCGCGGTCAGGGCCTGGGCCAGGTTGGCGAAGCCCTCCTTCGACCCGAGCGTGGCGATGACCTCGGTGTCGGGGTTCAACTTCACGCCGAAGCGGCGGTCGTAGTAGCCGGCCATGGCGCGGCGCAGGCCGATAACGCCCTTGGAGGCGGAATAGCGGCCGGCCTTGGGGTCGCGGGCGGTCTCGATCAGCTTGTCGACGATGTGCTTCGGCGTCGGCATGTCGGGGTTGCCCATGCCGAAGTCGATGATGTCGACCCCATCGGCGCGGAGCTTCGCCTTGATGCGGTTCACTTCCTCGAAGACGTACGGCGGCAGGCGTCGGATACGGTGGAATTCGGTCGTCATAGGGGGCTCGTCTGCGCCATCGGCGCGCTCTGGAGCAAAGGTCGCGCATGGATATCCTCCGGGAGGGAGGTTTCCAAGCAGGTTCGGGGAAGAACGTGCCTCCGCCGCGCCGGACTCACCTCGGCGACGGAGGCGGGGTAGCTCGTGCGCGCAGGGCGCGGGCGTAGGCTTCCGATTCGGCCACCTCGGCGTCGGTCGGCGCATGCACCTTCACGGAGTCGATATCGGCCTGGGCGCGGGCGGTGAAGGCCTCGGTCGCCGTCAGGCTCCAGGTGTCCTCGGCGCCAGCCCGCTGGGTCGCCGCGCCCTCGGCCTCCTGGTCGGCGACGGCCGCGCGCCAGGCGGCGGCGTCGCGAAGATCAGCAGGAACCTCGGGAATGTCGGCGAAGGTTGGCCAGGGACCGGGCGTCCGGGCGGCCTCGGCGACGGCCGCGGCGGCCGGCGAGGTCGGGTCGATCTGGGCGTTGGCGCCAGGTTCGAACGCGGCGACCGACGCGCAGGCGCTCAGGCTCATGGCGGTCCCCGCCAGGAGCATTGACCGTGTCGCGGTCCAGAAAATGCGCGCTTCGCCTTTCATTTGTCATCCGGTCTAAGCCATGATCGCGGCAAGCGAAAGGCCGCTCGAGGCGACCACGCGAGGGAAGGAACCCATATGGCCGCCACGGACGGCAAGACGACCCCCAAAGCGAAGGCCGCGGCGAAGCCGACGACGGCCGCCAAGGCCGCGCCGAAGGCCGCCCCCGGCGCCGCGAAGGCCAGGACCGCGCCAAAGCCGGCCGTGGAGCCCAAGCCCGCGCCGCAAGCCGAGTCGCCGCGCGGCGCCACGCCGCCGCCGCTGGACCCGGCATCCTTCCTGTCCTCGCAGCAGCGCGAGGCGCTGGAGAAGATGTCCGCCAACCTCGCCCGGGCCGCCGTGACCGCCCAGGGCGCCATCGCCGAGGCGGCCCTGCGCCAGGCCGACAGTCCCGCCGCCCTCAGCCCTGACCCGTTCCACGTCGGCCCGGCCCTGACCGACGTCATGGGCCGCCTCGCCGCCCAGCCCGACCGCCTGCTGCGCGCCCAGGCCGACCTGTTCTCGCGCTACCTCGACCTCTGGCAGTCGACCGCCCGGCGCATGGCCGGCGAGACCGTCGAGCCGGTCGTGCAGCCCGCCAAGGGCGACAAGCGCTTCAATGATCCCGACTGGGGCAGCCACCCGGTCTTCGACGTGATGAAGCAGTCCTATCTGCTCAGCAGCGGCTGGCTGAACAGCCTCGTCGCCGAGGTCGAGGGCGTCGATCCGCTGGAAAAGCGGCGGGTCGAGTTCTTCATGAAGATGCTGACCGACGCGATCTCGCCGTCCAACTTCCTGCTCTCCAACCCCGCGGCCCTGCGCGAGGTCATGGCCAGCGGCGGCGAGAGCCTGGTCCGCGGCATGGACAACTTCGCCGCCGACCTCAGCCGCGGCGGCGGCCAGCTGGCCATCAGCCAGACCGACATGGAGCAGTTCAAGGTCGGCGAGAACGTCGCCACCGCCCCGGGCAAGGTCGTCTACCAGAACGACATCCTGCAGCTGCTGCAGTACGCGCCGACCACCGAGCAGGTGCACGAGATCCCGCTGCTGCTGTTCACGCCGTGGATCAACAAGTTCTACATCATCGACCTGCGGCCCGATAACAGCCTGGTCCGCTGGCTGACCGGCCAGGGCTTCACCGTGTTCGTGACCAGCTGGGTCAATCCGGACGAGACGCTCGCGGCCAAGACCTTCGAGAGCTACCTGAAGGAAGGCATCTACGACGCCACCGACCAGGTGATGAAGCAGTGCGGGACCGACCGGGTGAATACCGTGGGGTACTGCATCGGCGGCACCCTGCTCTCCTGCGCCCTCTCCCACATGGCGGCGAACGGCGACAAGCGGATCAGCTCGGCGACCTTCTTCGCCGCCCAGCAGGACTTCGCCGAGGCCGGCGATCTGAAGCTGTTCGTCGACGACGCCTGGCTGTCGGAGATCGAGGAGCGGATGAACCAGGCCGGCGGCTTCCTGCCCGGCAAGTCGATGGCCGACACCTTCAACTCGCTGCGCGGCAACGACCTGATCTGGTCGTTTTTCGTGAACAACTACCTGATGGGCAAGGAGCCGAAGCCGTTCGACCTGCTGTTCTGGAACAGCGACCAGACGCGGATGCCCAAGGCGCTGCACATGTTCTATCTGCGCAACTTCTACAAGGACAACGCCCTGGCCGAGGGCAAGCTGACCATGGACGGGGTCCAGCTCGACCTCTCCAAGGTGCAGACGCCGATCTACATCCAGTCCTCGCGCGAGGACCATATCGCGCCGTTCAAGAGCATCTACCGGGGCGCGAAGCTGTTCGGCGGGCCGGTGACCTTCACCATGGCCGGCAGCGGCCACATCGCCGGGGTCATCAACCATCCCGACGCGAAGAAGTACCAGCACTGGACCAATGCCGCCCTGCCGGCGACCGTGGCCGAATGGCAGGCGGACGCTGTCGAACATCCCGGCAGCTGGTGGCCGCACTGGGGCAAATGGCTGGCCGAGAAGTCCGGCCCCCTGGTCCCCGCCCGCGATCCGTCGAAAGGTCCGCTCGGGGCGCCGCTTGAGGATGCGCCGGGGAGCTTCGTGAAGGTTCGTTCTTGATCCCAGAGACCGTGACGCGGGACGGCCTGCTCGCCGCCCTGCCCGCCTATGCCGAGTTGCTCGAAGCCTGCGTCGAGGACGGAGCCTCGATCGGCTTCCTGAATCCGATGCCGGCCGGCGAGGCGGAGGCCTACTGGCGCTGGGTCGCCGACGGGATCGCGGCGGGCGACATCCTGATGTGGTCGGTGGAGGACGAGAGCGGGGTGGTCGGCGCCATCCAGCTGCACCCGGTCGGCAAGCCCAACGGCGCCCACCGCGCCGAGATCGCCAAGCTGATGGTGCATCCCCGCGCGCGCGGCCGGGGTCTGGCGAAACAGCTGATGGCGACCGCCGAACAGGTCGCCCGCGAGCTCGGCCGCCGCCTGCTGGTGCTCGACACCGTCGAAGGTAGTGTCGCCGACGGCCTGTATCGCCGCCTCGGCTGGACCGAGGCCGGCAAGATCCCCGACTACGCGCTCAAGAGCGGCGGCGGGTCCGAGCCGACCGTGGTGTTCTGGAAGCAGATTTAGCCTCCCTCCCCTTTATGGGGAGGGACA
>JAZJXN010000206.1:0-5444 GCA_040390885.1 Pseudomonadota bacterium | reverse complement strand
GCATGTGCCTGGTCGAGGTGAAGCCCGGACCGCCGAAGCCGCAGGCCTCCTGCGCGCTGCCGGCCGCCGAGAACCAGGAGATCTTCACCAACACGCCGATGGTGAAGAAGGCTCGCGAAGGGGTGATGGAGTTCCTGCTCATCAACCACCCCCTCGACTGCCCGATCTGCGACCAGGGCGGCGAATGCGACCTCCAGGACCAGGCCATGGGCTATGGCCGGGACGACAGCCGCTACGACGAGAACAAGCGCGCCGTCGAAGAGAAGGAAATGGGTCCGCTCATCAAGACGGTGATGACCCGCTGCATCCAGTGCACGCGCTGCGTCCGCTTCATCACCGAAGTGGCCGGCGTGCCGGATATCGGCCTGATCTCGCGCGGCGAAGACGTTGAAATCACGACCTATCTCGGCAAGGCCGTCGGCAGCGAGCTGAGCGGCAACGTCAACGACCTGTGCCCGGTCGGCGCCCTGACGCACAAGCCCTGGACCTTCCAGTACCGCCCCTGGGAACTGAAGAAGACGCAGTCGGTCGACGTCATGGACGCGCTCGGCAGCGCTATCCGGGTCGACAGCCGCGGCGCCCAGGTGCTGCGCGCGCTGCCGCGCCTGAACGACGACATCAACGAGGAGTGGCTGAGCGACAAGAGCCGCTACGCCGTCGACGGCCTCGGCCGCCAGCGTCTCGACCGTCCCTACGTCCGCCAGAACGGCAAGCTGCTGCCCGCGACCTGGGCCGAGGCCTTCCAGGCCGTCGCCGCCAAGGTGAAGGCCGCCGCGCCTGAGCGCGTCGGCGTCATCGCCGGCGACCTGCAGGATGCGGAGTCGATGAAGGCCGCCCTCGACCTGTTCGGCTCGCTGGGGGTCAAGAACCTCGACTGCCGTCAGGACGGAACGGCGCTTGGCGCCGGCCCGCGCGAGAGCTGGCTGTTCAACTCGACCCTGGCCGGCATCGAGCAGGCCGACGTGGTGCTGATCATCGGCGCCAACCCGCGCACCGAGGCGCCGGTCTTCAACGCCCGCCTGCGCAAGCAGTGGCTGGCCGGCAAGATGCGCATCGGCGTCGTCGGCGAGAATGCCGACCTGACCTACGACTACGACTACCTCGGCGCCGGCGCGGCCACGCTGAAGGGCTTCGGCCAGTCGAGCGGCGACTTCATCGACGCGCTCAAGGGCGCGCAACGTCCGGCGATCATCGTCGGCCAGGGCGCGCTGACGGGCGAGGGCGGCGCGGCCGCGCTGAAGGCCATCGCCGGCCTGGCCCAGACCTACGGCGTCGTCCGCGACGGCTGGAACGGCTGGAACGTGCTGCACAGCGCCGCCGCCCGCGTCGGCGGCCTCGACCTCGGCTTCCTGCCGGGCGAGGGCGGCCTGACCGCGTTGGAGATGGTCAAGCCGGGCGCGCTGGACGTGCTGTTCCTGCTGGGCGCCGACGAAATCGAGGCCTCGGCCTCCGGCGCCTTCACCGTCTACCTCGGCAGCCACGGCGATCGCGGGGCCCACAAGGCCGACGTCATCCTGCCGGGCGCCGCCTACACCGAGAAGAACGGCCTCTACGTCAACACCGAGGGCCGGGTGCAGATGGGCGAGCGCGCCGTGTTCCCGAAGGGCGAAGCCCGCGAGGACTGGGCCATTCTGCGCGCGCTCAGCGACCGCCTCGGGGCGACGCTGCCGTACGACAGCCTCGACCAGCTGCGTCTGAAGCTGTTCGCGGACCACCCGACCTTCGGCCAGATCGACTTCGCGCCGGGCTCGATCCCGACCGACTTCGACCTGTCGGGCCTCGGCGCCGACGGCGACCTCGGCGACCAGCCGTTCCGGAGCGCCGTCGAGGCGTTCCACCTGACCAACCCGATCGCGCGCGCCAGCGTGACCATGGCCGAATGTGCGGCCCTGGCCTCCGGCGCCGCCAAGATGGCCGCGGAGTAGCCGGTGCCCGAGCAAGCCTTCAATCCCTGGCTTTGGTTCGGCCTGGCCATCGGCCAGATCCTGCTGATCGTCGTCGTCCTGCTGATCTCGATCGCGTTCCTGCTGCTGGCGGACCGCAAGATCTGGGCCGGCGTGCAGATGCGCAAAGGCCCCAACGTGGTCGGCCCGTTCGGCCTGCTGCAGTCCTTCGCCGACCTGATCAAGTTCGTGATCAAGGAGCTGGTCATCCCGGCCGGCGCCGACAAGGCGGTGTTCATCGCCGCCCCGATCATCACCGTCACCCTGGCCCTGGCGGGCTGGGGCGTGATCCCGTTCGCCCCGGGCTGGGTGATCGCCGACATCAACGTCGGCATCCTCTACCTGCTGGCGATGAGCTCGCTCGGCGTCTACGGCATCATCATGGGCGGCTGGGCCTCGAACTCGAAGTACCCGTTCCTCGGCGGCCTGCGCTCCGCGGCGCAGATGGTCTCCTACGAGGTCTCGATCGGCTTCGTGATCATCACCGTGATCCTGCTCGCGGGCACGATGAACCTGAGCGAGATCGTCGAGAAGCAGTCCGGCTGGTTCTGGAACTGGAACGTCCTCGGCGGCGGCCTCGCCAACCTGCCGCTCGCCCTCGTCATGATCCCGATGATGGTCGTGTTCTACATCTCGGCCCTGGCCGAGACGAACCGCCCGCCGTTCGACCTTCCCGAGGCTGAGTCCGAGCTGGTGGCCGGCTACCAGGTCGAATACAGCGCCTCGCCCTATCTGCTGTTCATGCTCGGCGAGTACGTCGCCATCGTGCTGATGTGCGCGCTGATCAGCATCCTGTTCTTCGGCGGCTGGAACCCCGGCTTCCCGACGACCTTCATGGACAGCTGGCCCGACACCCTGAAGAGCCTGGTGCTGTTCGTGGTGTTCGCGACCAAGATCGTGTTCTGGTTCTTCATGATCGCCATGGCGAAGGCCATCGTGCCCCGCTACCGGTACGATCAGCTGATGCGCCTTGGCTGGAAGGTGTTCCTGCCGATGTCGCTGGGCGCCGTGATCCTGGTCTCGGCCTGGAAGGTGTTCGGGGGCCTGCCGGTATGATCCGCGCCTTCGCCCCCGCCGCCTTGCTCCTGCTGGCCGCCTGCGCGACCACCGAAAGCGGCGTCGACACCTACACCCTCGGCCGCGGCCTGGTCAGCTATGACGCCATGGTCCGCGCCAAGGCCTCCTGCGCCGAGGTCGGCGGCGAGGTTCGTCCCAAGGGCGTCTCCGGCGAGGATCCCGCCCAGATGTCCAACTACGTCTGTTTCATTCCCAAGAAGGCGGCCCAGCCATGATCCAGCGTATCGGACAGGCCATCAAAGGCGCGGCGCTGCTCGACTTCGTCGGCGCCTTCGTCCTGGCCATGAAGTACATGGCCGCGCCGAAGAAGACGGTGATCTATCCCAACGAGCGCGGCCCGCAGTCGCCGCGCTTCCGGGGCGAGCACGCCCTGCGCCGCTATCCCTCCGGGGAAGAGCGCTGCATCGCCTGCAAGCTCTGCGAGGCGGTGTGCCCGGCCCAGGCCATCTACATCGAGGCCGAGCCGCGCGCCGACGGCAGCCGCCGCACGACCCGCTACGACATCGACATGGTCAAGTGCATCTACTGCGGCCTGTGCCAGGAAGCCTGCCCGGTGGACGCCATCGTCGAGGGGCCGAACACCGAGTTCGCCACCGAGACGCGCGAAGAGCTCTACTACGACAAGGAGCGGCTGCTGGATAACGGCGACCGCTGGGAGCGCGAGATCGCGAAGAATCTGGAACTGGACGCGGCCTACCGTTAAGGGGAGGCCGCGATTCAAACGGGGGCGGCGAGGGTCTTTCTCACCGTCTCTTTCGCAAGACGAATAGGGGAGCAGCGGCCACGATGGCTCTGCAGGTTATAGCCTTTTACGTGATGGCGACGGCGACGATCCTGGCGGGTCTGGCCGTGGTCTTCGCGCGCAATCCGGTCCACTCGGTGCTGTTCCTGATCACCGCCTTCTTCTCGGCGGCTGGTCTGTTCGTGCTGATGGGCGCCGAGTTCATCGCCATGCTGCTGATCGTCGTCTACGTCGGCGCGGTGGCGGTGCTGTTCCTGTTCGTCGTCATGATGCTCGACGTCGACTTCAGCCAGCTGCGCGAGGGTTTCGCGCGCTACCTGCCGATCGGCGGGGCGGTCGCCGGCATCCTCACCATCGAGATGATCATGATCGCCGTCAGCGTGGCGACCAACGGCGCGGCGGCCGGCAACGCGACGCCGCAGGCGTCGCCGGTTGACGTGACCAACGCCGAGGCCATCGGCCGGGTGCTCTACACCGACTACGTCTACTTCTTCCAGGCGGCCGGGCTGGTGCTGCTCGTGGCCATGATCGGGGCCATCGTTCTGACCCTGCGCCACAAGCCGGGCGTCAAGCGCCAGAACATCGGCGCCCAGGTCGGCCGCACGCCGGCCAAGGGCATGACCATCGTCGGCATCAAGCCGGGCGCCAATCTGGACGAGGGGATCTCCGAATGATCGGCCTGTCGCACTATCTGACTGTCGCCGCGATCCTGTTCACGATCGGCGTCTTCGGCATCTTCGTGAACCGCAAGAACATCATCGTCATCCTGATGAGCATCGAGCTCATCCTGCTGGCGGTGAACATCAACCTGGTGGCCTTCAGCGTCTTCCTGCACGACGTGGTCGGGCAGATCTTCGCGATGTTCGTGCTGACCGTCGCGGCGGCCGAGGCCGCGGTCGGCCTGGCCATCCTGGTCACCTTCTTCCGTAACCGCGGCGACATCGCCGTGGACGACGCCTCGATGATGAAGGGCTGATCGTGGAGACCCTCGTCACCGTAATCCTGTTCGCGCCGCTGCTGGGCGCGCTCATTGCCGGACTGTTCGGCCGCCGGATCGGGAACATCCCGTCCCAGGCGGTGACCACCGGCCTGCTGCTGCTGGCCGCCGGCCTGAGCTGGTACAACTTCTCGCAATGGACCTGGGGCCACATGGAGGCCTTCACCGTCCATCTGGCGCCGTTCATCAACGTCGGCGACTTCCAGTCGAACTGGTCGATCCGCATCGACGCGCTGTCGTCGGTGATGCTGGTTGTCGTGACCACCGTGTCCAGCCTCGTGCACCTCTATTCCTGGGGGTACATGGCCGAGGACGACAGCCGGCCGCGCTTCTTCGCCTATCTGTCGCTGTTCACCTTCGCCATGCTGGCGCTGGTCACGGCCGCCGACTTCATGCAGCTGTTCTTCGGCTGGGAAGGGGTGGGCCTCGCGTCCTATCTGCTGATCGGCTTCTGGTTCAAGAAGCCCACCGCCAACGCCGCCTCGATCAAGGCCTTCGTGGTCAACCGCGTCGGCGACTTCGGCTTCGCGCTCGGCATCATGACCTGCTTCTGGGCCTTCGGCTCGATCCAGTTCGCCGAGATCTTCCCGCAGATCGCGGCCAAGGCCGGCGAGACCTGGACCTTCATCGGCCGCGAGTGGCCGCTGATGGACATCGCCTGCGCGCTGCTGTTCGTCGGCGCCAT
>JAZJXN010000205.1:7922-11435 GCA_040390885.1 Pseudomonadota bacterium | reverse complement strand
CGCATGCTGCTGACCGTCGACGGCGACGTCTGGCGCGAGGAAGCGTCGCTGATCCCGGCCTTCTACGCCCGGTTCGGCGACCGACTGCCGGCCGAGCTCTGGGCCCAGCACGAAGCGCTGACCGAACGGCTGAAAGCGGAAGCGGTGGTCGCGGCCTGATCACGACCGGGACATGCATCCGCGAAGCGGTGCGTGTCCCCTGTCGTCGCGCAGGCGTCGCTATCGCATTGCGTCCTTCGAGACGCTCGCTTGGCTCGCGCCTCAGGATGACTGAGGTGGGTGACCCTCCCGACACTGGTCATGGTGAGGCGCGCGTCGCGCGTCTCGAACCACGCAGCGCGTATCCGCGCGGCTAGCCCTTCTCAGACGTCTTCCGGCGATCGAGCGTGAAGCCGCCTTCGCCGTGCGCTCCGAGGCTCGCCCACTCGCCCTGTTCGGCCTTGTGCACGAACTGTTCGGCGACCAGCCAGGCCTTCACCGGTCTCAGCGTGCCGAGACAACCCGCGATCAGCACCGGGAACACCGTGGCGATCTGCAGCCAGATCGGCGGCTGCAGCACCACCGCTAGCCAGGCCCAGATCGCGATCACGACGATGCCGACGCCGGTCATCACGAAGAAGGCCGGGCCGTCGGCCGGGTCGGCGAAGCTGAAGTCGAGCCCGCAGGCCTCGCAGCGGTCATCCAGCGTCAGGAAGCCCTTGAACAGCCGGCCCTCGCCACAGCGCGGACAGCGGCAGCGCAGGCCGACGACGAGCGAGGAGGGGTGGTCGTGATGACTGGCCATGACGGGCGTCCATACATTGCGGATTGACGTGCATACAATCGATATACAATGTATGGATTGTCGCCCGGAGTCGCAAGCTTGAACCTCGACCATCCCTCGGCCCGCTGGCTGAAACGCGTGAAGCGCGACGCAGGACCGGTGTATCAGGCCCTGGTCGACGCGCTCGCGACCGCGATCCGGGACGGCGAACTGCAGCAGGGCGACCAGCTGCCGCCGCAGCGGACGGTGGCGGCCTTGCTGGGAGTCGACTTCACCACCGTCACGCGGGCCTATGGCCTGGCACGGACCCGCGGTCTGGTCGCCGGCGCGGTCGGGCGCGGCACCTTCGTCGGCGCGCCGACGGTCGATGAAGACGCCGGGGTGGTCGACCTGTCGATGAACCTGCCGCCGCCTCCGTACGGCGTCTCGCTGGCGGGGCTGCTCAAGGACACTACCCGCGCCATCCTCGACCACAGCGATCCGGCGGTGCTGATGTCGTACCACGCAGGGCCGGGGACGCTTGGGCAGCGCGCCGCCGCCGCTGCCTGGCTGGCGCCGTGCCTGGGCGAGGTCGCCCTCGACCGTATCCTGGTCTGCGCCGGCGCCCAGACCGGGCTCGCGGCGGTGCTGGCGGTGGTGACGCGCCCGGGCGACGCCCTGATCGTCGAGCCGCTGACCTATCCCGGTCTGATCGCCGTCGCGGCCCGGCAGGGTCTGCGTCTCGTGCCGTGTCCGGTCGACGGCGAAGGCTTCGCGCCCGAGGCGCTGGAGCGGCTCTGCGCCGTCGAGCGACCGGCGGCCCTCTACCTGGTGCCGACCGCCCGAAACCCGACCGCCACGACGATGGGCCTCGAGCGCCGGCGCACGGTCGCCGCGATCGCGGCCCGGGCCGATGTCGCCATCGTTGAGGACGACCCCTACAGCCGCCTGTTCGACCCGCCTCTGCCGGCCCTGGCCAGCGTCGCGCCGGAGCGGACCTGGCATGTCGCCACCCTGTCCAAATGCCTGTCGCCGGGTCTGAGGACGGCCTTCGTGGTCGCCCCGGATGCGATGGCCGCCGAACGGGTCGGCGCGGCCCTGCGCGCGCTGTCGCTGATGCCGGCGCCGCTGATGACCGCCGTGGCGACGCGCTGGATCCGCGAGGGCGCGGCCGAGACCCTGCTTGCCGGGGTGCGCACCGAGGCCCGCGCCCGCCGCGCGATCGCCGCCGGCATCCTTCCCGGCGCCCAGGGCGCGGCCGGGAGCGTGCACGTGTGGCTCGACCTGCCTGAAGGGTGGCCGCCGGAGAAGCTGCATGGCCTGGCGCGGGGCAGGGGGCTCGCCCTGGTCGCCGCCGACGCGTTCGCGGTCGGGCCCGTCACCCGCAATGGCGTGCGCATCTCGCTGGGCGGGCCCGGCAGCCGTGCGGTGCTGACCGGAGCGCTGAACAGCGTCGCGGCGATGCTCGCGGAGACGGCCTGACCGGGGCCTGGAAGCCTAGGCTGCCTGGGTGAACAGCGCCTGGCGGCCGGCGCGGGTGTGCAGCGGCACGACCTCGGCGGTGATGTCGGCCACGTGTGCGGCGGCGATCTCTTCGGGCGTGAGCAGCAGACCGGCCTTGCGGGCGCGTTCGCCGACTTCACGACGCGAGGTCCAGGAGGCGATCTGGGCCGAGAACAGCAGCGGCAGCACGATCGGCCAGACCCACAGCAGCAGGTCGGGGCGCGGGGCCAGGGCGACCGTGAAGAACAGGCCGGCGAAGAACTCGTTGCGGTAGCTCACCTTGGCGTCGGCGCGGCTGAGGCCGTCGCAGGCGCGGTCCTGGGTCGCCCAGCCCGCGTCCTTGCCGAGCAGGATCTCGAACACGGCGCGGGTGTTGCCGATCATGTAGATCGGGGCGGTCAGGGCCGACAGCGCCATCTCGGCGACCATGCCCTTGATCATAACCCGGGCGCCGCCGAAGGCGCGGCGTTCGGCCGGACGGCTGAGCGCCAGACCAAAGCCCATCAGCTTGGGGCCGAGCAGCATGCCGACCGTGACCACCGAGGCCCACATCAGCGGGTTGTACTCGGGGTGCAGGAAATACCACCAGCTGCCCCAGTCGGGCTTGTTGCCGACCTGGATGACCAGGCCGACGACCAGCGAAGCCAGCCAAAGCGGCGAGGCCAGGTAGGCCATCAGGCCGACGGCCATCTGGAAGCGGCTCATCCAGTGCAGGCCCGGCGCGCCGATCAGGGCGACGTGCTGCAGGTTACCCTGGCACCAGCGGCGCTCGCGCTTGGTGAACTCGAGCAGGCTCGGCGGGGTCTCTTCGTGGCTCCCCGACAGGGTCGGGGTCACGTGGACGGCCCAGCCGGCGCGGCGCAGCAGGCCGGCTTCAACCACGTCGTGGCTCATGATGTGGCCGCCGAACGGCTTGCGGCCGGGCAGGGCGGGAAGGCCGCAGCTGTCGGCGAAGGCGCGCACGCGGACGATGGCGTTGTGGCCCCAGTAGCTCGCTTCAGATCCCGACCACCAGGCCAGGCCGGCGGAGGCGACGCGGCCGTACAGGCGAACGCCGAACTGCGAGGCGCGCGCGAACAGCGTGTTGCCGTGGACGATCGTCGGGGTCGTCTGGATCAGGCCGATGCCCGGATGACGCTCCATGGCGTCGACCAGATGCAGGATGGTCTCGCCGGACATGGTGCTGTCGGCGTCGAGCACGATCATGTGGCTGTAGGCGCCGCCGAAGCGACGGATCCATTCGGACAGGTTGCCGACCTTGCGTTCGC
>JAZJXN010000205.1:6889-7912 GCA_040390885.1 Pseudomonadota bacterium | reverse complement strand
GCTGTTGTCGCGGCGGCGGCGGTAATAGACGCGGCAGTTGGACTGGCTGCGCATGACGCCGAAGGCCGCCCACTCAGCGGCGGCGGCGCGCTCGTCCGTGCTGTCGCTGAGCACGAACAGGTCGAAGTGCTGGGTGACGCCGAGGCGCGACAGCGAGCGCTCGATCTGAGCCAGCCGCGCGAACGACGCCTGGGCGTCCTCGTTGTAGAGCGGCATCAGCAGGGCGGTGCGGACGGTCGGACGCGGCGGGACGGCGGCGAAGGCGAGCTCGTCCTTGTCGCCCTTGCGGATCAGCTGGACCAGACCGGCGACCGCGCTGCAGAACCAGCAGGAGATGGCGAGGATCAGGATCTCGAACAGCGCGAGGCCAACGACCTCGAGCGGCATGAAGCCGTCCTTGGCGTAGAGGCGCACCGGCACCCAGCTGGCCAGAGCCGCCATCGCGAAGGTGGCGGTGAACAGGATGATGCGGCGGCGGCGAATGTCCGCGGGCGAGGTGGCGGGCGTCCCGCCGGCCATGACGCCTTCACGGCCCAGCGGCTGCTTGGGCATCGCCAGCGCCGAGGGGGCGGGCAGGTGTTCGCGCTCGGGCGCTGACGGCGCGTAAGCGGGCGCGTAGTCGTCGACGTACTGGATCGCGAGGTTGCTCGTGCCGTCCATCTAAGGCCGCCGTCTTTGCGAGGACGCCGGCATTCCCGACTCGATGAGCGGGACCCCGGCACTGTGATCACGCTTATGTTATGTTGCGGCGCACTCGCGCAAGCCCTGATCGCAAAAACCTGTGTGTAACGCGCGATTTGTAACGTTCATGCTTTCAAATCGGTCGTGATCAGTTCGTGATCGGGCAGCTGACACGGTTTTGTGCAGCTCGCGTGATGGGAGAGCCGCCGGGGGTGGACCTTCCCAGGCGGGAGAGTCAGGCTCCGCGGCCCCTGGCGATCAGATCCAGCAATCGGCGCTCGAGCAGGAAGGCTGTCACTCCGACCCAGCCGACCAGGACGACGGCGAACGCGCGCTCCCACC
>JAZJXN010000205.1:5978-6879 GCA_040390885.1 Pseudomonadota bacterium | reverse complement strand
GCCGTCGTTGACCGTTCCCGGGAACACCAGGTGGCGGGTCGTCAGGGTCAGGCAGATCATGGCCACCAGGACAGCGGCCAGGAACCAGCGCAGCCGGGTCACGCCCTCGACCCGCGCCAGACCCCAGAGCAGGAAGATCGGCGCCAGCTGGATGCCGAGGCCGAGATTGATCAGCCGGTGGCGTGGGTCCGGCCAGGTGTAGATGCCCGACACCACCAGCCCGACGGCGCCGAGCAGGAAGGCCAGGGTCACGACCCCCGCCGCCACCCGGCCGCCGCCGAGCGCCAGCAAGGTCAGACCAAACCCTGCCCCCGCGAACCCGGCCGCGATGCCGGCGAGGACGACGCCTGTGTTGAAGATCTGCGGCACGGGCGCATTCGGACCGCCCAGCTCGCTGATGTACTGGGTGGCGTGGTTGAAGCTCGGGAAGCACAGGGTCGCCGCCACGGCGGTGACGAGGGCCAGCAGCGGCGCGCCCATTCCCGCCCACAGCATCCAGCGCCGGCGTCGGTAGAGGGGCGCGCCTTGCGACGGACCGGTCTCCAGCCCGGGCCTGGGATGGCGCTTGAGTCCCCACAGCGGCCTGATCGGTCCTAGGCGGCGGACAATCTCGTAGGTGAGCAGGCTGCCGCCCAGCGTGACGGCGACCAGGATCGGCGCCTCGACCCAAGCCGACAGACCCTGCGGCTTCAGCATGAAGATCGCGATCACCAGGATGGTCTGGTGAGCCAGGTAGCAGGGGAACACCGCGTCGGTGACGTAGCGCAGCACCGGGCCGTTGGTGCCGCGCAGGTAACGGCTTCCGTAGCCGAGAACAGCGGCGATCGTCGCCCACTGGTTGACGGCGTAGACGGTGTACTTGGGGATCGCCAGGAAGGCGCGGCCGCCGGGATGGGCGGTC
>JAZJXN010000205.1:3794-5968 GCA_040390885.1 Pseudomonadota bacterium | reverse complement strand
ATCCACATCAGGAGGACGAGCGACACCGCCGCCGCGCCCAGCGCCCAGACGCGCCAGCGCTCGAGGTTGCGCCAGACGTCCTCGCGAAGGGCGATACAGAAGCCGAGCAGGAACGCGCCCAGCGAGATCGCGTGGTTGTACCAGTCCGCGGGCAAGTGGTTGCTGAGTCCGAACCACGGGAACAGCAGGATGCGCGCCAGAGCCAGGTAGAGGATGGGCAGCACCAGCACCCGCCAGCCGCTCAGCCAACGCGGCAGGCCCTCCTCAAGCCTCGCGAGGAGGCGCGGCCGGCTCATCAGCGCAACCGCGGCCAGGGTGTAGACGCAGATGTAGAGGACGAACCACAGGTGGTTCACCGGCACGCCGCGGAGGATCTCCGGCACACTGAACTGGTGCAGCCACCACGCCCCGAGGCCCTGGCTCCAGCTGCCCTTGTCGACCGCCTCGAGCCAGGATTGCGGCGGCACGAGGAAGAAGATCCCGAACAGCAGCGGCGGCGCCAGCCGCGCCATCCGCGCCCGCGCCACCGCGCCCGGGGCATACTTGCGCGCCATGAAGCGCAGCGCCGCGCCGGACACCAGGAACAGCAGCGTCAGCCGCCATGGCCCCGTGGCCAGGATCGCCTCGGCGAGCCAGCCAAAGGTGTGGGTGCTGTGCACGTGCCAGTCGTAGGGCGCGTACACCAGGCTGACGTGGAACATGATCAGCAGGCCGAACGCTGCGACCCGGATCCAGTCCAGGTCGTCACGGCGGCCCGGGCCGGCCGGAGCGGCGGGCGAGGGGGCTTTCGCGAGGGGAGCGTCGGCGGTCATCGCGGCGGCTCCTGCCAGAGAATAGCCGCGATGGCGACTGCCATAACGTCGCTGCGGTTGACCGCTCCGGTCCTGCGACTCGCGTTTGGCGCGCGGGACGCCACGTTCGGCTCAGGGGTTGCGCAGCGATGCGGCGCCGCGGCATCGAATTTGTGCAATTGCGAAGGCGTGCCGAAAATCGAACGGTTTCGGACGATCCAGCGCGTGACGGATCGCCGGAACCGTCCATCCTCGTCTCGTCCGCTTCCAACTGTCGGAGGGAGGGAGCGGCGCCTGTGAGTGGGTCAGAAATGGCTTCGCAAATGGCTCCCGGTCTGGCGACAGGCCGGGAGTTCGCGTTCTGGCCGCAAGTCCTCTTTGCTTCCGTGGCGTCGGTCGGGCCATCATCGGCCCATGATCACCCTTTGGCACTGCGCCGATGCGCGCTCCTTCCGACCCCTGTGGGCGCTTGAGGAACTGAGCGTTCCCTACGCACTCAAGATGCTGCCGTTCCCGCCGCGGTTCCGGGCCAAAGCGTACCTGGCCGAGAATCCGCTCGGCACCATTCCGCTACTGGTCGAGGGCGACACGCGGATGACCGAGTCGGCGGCCATCGTTGAGTACCTGGCAGCCCGGCACGGTCAGGGCGGACTGGCGGTCTCGCCGGACGAACCCGGCTTCGGCGCCTATCTGAACGGCCTGCATTTCGGCGAGGCGACGCTGACGTTCCCACAGACCCTGGTGCTCCGCTACACGCGGCTCGAACCCGAGGAGCGCCGCCAGCCACAGGTCGCGAGCGACTACGCCAAGTGGTTCCTCGCCCGGCTGCGGGCGCTCGACACGGTCCTCGCGGACAGCGACTTCTACGCCGCCGGCCGCTTCACCGGCGCCGACATCTCGGTGGCCTACGCGCTCCTGCTCGGCGAGACGCTGGGCCTGTCCGGCGAATGGTCGCCGACGGTCAAGGCCTACTGGGACCGCATGCAGGCCCGCGACGGCTTCCAGCGCGCCAAGGCCGCGCAGAAGACGGCCAGCGTGGAACAGGGGCTAACGGCGGTTCCGCTGCAGGAACTCTAGTCGGTTGTCATCCCGGACTGCTGCTGCTCAGCGTCCGGGATGGCATCGGCAGCTAGACCTCCGCCAGCGCGTACAGCATGTCGACGTAGAACTTCTCGACATCCGCCAGGCCGGCCACGCTCGATCCCGCCTTCGGCTTGATCACCATGTATTCGTTTGGCGCGTGCTGGGCCGAGCCATGGCCCATGCCGCCGGTGACCATCGGCAGCTTCAGGCGGTCGGTGAACACGTGGTACGGCGCGGAGCCGGCCAGGCGCGGGAGCACCGTCGGCGTCACGCCATACTTGTTGAAGGCGCCGATCGCGG
>JAZJXN010000205.1:2012-3784 GCA_040390885.1 Pseudomonadota bacterium | reverse complement strand
GCTGCTCGACCGAGGTCTGGGCGGCCGGGTAACCGCTCAGCTGGGTGATCTTGATGTCGCTGAAGCCCTGGGCGTCGAGATGGGCGCGGAACTTGGTCAGCATCTCCTCCGGCGTCTGGTTGGGCACCATCCGCACGTCCAGCTTGGCCACGGCCTTGTGCGGCAGGATGGTCTTGGTCCCGACCCCGGTGTAGCCGCTGACCAGGCCGTCGATGTTGAAGCTCGGGTTGAACAGGTTCTCATACAGGGTGTCGGCGGCGCTCATGCCGTTGATCCAGCGATCGACCTTCAGGGCGTCCTTGCGCTGCTGCTCCTCGGCCAGCCACTGCGGCATCAGGCCGTTGGCCAGCACCTGTTCCTCATGGTTCGGCGCGCGGATGGAGTCGTAGAAGCCGGGCACGAGGCAGGTGTTGCCGTCCGGCGTGGTCAGGGTGGCCATGGCGTGGGCCAGGCGCCAGACCGGGCTGTCGAGGATCGACTTCAGGGAGCCGTGGACCTCGGCCTCCTTGGGGCCGCCCTGCGGTCCGCCGATCGATTCCAGTTCGATGTACCAGATGCCCTTCACGCCGAGCGGCAGGCTGACCTTGCCGGCCGGACTCTGGCTGTTCATCGGGAAGAAGACGCCGTCGGCGGTCTTCAGCCGGTCCTCGTACTGGCCGATGATCTCGGGATAGTTCGGAGAGCCCAGCTCCTCCTCGCCCTCGGCCAGCACCATGAGGTTGACGGGCAGCTTCTTGTTGACCGCCAGGATCGACTGCAGGGCGTTGAGGAACGCGCGCTGCGGCCCCTTCTGGTTGGTGGCGCCGCGCGCCATCAGCACCTGGCCGAAGCGGGGGTCGTCGACAATCTCGCCGCCGAACGCGTCAACTTTCCAGCCGGTCGGCTCGATCGGCTGCACGTCGTACATCATGTAGACGACGAGGGTCTTCTTGGCCTTGGCGTCGAACCAGCCCCAGACTCCAGGATGGCCCTTGCTCGGGACGATGGCGGTCTCCTGGAAGCCGACCGCCTTGAGGTCTGCCTGCACAAGCTTCGCCATCTCCTGCACGCCGTCGTTCTGGGCGCTGATCGAGCGCTGGCGGACCCAGCGCTTGAGGTTCTCGAGATGCTCGTCTTGGTGGGCGTCGATGTGGGCGTAGACCGCCTTGTGGTCGCCCTTGTAGGCGGGGATCTTCGCGGCGTCGAAAGCGTCGGTGGTGGTGAACCTGGTCTTTGGCGGCTTAATTGTCTTCGGCGGGGTTTCCGCCGCGGAGGGGGATGCGCCGGCCGCCAGCGCGCCCGTCGTCGCCGCGAACGCCGCCGTACCAAACAGCGCGCCGAGGCCACGCCGCGAAACCGAAGACCTGCTCACCAGAAAAGCTCCCTCAACAGACTGTGGAGCAGGCTAGGCCGGGAGCGGGGCGGGACGCAATGCGGGGGCAGGGCGAAACGCCCGCGCCGTCGCCGCCTGTCCACGGCGTGCGCCCCGTGATCCCGAGCTGTGCAGGGCGGCGTCATCGGACACCCTTTCGCTCGTCCGGCGGCCGTGGCGGCAAGGGGGGCTGGGGTCGGCTCGGTCGCCGCAATCTGGCCATCCGCTGCTACGGCGCTGAAACGAACCGGCCCCACTGGCGCCGTGAGCGAGATCGATGGTCCTCATGCGCCCGTCGGAACCGGACGCGCGCATCCGCAACTGGCCGAGCGGCAAATTAAGGTCATCCGAGATCACCAGCAGATCCACCGGTGTGAGCTGAAAGAATTCGAGGCACTGCCGGACGCTTCGGCCGCTGAGA
>JAZJXN010000205.1:709-2002 GCA_040390885.1 Pseudomonadota bacterium | reverse complement strand
CCGGGGCGTGGGCCTTTCTTTGCGCGCCGGCGTGGCTACATGGGAGGCGAAGGAGCCCTCATGACCGACCGCACGATCAAGGCGCAGCATCCGTCGACGCGCGACGACATCGCCGACCTTGTCACGCGCCGGCCACTGCCCGGCCGGGCGGTCGAGCAGGTCGATCCGTTCCTGTTCCTCAACCACCACGGCCCGCAGGTTTATCCGCCGAACAACCGCGGCCTGCCGTTTGGGCCGCACCCGCACCGCGGCTTCGAGACCGTGACCTTCATCCTCGCGGGCGAGCTGTCGCACCTCGACAGCGGCGGCCACGAGAGCGTCATCCGCGCGGGCGGGGTGCAGTGGATGACCGCCGGCAGCGGCCTGGTCCACGCCGAGCTGTCGCCTGACGCCTTCAAGCGAGCGGGCGGGCCGCTCGAGATCCTGCAGCTCTGGGTCAACCTGCCGTCGCGGCTGAAGATGACCACGCCGCGCTACGTTGGCCTGCAGCGCGAGGACATCCCCGCCATCGACGTCGATGGCGGCAAGGCGACGGTGAACCTGATCGCGGGTGAGTTCGACCGCCGGAAGGGTCCGTTCGAGCCGCTGCACGACGTCTTCATGGCCACGGTGGAGCTGAACGGCGGGACGGTCTCGCTGCCGGCCGCACCGGAGCGCAACGTGTTCCTCTACGTCGTGCGCGGCGACGTGACCGTCGGCGGCGCGCCGGCAGCAACCCACAACCTGATCGAGCTTAACGCCGACGGCGACACGGTGACCCTGGCCGGCGAGGGGTTCGTCCTGTTCGGCCATGCCGAGCCGTTCGGCGAACCGGTCTTCGCCCACGGCCCGTTCGTGATGAACACCCGCGAGGAGATCGTCCAGGCGATCGAGGACTACAACGCCGGCAAGTTCGGGGTGGTGCCGGGGTAGGGCGCTAGCGCCCTGCGTCCTTCGAGACGCTCGCTTGAGGCTCGCTCCTCAGGATGACGAACTCAGAAGGCCAACAAAGCTCGTCATGGTGAGGAGCGCGCAGCGCGTCTCGAACCCCGCAACGCGTCGACGCGAGCAACCGGAGCGCAGCCCCAACGTTGCATCGTTCATGAGCGCACGCTGGCCTGCCCGTCTTTGGATTGTCCGTCACGGCGAGAGCGCCGGCAATGTCGCCCGGGACGAGGCAGACGCCGCCGCAACCAAGCGCCTGGCCAATGCGTGATATTTTGATTCAGCTCGCTTTCATTGAACGGCCACGCCGGTTGCTCGACGATGAACTCGGGATGCTGCGCCGCGAAGTCGCGCGCGGCGGCGGTGGGA
>JAZJXN010000205.1:0-699 GCA_040390885.1 Pseudomonadota bacterium | reverse complement strand
TACGCGACACCGGTCCAGGCGGACGGCGAGGGACTACCTGATTTATTTCTCGCACGGGCGAAGCCGCCGCGAACGCTGTGGCTCGAACTCAAGAGCGACACCGGCCGCATCGACATCGCCCATCGCGACATGGATGTGCCGCTCAGCCAGCTCGGCGAGGAACAGGCCCGCGCGCTCGGCCGCTGGTTCGCGGAGATGGCGCCGGGCGACCGGCCCGAGGTGGTGCTGTGCTCGCCCTACACCCGCGCGCGCCATACCGCCGAGCTGGTCGCGGCCGAGGGCGGGGTCGAGCCGGGCACGCCGGCCCACTGCATCGACGAGCGGCTGCGCGAGCGCGAGTTCGGCATCCTCGACCGCCTGACCCGGGTCGGCATCGAGACCGAGCATCCCGACCAGGCGGAGTTCCGCCGGCTGCTGGGCAAGTTCTATCACCGGCCGCCCGGCGGCGAGAGCTGGGCCGACGTGATCCTGCGGCTGCGCAGCGCGCTCGACACCCTGAGCCTGCACCACGCCGGGCAGAACGTGCTGATCGTCGGCCACCAGGTGGTGGTGCTGTGCCTGCGCTACCTGCTCGAGAACCTCGACGAGGCGGGCATCCTCGCCATCGACCAGGAGGTCGACGTCGCCAACTGCGGGGTCACCGAATACGCGTTCGACCCGTCGGAAGGCTCGCGTGGCGGGCTGAAGCTGGTCCGCTAC
>JAZJXN010000204.1:7178-10172 GCA_040390885.1 Pseudomonadota bacterium | reverse complement strand
AGGTCAGGGCCTTGGAGATGCCGTGACGCACGGCGCCGGCCTGGCCCGACAGGCCGGAGCCCTGGACCGAGACGATGACGTCGAACTGGCCTTCGCGGTCGGTGACCTGGAAGGGCTGGGCGATCATCATGCGCAGGACGGGACGCGCGAAGTAGATCTCCTGGTCACGACCATTGATCGTGATGGAGCCCTTGCCCGGCTTGATCCAGACCTTGGCGATGGCGTTCTTGCGCTTGCCGGTCGCGTAGGCGCGGCCGAACTTGTCGATCTTGGGCTCGGCGGGCGCGACGTCGGGGTTCGACGAGAGGCCTTGAAGAGCCTCGAAACCTTGGGCTTCGGCCATGGTTATTGGCTCCGGGTGTTCTTGGCGTTGAGTTCGGCGAACGCAACGGTCTCGGGGGCTTGCGCCTGATGGGTGTGCTCGGCGCCGTTGAAGATGCGCAGGTGCGTCATCTGCGCGCGGGCCAGCGGGCTTTCCTTCGGCAGCATGCGCTCGACGGCCTTCTCGAGCACGCGCTCGGGGAAGCGGCCGGCCAGTTGCTTGCCAGCGGTGATCTGCTTGATGCCGCCCGGGTGGCCGGTGTGACGGTAGTAGATCTTCTGGTCGAGCTTGCGGCCCGTGAACTTCACCTTGTCGGCGTTGATCACGACGACATAGTCGCCGCAGTCGACGTGCGGGGTGTAGTCAGGACGGTGCTTGCCGCGAAGACGCATGGCGATGAACGACGCGAGACGGCCGACGACGGCGTTCTCAGCATCGACAACGATCCACTTCTTCTCGACCTCGGCGGGCTTCAAAGAAGCCGTGGTCTTCATCATGGGACTGATCCGTTGCAGGCGGAGACGAAACGGTCCCCGACGAGAGGCGCGGCAATTACCCGTGGCGACGCCCCCTGTCAACAACTTCTCGCGCACGAGCGGCCGCAAGCCGTTATGTCGCAAGGGTTTCCCGCGAAAGGTATCATGATACCTAATCGCCGGGCATTCCGCGTGCGGACTGGGGTGTACCCCGTAATGACACTGTCGCAGAGCGTGGCTAGCTGGGGCCATCGTTCCGGAGCGCCGCATGTCCCTTTCCCGCCGAACCTTTTTTGCGACCTCCGCCGCCGCCCTCGCCTTCAACGGCTATGCCTGCGCCCAGGAAATGCCGGAGGACACCTACCGCAACGACGTCGCGGGCTACGGCCCACTGGTGGAAGATCCCCACGGCATCTTCGATCTGCCGGCCGGCTTCTCCTACCGGGTGATCTCGCAGGTGGGCGAAACCATGGACGACGGCTTCCTGGCGCCCGACAAGTTCGACGGCATGGGCAGCTTCGCGCTCGGCCCCGACCGGGTGATCCTGGTCCGCAATCACGAGCTCAAGGTCACCGACTCCAACTTCGGCCCGCAGGGCCTCGGCCGGCGGATCGGCGGCCTCGACAAGAGCCGCGCCTACGACGTCGACGACAACGGCCACGCCCTGCCGGGCGGCACGACGACCCTGGTCTACAATCTCCGCACCGGCCGCACCGAATCCCAGCACCTCAGCCTGACCGGCACGGCGGTCAATTGCTCCGGCGGCGTGACGCCCTGGGGCTCGTGGCTGAGCTGCGAGGAGACGACCACCCAGGCCGGCTTCAATGTCGGCAAGGACCACGGCTACGTCTTCGAGGTGCCCTCACGCGCCAAGGGGCTGGTCGAGGCCGTGCCGCTGAAGGCGCTCGGCCGCTTCCGGCACGAAGGCGCCTGCATCGATCCGCGGACCGGGATCGTCTACCTGACCGAGGACCGGCCCGACAGCCTGTTCTACCGGCTGCTGCCGGCGGCCAGGGGCGACCTGGCCAAGGGCGGCCGGCTGCAGGCGCTGGGCTTCACCGATGCGCCGGAGAGCTGCGACACGCGCAACTGGGAAACCGTCGGCATGGAGACGGCCGGCTGGCGCGACGCGCGATGGATCGACCTGGACCATGTCGAGGCGCCGGACGACGATCTGCGCCTGCGCGGGGCCCGGGACGGCGCGGCGGTGTTCGCGCGCGGCGAAGGCGTCTTCTGGGGCAAGGACGAGCTCTACTTCACCTGCACGTCGGGCGGCGCCGCCAGCGCCGGCCAGATCATGCGCTATGTCCCCAGCCCGCGGGAGGGCCAGGCCGACGAGAAGGACGCGCCGGGCCGGACCCAGCTGTTCGTGGAGTCGGTCGACCCCGGGGTGCTCGACTACGCCGACAACATCGCCGTCGCGCCCTGGGGTCACATCATCGCCTGCGAGGACCGCTACTCGGACGTCGAGCGCAACCACCTCAAGGGCGTCACGCCGCAGGGCAAGGTCTACACGATCGGCCGCAACACCTTCCGCGGCAACGCCGAGCTGGCGGGAGTCTGCTTCTCGCCCGACGGCTCGACGCTATTCGTGAACATCTACCAGCCCGGCGTGACCCTCGCCGTGACCGGGCCGTGGGCGAGCTTCAAGGGCTAGCGCTAGAGCCGCCGCACACGCCAGGCGAAGGCGGTGGCCACGGCGAGCAGGCCGACAGCGCCTGCTTGGTGCAGGATGCCCAGCCAGACCGGCACCCCGGCCATCAGCGCGGCGATGCCGAGCAGCGCCTGCAGCGTCACCGCCCCGCCGACCGCCAGGCCCAGGACCTTGGCCTGCGGCGTCAGGTAGCGGTGCCGCCAGGCCATTCCCGCCACCGCCAGTCCGGCCGCGAACAGCAGGTAGGCGCCGATGCGGTGGTGCAGCTGCACGCTGGCCTGGTTGTGGGCGATGGTCGCCCAGATCCCGGTCCCCGCGTAGTCGCGCGGGAACAGCGCTCCGTTCATCAGCGGCCAGTCGTTGTAGATGAAGCCGGCGTCGGCGCCGGCCACCAAGGCCCCCAGAAGGCACTGCAGGAAGACCGCGCCCAGGAACAGCAGGGCGCCGTTGCGCCAGCGCGTGGGATTGCCCTGGCGCGGCGCCCCGCTCCAGGCGTCGAGCCCGGTCCAGAACAGCATCACGAACAGCAGCAGGGCCAGGCC
>JAZJXN010000204.1:1223-7168 GCA_040390885.1 Pseudomonadota bacterium | reverse complement strand
CAGCGCGCACCAGACCAGGGCGCCGTAGAGGACCAGGGCCAGGCCCAGGTGCACAGCCAGCCGCTCGGGCGCGACCGAGACCCGGTCGGCGAGGCCGCTGGAGACCATCCACCAGCCGATCAGCCCCTGCAGCCCCCCCAGCCCGAGCATCACCCCGCAACGCCAGATCAGGCGCTTGGGGATGTCCTTGCGGATCAGGAAGACCGCGAACGGCAGGGCGAAGGCGAGGCCGACGACGCGTCCGAGCAGCCGGTGGCCCCATTCCCACCAGTAGATGGCCTTGAACTCCGACAGGTTCATGCCGCGGTTCAGCTGGGTGTATTGCGGGATCTGCCTGTACTTGCCGAACTCGGACTGCCAGGCGGCGTCCGACATCGGCGGCACGGCGCCGGTCACGGGCTTCCACTCGGTGATCGACAGGCCCGAGCCGGTCAGACGGGTGGCCCCGCCGACGACGACCATGGCCAGGACCAGGGCCGCCACCGCGAACAGCCATACAGCGACCGGCCTGGACCGATCGGAACGCAAAAACGACGTCATCGCCGCCTCGTCTGGGGCTCGTAACGAGCCGGAAATATGGGCGGGCCTTCGTAGGCCGCCCGCGGCCGCCGGTCCAGAGCCGTGACGCCGCGGCAAACGGCTGTCATCCTCCGCCGCATGACGTCGTCCAGCCTTTTCCTCGTCGCGGTCGTCGGCCTGCTGGCCGGCGCGCTGGCGCGAGGGGTGGTCGGCTGGCGCGGTTCGCGGTTCGCCAGCCTCGTCGTCGGCCTCGCCGGCGCCGTGCTGGGCGCGACCGCGGCCTCGGCCCTGGGCCTGTCGCTCAATGGCCTGCCGGCCTTCGTCGCGGCCGCCCTCGCCGGCGCCGCGGCGCTGCTGTCGATGATGACCCTGGTCCAGCGTCGCTGAGCCGTCGGCGGCGCGACGGAACCGCCCGCGCCGTCCCGTGTTTCCGCATCACCCAAGCACGGGTTGGAGGAGGCACTCTCATGGAAGGCGTTAACTGGCTCGTCGCCATCATCGTCGGCATCTTCGCCGGCTGGATCGCCGAGCGGATCATGAACCGCAACCACGGCATCGTGGTGAACCTGATCGTCGGCCTCGTCGGCGCCCTTATCGGCAACTTCCTCGCGGGCCTGCTCGGCATCGCCTATTCGGGCTGGATCGCCAGCCTGATCGCCGCCGTCATCGGCGCCGTGGTGCTGCTCTTCATCCTCGGCCTCTTCAAACGCCGCTAGGACTGTCCTAAGGCTCCGGCGGCGCGACGTCCGCGCCGCCGGAGACCTCATGAACCCGCGCATCAAGAAGCTCGTCGGCTCGATCGGGGTCGTGATCTATCTGATCGTCTACGCCTTCGCGGCGATCATCCTCGCCGACAAAATCCCCGACCATCCCGCTCTGGACCTGCTCTACTTCGTCGTCGCCGGCGTCGGCTGGATTCTGCCGATCATCCCGCTGATGGTGTGGATGAACCGCGACTAGGGCCCGCCTCGGCCGTCAGCAGTCGTCGATCTCGGCGTCCGTCAGCGTCTGGCGGGGGACGTCGAGCCAGACATGGCAGCTATACTGCTCATCCTCGTTCAGGCAGGTGATCCGGCCATCGCCCTTGTGCAGGCCCCCACCGCCGCAGGCGCTTTCCGCTCCCCGTCCCGGCAGCCGGTCGTAGAGCGTCTTCGCGGCCGGGCCGATGATCAGCAGGTCGACGATGCCCTGCTCATAGGCGAAGCTGCGCGCCTCCGACGTCGGCGCCTCGGGTCCTGCGCCGGCGGGGCCAGCCAAGGACATCGCCGCAAGCATCGCCAGGATCCCGCGCAGAAGCATGCCCTATCTCCCGATAGCCCCGCCCGAGCCGGGCGGCGTCGCGGCTGCGTGTCTCGGGCAGAAAAGGAAAGAAGTGGTCGGAGCGACAAGATTCGAACTTGCGACCCCTTGACCCCCAGTCAAGTGCGCTACCAGGCTGCGCCACGCTCCGACACGTTCTTTTACGACGCTTCGCCGAGGCGACCCGTCGATGGGGAGCGCCCTTATAGGCGCCGCCTCGAAGGCCCGCAATGGCCAATCTCGCGGCCTTTCACCGACCCTTCAGCAGGCCGTCCAGCCGCGCCTTCACGGCCTGAAGATCCTCCAGCGCAAAGGCCAGCCGCTCGCGGACCTCGCCGGCGCCGGGCGTGGCCGCAACGGGTGTGAACAGGTCTTGCGCCGCGTCGGACGGAGCGCCGGCCTCACCCTCGGCGGCGCCGGCCAGCCGGCGGACGCCCTGTTCCTTGTGCAGCTTCTGCACGCCCTTGATGGTGTAGCCCTCGTCATGCAGCAGGGCGCGCACGCCGCGCAGCACGGCGATGTCCTGCGGCCGATAGAACCTGCGGCCGCCGGCCCGCTTCATCGGGCGGATGAAGGAAAACTTGGTCTCCCAGAAGCGTAAGACGTGCTGGGGCACGCCGAGCTCGTCGGCGGCTTCCGAGATGGTGCGGAAGGCGTGCGGGCCCTTCGCCACCGGGCGCCCAAGTCGCTCAGGGCGCGGTCGATCCGCGCCTTCATGACCTGCGAGGCGCGGAAACCGATCACCCGGCGGGGTTCGATCTCGGCCGGCTCGCCAGTCTTGGGGTTGCGTCCCATGCGGGCGCGCTTGGCGCGGACCTGGAAGACGCCGAATCCCGACAGCTTCACGGTTTCGCCGCGCTCGAGAGCCTCGGCCACCAGGTCGAGCGTGCGCTCGACGAGACCGCCGCAATCCTGGCGCGTCAGTCCCACTTCTTCATGGACAGCCTCGGTCAGGTCCGCCCTCGTCAAGGTCGCGCCCGTCATGCCCCCGGCCTCCAATGCCCCTTCATCGCGAAGGTGCATTGAGCGATTTGCCGCGTCAAGTCAAAGGGTTCCCTTAAGGACCGGAATTGTCTGGCTAAAGCCGGACGACGACGGCGCCCCAGGTCAGGCCGCCGCCCATGGCCTCCATCAGCAGAAGGTCGCCCTTCTTGATGCGGCCGTCGGAGATGCCCTGCGCCAGGGCCAGAGGAATTGAGGCGGCGGAGGTGTTGGCGTGGTCGCCGACGGTCTGGATGACCTTGTGCTCATCGATTCCCAACCGATTGGCGACGCCGGCCAGGATGCGCTGGTTGGCCTGGTGCGGGATGAACCAGTCGACCTCGGAGACCTCGACACCAGCGATCTTCGCAGCCGAGGTGACCGCCTCGGAGATGTTGATCACCGCGTGCTTGAAGACCTGGTTTCCCTGCATGCGCAGCTTGCCGACCGTCCCGGTCGTCGACGGGCCGCCGTCGACATAGAGCAGGTCCTGCTTGGTGCCGTCGCAACGGAGCGAGAAACCGAGCAGGCCACGGTCCGCCGTGGTCCCCTGCCCTTCGCCGGGCTCCATGATCACAGCGCCGGCCCCGTCGCCGAACAGCACGCAGGTGCCGCGGTCGGTCCAGTCCATCAGCCGGGTCATGGTCTCGGCGCCGATCACCAGCGCGCATTTGGCATGACCGCGGGCCACGAAGCCGTCAGCGACGCTCATGGCGTAGACGAAACCCGAACAGACGGCCTGTACGTCGAACGCGATGCCGACGGGACAGCCCAGCTTGCGCTGCACGATGGCGGCGGCGGCGGGGAAGGTCAGGTCCGCCGTGGTCGTGGCGACCACGATCAGATCGATGTCAGCAGGCGTGCGGCCGGCGTCGGCCAGGGCCTTCTTCGCCGCTTCGACGGCGAGGTCCGACACCGCCTGGTCGTCGGAAGCGCGGTGGCGCTGGCGAATGCCGGTGCGCTCGCGAATCCACTCGTCAGTGGTGTCGACGATCTTGGACAGATCCTCGTTGGTGACGATGTCCTCGGGCAGATAGCCGCCGACGCCCGTCACCACGCTACGCAGAACACTCACCTAGGCTGCTCCCTCGGACGGCGAAGCCGCCGATTCCGATACAACGGCCGTCAGCCGCTTCATGTTGCGCGCGATCTCCGCCGAGAAGTCGCTGCGGGCCAGATCGACGGCCACGCGGATCGCGGCGGCGTAGCCTTGTGCGTCGGCCCCGCCGTGGCTTTTCACGACGATGCCGTTGAGTCCCAGCAGAGGGCCGCCATTCACCGCGCCCGGATCCATACGTTTCTTCATCTTGCCAAGCGCACCGGAGGCGAACACAGCGCCGAGCATCGCGAACGGCCCGGACTTGAAGCTCGCGCGCAGTTCACCGGCGAAGAAGCGGGCGAGACCCTCGGCGGTCTTCAAAGCGATGTTCCCGGTGAAGCCGTCGGTGACGATGACATCGACGGTGCCCTTGGCGATGTCGGTGCCTTCGACGAAGCCCTTGTAGTCGAGATCGAGCTTGGCGGCGCGTAGCAGCGCATGGGCCTCGCGGACTTCCTCGTGACCCTTCTGCTCCTCCGAGCCGACGTTGAGCAGACCCACCGTCGGCGTCTTGGAGCCGTGCACCGCGTGGTGGAACGCCGCGCCCATGATGGCGAACTCGACCAGCTGCTCGGCGTCGCTCTCGACGTTTGCGCCGACATCGAGCACCGCGGTGATGCCGGTCATGGTCGGCCAGCTGGCGACGATGGCGGGGCGCTTGATAGAGTCGGCCATGCGCAGGACCAGCATCGAGATGGCCATCAGGGCGCCGGTGTTGCCGGCGGATACGGCGGCGCCAGCCTGGCCGTCCTTTACCGCCTCGATGGCGTTCCACACGCTGGAGCCCTTGCCGCGGCGCATCGCCTGGGCGGGCTTCTCGTCCATCGAGATGGCCTTGTCGGTGTGCCGGACTTCCGAGGCCGCGCGGGCGGCTGGCAGCCGGGCGAGCTCGGCGTTCAACAGCGCCTCGTCGCCGTGCAGCAGGAAGCGCACGTCGGCATGCTGACGGACCGCGATATCGACGGCCGGAACGACCACGGACGGACCATGGTCACCGCCCATGGCGTCGATGGAGATGACGAGAGTTTTGGGCAAGGCCGGCGCGATTCCGTCTCGGACGCCTCGTCAGGCGAAGCCGCCGGAACTTACTCCGGCGAGGCGGCGATGCAACCCCGGCCCCCGGAACGCATCAATCCGGGGCATCATCTTTCTTCAGGGCCCGCAGGGCGGCGAACGGCGACAGCGGCTCCTCCTCCACCGGCGGCTCGAAAACCGCGCCCGGCTTGCGGGGGAACGGGTCCAGTTCGAGTGACAGGTGCTCGACCACATAACCCGCCAGATCGATGCTGTCGGTCTCGAGCACGTCGGGAGGATCGTCAGCCTCGGGATCCAGGTCGATCTCCTCGCCGAGGTCTTCCTGCGGCGCATTGAGGCTGCCCGGCGGCAGGGCGCGGACCATGAACTCGCCCTCGACGGCTTCCGGCAGGGGATCGCCGGTGACCGAGCAGGTCTGGGTCACCTGCGCTTTGAAGCGGCCGTTGATCTCGGCGCCGTCCAGCCACGCCTTCGCCGAGACGTCGGCGGACAGCGATTCGATCGAGACCAGGTCGAGATAGCGCGCGACGGCCTTCCGGGTCGCTTCGTCGGCGTCGAGCTGCTTGCGGACCGGGCCGCGGCCAACCTCGGAGAACCGGATGGCGTCGGTCCAGGGCAAAGCGTCGCTCATCGTCCGGTCTCCCAAGTGACGTCGCCGGCCAGCAACTGTTCGACAGGCAGGCGCGACAGGGCGTCGCGCGTCACAACCAGATAGCCCGCCAAGGCCTCCGCGTCGCCCTCCGCGCCCTCGAACACGGTGCGCTCGACCACGGTGCTCAGCGGCAGGGTCTCCGGCAGGGCCGAGAACGCCTCCTGCAGCGCCTTGGCCCGGCCGTAGAAGGCTTCGGCCAGCTTCTTGACGCGCTTGGGGATCGGCTTGCGGGCGACGGCGACGATCAGTTCAAGGGTCGCGGGATGGAGCGGCGTGGTGAACTGGAAGCCCATCTTGCCGTTTTCCGCCCAGACGACGCGGCTGCACTGCGGTTCCAGGCCGGTCACCTTCAGCCAGACG
>JAZJXN010000204.1:0-1213 GCA_040390885.1 Pseudomonadota bacterium | reverse complement strand
GACGCGCTTGGCGACGGCGGTGTCGCCGACGCCCATCTCCCGGAACGCGTCGTCCAGCCCGCGAATGTAGGTTTCGATCAGGATCTGGGCGGTCTCGTCGGCCTGGGGCCCCTGCCCCTTCAGCCGGTCGAGCAGCAGCACCACGTGCAGGCTGTACATCTCGAACCGGCCCTCCCGCGTGTCGGGCACGCCCATCTCGGCGTAGAACCGGGGGCTTCGCGCCTGCCGTGCGGCGGCGGCGTAGAGCGCCTCTCCGGCCGCCTTGGCGGGTCTGGGTTTGAACAAGCGGCTGAGCATGATGGATATCGCCTCGATTTCGCCGCCGGTCGCGCCTAAAGCGGGGCATTGAACTAAGCTCGCGCGGACGATAGGTCAAAGACCTGCGCTGTTCTCGCGCACTGGGAGCCGGAATGTTTCGTAAAGCCGCTTTCGCAGCCGCCGCTGTCAGCCTGCTGGCCACCGGGGCCTGCATGCCGATCACGACCTACTCGGGCTTCCAGGCCATCGAGGTCAATCCCGTCGACGTCAAGCCGGGCGAGGACACCAAGTCCACGGTGACGGCCAAGCTCGGCTCGCCGTCCGTGACCTCGACCTTTGATCCGAACACCTGGTTCTACATGAGCCAGGTCACCGACCGGGTGGCCTTCTATCAGCCGCGCGTGGCCAAGCGCGACATCACCGCCATCAGCTTCGACAAGACCACGGAACAGGTCCTGTCGGTGAACCAGTACACCCTGCGCGACGGCAAGGTGTTCGCCTACAACGAGCGCGAAACCCCGACCCGCGGCCGCGAGATGACCATCCTCGAGCAGCTGCTCGGCAACGTTGGCCGTGGCGGCATGCTGCCCCGCGACGACGAAGAGCGCGTCCCAGGCAACCGCCCGGGCGACCGCTAAGGCGCCCGGACTGGCCACCGAATCAAAGACGCCCCGGAGATCGCTCTCCGGGGCGTCTTTCGTTGTGGCGGATCGGGGGCCGGCGAACCGGCCCCCTCGTCGTCAGCCGGAGTGGGCGAGGACAGCCAGCAGCAGCAGCGCCACGATGTTCGCGATCTTGATCATCGGGTTCACGGCCGGGCCGGAAGTATCCTTGTAGGGATCGCCGACCGTGTCGCCGGTCACCG
Organism: Pseudomonadota bacterium; assembly: GCA_040390885.1. Lineage (GTDB taxonomy): Bacteria > Pseudomonadota > Alphaproteobacteria > Caulobacterales > Caulobacteraceae > Caulobacter. Next base: position 90 of record JAZJXN010000204.1, on the reverse strand, counting down.
CGGCCTTGTGGGCTTCTGAGCCCTTGCCGTGGAGCACGCCGTCGCTGTCGGTGAAGCCTTCCTCGATCACCTTCTTGGCGTTGTCCCAGG
>JAZJXN010000203.1:0-13283 GCA_040390885.1 Pseudomonadota bacterium | reverse complement strand
CCTGCGGCTTTTCCTTGGCGGTATCGGGGATGATGATCCCGCCCTTGGTCTTTTCTTCTTCCTCGACCCGCTTCACAAGGACGCGGTCGCCAAGAGGACGAAACTTCATCGGGTCGTCTCCGGTAGTAGCAATTGATTGAGCCGTTCGTCGGCGGCGCGCGCTGCTGTTAGCAGTCACCCACCTAGAGTGCCAACGACGTGCGGAGGTAGGTCCGTGGCGCCCGCGAGTCAAGGGAAGCCGGGTTCAAGAGACCCTCCCCGCGGCGGGTTATCCCCGCTACTGTGAAGCGTCAGCTCAAGGATACCGGCCATGCTTGACCACCTCGGCGCCACCGTCAGCGATATCGACCGCTCAAGGCGGTTCTATGACGCCGCCCTGGCGCCGCTCGGCATCGCCGTGATCATGGAGGTCACGCCGGAGCAGACAGGCGGGACCTCCCACCTCGGCTATGGCGACGGCGACAAGCCCTATTTCTGGATCGGCGACGGCGGTGACCAGACCGGGCGCATGCATGTGGCCTTCGCGGTTACGACGCGGGCCGCGGTCGACGCCTTCCACGCCGCCGCCCTTGCCGCCGGCGGCAAGGACAACGGCGCGCCCGGGCTTCGCCCCCACTATCATCCGAACTACTACGGCGCCTTCGTGCTCGATCCCGACGGCCTCAACGTCGAAGCCGTCTGCCACGCCCCGGAGTGAAGCCTTGATCCCTTACCTCGTCGCCGTGCTCGCCTGCTGCATCGCCGGGGCCATGGGCGGCTATATCCTCGCCCGGCCACAGGAGGCGCTGGAGCGGCGCGGTCTGGCCGGCGGCGACGGCGCCCTGACCGGCCTGGCGGCGGCGCGGGGCTTCGGCGCCATGCTGCTGATGGCCCACGCCGGCGCGGCGGGCATGCTCGGCTACTACCCCAGCGTCGGCGCCGCCATGGCCCTGGCCCTGGCGCTGCTGTGGGCCGGCGCGGCGATCGGCCGTCTGGCCTCGCACATCCTCGACGGCCAAGGCGACAGCGCCTCGGTCCAGACCCTGCTGGTCGAGGCGATGATGGGCCTGTGCCTGTCGCTGCCCTTCTGGGCCGCACGCCAGATCGCGTTCACGGGTCCGACCGTCACCGTCTGAGCAAAGCCGACGATCGCGGGGGCGAAGGCGGTTCACAATTGCCCGCAGCTTTGGCAGGGTGGCGCCCATGAACCTCAAGCCCAAGCTCCTCAAGGGCCGCCATGTGCGGCTCGAACCGATCACGGCCGACCACAAGGAAGAACTGCGCGGCGCCGTCGACTGCGATCCCGAGTCCTGGGAGATTATGTCGGTCAACGGCTGCGGCGAGGGCTTCAACGACTGGTGGGGCGCCCTGCAGGGCGAGACCGAGCGCGGCGAGCGGATCGGCTACGCGATCCGGCGGCTGTCGGACAAACGCGTGGTCGGCACCACCAGCTTCCTGAACATCCGCCGCCTGCACAAGGGCGTCGAGGTCGGCTCGACCTTCCTTCATCCCGACGCGCGGTCGGGCCCGGTGAACCCGGAGTCCAAGCGGCTGCTGCTCGGCCAGGCCTTCGACGCGGGCGCCGTGCGGGTCGAGTTCCTGATCGACGAGCGCAACGCCCGCAGCCAGGCGGCCGTCTACAAGCTGGGCGCCGAGCGCGAGGGTTCGCTGCGCAACCACAAGATCACCTGGACCGGCCATGTCCGCGACACCGTGGTGATGTCGATCTGTGACTTCGACTGGCCGGCCGTCCGCGACCGCCTCGACTTCCGACTGCAGGAAACCTTCGTCTAGCCCAGGAGACCACGACCTTCCCCATGCACCTCGACTACCCGGTCCTGAAGGGCCGGTTCGTGACACTGGAGCCGCTCGACGAGCGGCATCGCGACGGCCTGCGGGCGGCCGCCGAGGCCGACCCGGCGATCTGGGACATCTTCCCCTACTCCATGGCCGGCGAGCATTTCGATCCGTTCTGGACGGCCGTCGCCGCCCGCCGCGACAAGGGCGCGCTGCTGCCCTATGCGGTCATGGCAGGGGGCGACTGCGTCGGCATCAGCTGCATCACGCCGGATCGGCCCAACCGCACCGCCGAGATCGGCGGCACCTACTACCACCCCGATGTGCGCGGCGCGGCGATCAATCCCGAGAGCAAGCGGCTGCTGATGGCCCATCTGTTCGACAGCGGCGCGATCCGCGTCGGCTACAGGGTTGACGCCGTCAACGCGCGGTCGCGGGCGGCGGTCCTGAAGCTCGGCGCGCGGCAGGACGGCATCCTGCGCGCCGAGCAGATCACCTGGACCGGCCGGGTGCGCGACACCGTCGTGTTCTCGATCCTCGCCGAGGAATGGCCGGCGATCCGCGACCGGCTGGACGAGCGGCTCCGCGGGTTCGCCGACGGCCGGTGAACGGCGGTTACCGGTCCCGGCGGTAGCGCCACTCGACGCTCTTGTCCTTGCCGTCCTGCTTGCCGTCGATGCGGCCGCAGATGTCCTCGCCGCAGATGCGGTAGGTGACCCGCTGCGGGAAGTCGTGGTCAGGGTTCACGAAGCTGGCCACGCCGGACTCGCCCGGCTCGTAGAGAAAGGCCGCTGGCGGCTGCCCCTTGAGATAGGCGGTGAAGGTTATCCCCGCCGGCTCTGCGGTGATGGTCATCATCTCGAACCTGGGCGGCTTCCCGGGCTCGCTGTACTGGCCGACGCCCGACATCGCGCCATCCAGCGGCGCGTGCCAGACCTCGCGGGTGGTCCGGGGCCCGTCCACCTCGATCCACTTTCCTGCCAGCCAGCTGAAGTCGGGCTCGGCGGCGAGGGCCGGCGCAGCGGTCAGCAGCAGGGCGGCGGCGGCGAAGGCGGACGGTTTCATGGTCAGCTGGTTTCCGGTGATGGGCGGGCGCCGCGGCGCGCCCGGAAGAAGCCGCGCAGCAGTTCGGCGCTTTCGGTCGCGAGGACCCCGCCGGTGACCTGTGGCCGCCAGTGGCAGGTGGGCTGCTCGAAGAAGCGGGGACCATGCACCACCGCCCCGCCCTTCGGGTCGTCGGCGCCGAACACCACCCGGCCAATGCGGGCGTGGCTGATGGCGCCGGCGCACATCGCGCAGGGCTCGAGCGTGACCACCAGGGTCAGGTCGGTGAGGCGGTAGTTGCCGAGCTTCGACGCCGCCAGCCGCAGCGCGGCGATCTCGGCGTGGGCGGTGGGGTCGTGGGAGCCGATCGGGTGGTTGCCGGCCTTGGCCACCACCTCGCCGGTCGCCGGGTCGAGGATCACCGCGCCCACGGGCGTCTCGCCCGCCTCGGCGGCCGCGCGGGCCTCGTCGAGGGCGATCTGCATCGCGTCCAGGTCGGAAAGGGGCGTCACGTGGCGGGGTCCGGCATTCTGTGCTTTAACGGAGGTCATCTCGCCGAGAGGCGACATGCCATCCTTCTAAAGGAGCCGCCGCGTGGCCGCAGAACAATCTTCGTCCGACACATCTGACAACGAGCGGGTCGCCAAGGTGCTCGCGAGGGCCGGCGTCGCGTCGCGGCGCGAGGTCGAGCGGCTGATCGAGGCCGGTCGCGTCGCCATCAACGGCCAGACCCTGACCACGCCCGGCGTGAAGGTCGAGCCCGGCGACATCCTCACCGTCGACGGCGAGGTCATCGCCAGCGCCGAACCGACCCGCCTGTTCCGCTATCACAAGCCGGTCGGGCTGGTGACCAGCCACAATGACCCCATCGGCCGCCCCACTGTTTTCGAACATCTGCCCGAAGGCCTGCCCCGGGTCATCTCGATCGGCCGGCTCGACCTGGCGTCCGAGGGTCTGCTGCTGCTGACCAACGACGGCGGGCTGTCGCGGGCCCTGGAGCTGCCGTCGAGCGGCTGGATCCGCCGCTACCGAGCCCGGGCGTTCGGCTACACCACCCAGGAGCGGCTCGACGTCCTCAAGGACGGCATCACCGTCGAGGGCGTGCGCTATGGCGGCATCGAGGCCAAGCTCGACAAGGCCAGCCCGGAGCGCGAGGGCGGTCGCAACGTCTGGCTCACGGTCACCCTCAGCGAGGGCAAGAACCGCGAAGTGCGACGCGTGCTCGAGGCCATCGGCCTCAAGGTCAACCGCCTCCTGCGCCTCAGCTATGGCCCGTTCTCGCTCGGCGATCTCGGTCCCGGCGAGGTCGAGGAGGTCGGCCCGCGTGTGATCCGCGAGCTGCTCGAGGGCGTCATCCCCGCCGGCAACATGCCGACCGGCAACGCGGTGCAGTTCAAGGCCGGGATCGGCGTCGGCCGGCGGAAGCCCGCGGGCGGGACTGGCGCCGACGAGGCCGCGCCTGAGCGCAAGCCGCACCGGCCGCGTCCCGGCCAGGAGAGCGGCGAGCTCAAGGGCGACCGCCAGCCGAAGAAACCCGGATGGGCCAAGGCCAAGCCCAAGGCCCCCGGAGGCCTGCGCACGCCCAAGCCCAAGCGTCCGGATGAGGCGGGCAAGAAGAAGTGGGTGGAGACGCCCAAGAGCGCGCGCCCCGTCGCGCCACAGCGCGACCGTGTCGACAATCCCTGGGCGAAGAAGCCGGTCGCGGCGGGCGGAAAGCCCGTGCGCGCGGACGGTCCAAAGAGCTTCGCCAAGCCCGCCGCCAAGGCGGCCGGGAAGCCGGCTAGGCCTTCTGGATCTCCGTCCCGGGCCGAGCCCCGTCGCGAAGGCCCTGCCGGGCCGAAGCCGTCCGCAGGATCGCGACAAACGACCGGCGCTCGTCCGCAAGGCCCTCGGCCAGCGGGCGGTCCAAAGCGGCGCGGGTAAGCCGCTTGGCGTAGGCGACGCCATCGGCGCCGCGGGTCTCGAACTCGGCGCCGATCTCCAGCGCGCGCGCCAAGGGATCGGCGACGACCTCGTGGACCAGCCCCATCTCGCCGGCCTCGGCGCCGGTGACGGTGCGGCCGCGCAGAATGAATTCCAGCGCCCTCGCCTCGCCGATCACGCGCGGCAGCCGCTGGGTGCCGCCGCCGCCCGGGAAGATGCCGATCCGCGTCTCGGGCAGGCCGATGGCCGCCACGTCCGGGGCGCTCAGACGCAGGTCGCAGGCGAGGGCCAGCTCGAAGCCGCCGCCCATGCAGAGGCCGTTGATGGCCGCGATCACCGGCTTGGGCGCGGCGGCGATCAGGTCGATCAGGGCCGCGAAGTAGCCGCCCTCCGGCGGGCGCTCGGCGGGCGTGGTCGCCGCGCGCGCCGGCGCGTCGCCGTGCAGCTGCTCGCTGAGGCCCGACAGCTCGCCGACGTCGTAGTGGCGCACGAAGATGTCCGGGAGGCCGCCGGTCAGGGCGATGCAGCGCACCGCCTCGTCCTCGGCCAGCGCCTTCACGGCCCGGTACATGTCCTGCGAGCCCTCGGCCGTCATCGTGCCCCAGGGCGGGTTGGCGTAGCGGACGACGGCGACGCCGCCCCGCAGATCGACCGTGACCAGGCTCATCCTTCGACCTTCTCTTCCAGCCGGCGCGCGAGCGTCGCGGTGCGCCGCCCCACTGTGACCACCGTGCCCAGCGCGATCACGGCGAGGCCGATCATCATCACCTGTCCCTTGCCATTCCAGACCGGCTCGAGGGTCGAGACCAGGCAGGTGACGGTGAGCGCGAACATGCGGTGCGGCTTGGCCATCGGCCCGGAGAAGTCGGCGGGGAAACCGAGCCCCCGCCCAAGTTCGCGGACATAGGCGGTCAGCACCGCGAGCACCGCCGTCAGCCAGCCCAGCCAGGCGCCCGACGCGATGCCGAGGCCGACGACCGCGTAGCCGGCGGCGACCAGGAACAGGGCGTCGGCGACCCGGTCGGGCAGCTCATTCCAGATCGGCCCCGCCGGCCCGCCGCGTCCGTGCTCCACCGCCACCATGCCGTCGAGCATGTTGGCCAGCAGCCGCAGCTGGATGCAGACCGCCGCGAGGATCAGCAGCACCGCGCGCGCCCAACCCTCGTTGAGGCCGCTCATCAGCAGGCAGACCGCGCCGACCACCGCGAACACCACCGAGAACAGCGAGATGATGTCAGGGCTGACCTTCGCCTCGCCGAGGGCGGAGGCGAGCTTGCCGGCCCAGGCCTTGGAGCGGGTCTTGAGCGGACGGCGGTTCTCGGGGGCTTCGGCGGTCATGCGGCTTTCCGGCGGTCCGCGACGAGGCGGGCGTTGTAGACGATCGCGTAGAGGGTCGAGACCGTCCACGGGAAGGCGATGGTGGCGACCAGCTCGGGCGTGCCGATCAGCCGGTGGACCAGGGTCAGGACAATCAGGATGGAGCCGGCCGTGATCGCCGGCGGCAGGACGTAGGCGACGACTCCGGACAGCTTTCCGTCCAGCGTCTCCAGCGTCTTCTTGAGCAGGCCGGTGAGCGCCCCGGAGATGATCCCCTGCGCCAGAGCCGGCAGCCAGGCGGCCGCCAGTCCGTGCTCGCGGTTGGCGAAGAGCGTCCATCCGCCCATCAGCAGGAAGCCGAATGCGACGTGGACGAGGCTGGATTTCATGAGGCGTTCCATGCGGTGGAGCCTTGACCGGAACGCCCCGCTCGGCAAGGTCCCTCCATCGCCTGGTCATCAGGCCGCTCGGGGGCGCGCTTGAACATCATCACCGACTTCCTGTCCTCCCATCCGCCGGCCCTGATCTGGGGTCTGGCCGGAGTGTTCGGCGTCCTCGTGCTCGGCGGCGTCATCGCCGCCGTCCTGACGGCCACGCGGCCGTCGAAGGACTACAAGGAGCTGCGTCAACGCATCGCCAGCTGGTGGGTGATGATCGCCTTCCTCGCCGCCGCCCTGCTGCTGGGCTGGCAAGCGGTGCTGGCGCTGTTCGCGGTGGTCTCGTTCATCGCCCTGCGGGAGTTCCTGTCGCTGGCGCCGACGCGCCGCGAGGACCGGCTGATCATCCTCGCCGCCTATCTGGCGATCCCGGTGAACTACGCCTTCATCGCCCTCGACATCTACGGCATCTACCTCGTCTTCATCCCGGTCTACGCCTTCCTGGTCACCCCCTACCTGATGGCGGTGATCGGCCAGACCAAGGGCTATCTGGCCAGCGTCGCCCTGTTCCACTGGGGGCTGATGACCTGCGTCTACAACATCGGCTACGTGGCCTATCTGATGCGGGTCCCGGACCTGGAGCTGCCCGCCGGCGCGGCGGGGCTGGTGTTCTTCCTGCTGGTCGCCACCGAGTTCAACGACGTCGCCCAGTACGTCTGGGGCAAGCTCTTCGGGCGTCACAAGATCATCCCCAGGGTCAGTCCCAACAAGACCTGGGAGGGCTTCATCGGCGGCTGGGCCACCACCGCGGCCCTGATCTGGTTCGCCGGGCCGCTGTTCACCCCGCTCGAGGGCTGGGGCCTCGCCACCGTCGCCGCCGTTCTGCCGCTGGCCGGCTTCGCGGGCGACGTGACCATGAGCGCGGTCAAGCGCGACATCGGCGTGAAGGACACCTCGCACTTCATTCCGGGCCACGGCGGCATCCTCGACCGTATCGACAGCCTGACCTTTACCGCGCCGATCTATTTCCACCTGATCGCCTGGTTCGCCCTGGACACGTTCTGAGCATGAAGACCCTGCGCTGGCTGCTGCTGCTGCTGATCGCCCGGCCGATCGCCCGCTTCCTCACCGGAGCGGACGTGAGCGGGCGCGAGCACCTGCCGCTGAAGGGGCCGGCGATCGTCGTCGCCAACCACAATAGCCACATGGACACCCTGCTGCTGCTGACGATCTTCCCGTCGAAGGCGATGAGCCGGGTGCGGCCGGCGGCGGCCTCGGACTACTTCCTCAAGGACCCGATGATCGGCTGGGTCTCACGCAACCTGATCGGCATCGTGCCGGTGGCCCGCGACAAGGTCGGAACCGGCGAGGACGTGCTCGCCCCGGCCCGCGAGGCGCTGACCGCCGGCGACATCATCGTCGTCTTCCCGGAAGGCACGCGCGGCAACGCCGACGACGAGATGGCCAGGCTGAAGAGCGGCGTCGCACGCCTGGCCGAGGCCTTCCCGGAGGCGCCGGTGACGCCGATCTGGATCCAGGGCGCCGGCCGTGTCCTGCCCAAGGGCGAGGTCATTCCGGTGCCGATGAACTGCGCGGTGCTGATCGGCCCGCCGGTCCGCTGGGCCGGCAAGCGCACCGAGTTCATGGACGGCCTGCGCGAGGCGCTGATGAAGCTGAAGGAAGACGCTCCGCCGCTGAGGTGGAGCTAGGCGGAGGGGACATGATCCGGCGAAGCCGGTGCATGTCCCCGTCAGCGTGTGACTTCGGCCCCCGTCCACTTCCGCAGCGGCGTCCAGCGCGCGACGAGCTCGATGACCAGCAGCAGGGCGACGCTGGCCAGCAGGTCGGCCCCCACCTCGGTCGCCGTCGTCGCCTTGGACGTGTCGAGGTTCGACGACAGGCTGGAGACGAACAGCGCGATCATCAGGTTGTTGGCGGCATGGGCGCCGATGCTGAACTCCAGCCCGCCCAGCCGTAGCGCGCCCCAGCTCAGCACCATACCGATCACCAGCCTCGAGACATTGCGACCGAGGTCGGGATCCATGTGCAGGGCCGAGAAGATCAGGCCGTTGAAGAGCAGCAGCGGCAGCAGGTTGAAGGTGAAGGCGCCGGTGAACTGCATCAGCCAGCCGCGGCAGAGCAGCTCCTCGAACGCCGCCGCGATCGGCAGGCAGACGAGCACCACCGCCAGATAGGTCAGGCGCACGTCCAGTGGCGCGGCGGCGTCGAACAGCGGCGGCCGGATGCTGTCGTCGCCGAGGGCCGAGGCGGTGATCAGCCAGACGCCGAGCACCCCGCCATGCAGCAGCAGCCCCGCCAGCATCAGCTTCCAGCGGAATCGCGGCGCGGCGGTGATCCAGGTTCGCATCGGCCGGCCGAACATCAGCCTCAGGACGCCCAGCGCCCCGATCGCAAGCCCGCCGAAGGTGACGCCAAGGGTCAGGATCATCACCGTTTCCTCGAGCAGGGTGTCGATCTGGCCGCTGCTCGGGTCGGCCATGGCCAGCAGCACCTCCAACGCCTCGCGCGGACCGCCGGCGCCGAACGCGCCCAGCAGCAGGGCGCTCACGCCGATGGCCACGCCGAAGGTCACGAACGACAGCACCAGGAAGCCGACGCCCATCAGCAGCACGGTCAGCAGGATCCGCCACCAGCTGCGCTCCTTGCGCCGGTCGATGGCGGCGAGGAAGGCCGGCGGGCTGGTGAAGTTGAGGAAGCGGTCGAGACCGGTCCAGGTCGTCGGCGTCTGGCCGGTCTGCATTTGAACGCTTGCTCCGCTATCGGGTATGGGTCTGCCCACAGCCGCACTGTAGCGCCGAACCGTTGGCGATTCGCCAGCGCGGCAGGAACCGGTTCATGCGCATCGTCTCCGGCGCCCTGCGGGGTCGCAACATCGTCACCCCGCCCGGACAGGGCACACGCCCGACATCCGACAGGGCGCGACAGGCGGTGTTCAACATCCTCGAGCATGCGCCCTGGGCGCCCGAACTGAACGGCTTGCGGGTCATCGACCTGTTCGCCGGCTCCGGCGCGCTCGGACTGGAAGCGATCTCGCGGGGGGCCGGCTTTTGCCTGTTCGTGGAGACCGACGAGGCCGCCCGCGGCGCCATCCGCGAGAACATCGACGCCTACGGCCTGTTCGGGGCCACCCGTATCCACCGCCGCGACGCGACCGATCTCGGCGTCCGCCCGGCCAGCGCCGGGGCGCCGTTCGAACTCGCCCTGCTCGACCCGCCCTATCGCCAGGGCCTGGGCGAGCGCGCGCTGGCCGGCCTGGCCGCGGGCGACTGGCTGAAGCCCGGCGCGGTGGTCATGTTCGAACGCGCCTCCGACGAACCGGACGTCTCCCCCGAGGGCTACGAGACGCTGGACGCGCGCGACTATGGCGCGGCGCGGGTGCAGTTCCTGAGGTTCAAATAGCTTGTCATCCCGGACGGCCCGCAGGGACGATCCGGGACCCAGCATCCAACGCACGGAGGCTGGGTCCCGGCTCTCCGCTTCGCTATGGCCGGGATGACAACGGGAGGGCGCGGCTCACCACGCCTTCGCCGTCACCCGGTTGTCGAGGCGGGAACGCAGGTTCAGCAGCCCGTCGCGCGTGATGCGGTAGGGACCGCCGTTCTTGCTGGCGATGAAGCGGCGCTTCTTCAGGGCCTTGAAGACGGCGAGGTCGCAGTCGCTCAGGCGCCAGCCGTCTCGGGTCAGGCAGTCTGCGCCGATGATGGCGCCGTCCGCCGCGTCGCGGACGAGGTCGATGCGCCCGCCTTGCGCGAGCGCGTGCAGCGTTCTTTGCTGCGATTTGGAGATGTTCAAGGGATCAGTCCGAATGTTGAGGCGTGAGACGTCGCGCCCCTGTCTGGACAGGGACGGGCGGTTCATCGGGCGTTCGAGACGGTCGGACCTTGTCAGGTCAAGCCGTCAGGCCCGGGCCTCATTCACATTCAGAAGCATGATGCCTCGCGGGTGGACGCTTCGTCTCTAACCTCGCCGCCTCCCAGAGGCAAGATGGGTGCGAAAACATGCCTCTCGCGACCAATGACTTTGACTGAACCACGACCGCTCTGCATTGTCACAAAAATGTCGTCGATAATCTGTTGTTTTCGATGGCCTCAGAGTCAAATTGAGAATTCGCGATTCACGTTTGCTTAGAGGGCGGCGTGGTGAGTGGCGCCAGTTCCGCGGAGGCGTCATGGGTCCCGATCTGTCCAGTCTGGCCGTCAGGGCCGAGCCGGTGAGTCCGGACACGCCGGGCGGCGAAGTCTATCGTCGGTTCCAGGCCGAGCCCGATCTGCTGGTCCTGCCGGTGGTGGACGCGGATGGGAGGCCGGCCGGCATCGTCGACCGCAACAGCTTCTTCCTGAGCATGGCGGCCGAGTACGGCCGCGCCCTCTATGCCCAGCGCCCGATCTCGATGCTCATGAACGCCGCGCCGCTGGTGGCCGAGGGCTCGACGCAGGTGGCCGACTTCACCGGCGAGGCCCTGAACGAGCGCCCCTCGGAACTGATGCAGGGGTTCATCGTCGTCGAGCAGGGGGTCTATGTCGGCGTCGGCACGCTGCTGTCGCTGCTGCAGGCGACCAGCGCCGCCAATCGCGCCCACGCCGAGGAGATGACCCGCATCGCCGAACGGCTGAACGTCGCCAAGGTCGAGGCCCAGGCTGCCCTGACCGCCAAGTCGCAGTTCCTGGCGGTGATGAGCCACGAGATCCGCACGCCGCTCAACGGCGTCCTCGCCATCGCCGACATTCTCGACCGCAAGCTCACCCAGGCCGAGCTCAAGCCTTATGTCCACACCATCGTCGAGTCCGGCGAGACCCTGCTGCGGCTGCTGACCGACGCGCTCGACATCTCCCGCGCCGAGTCCGGGGTCATGGACCTGTCGGAGGACGGCTTCCACGTGCCGCAGCTGCTGGACGACCTCGACGGCCTGTGGCGGTCGCGGGCGGAGCAGAAGGGGGTGACCCTGGCCTTCTCCTACCGCGGCGACGGCGAGCAGTGGGCGCTTGGCGACGTCATTCGCTTCAAGCAGGTGTTCAACAACCTGATCGGCAACGCGCTGAAGTTCACCGATCGCGGCCTGGTCGAGGTGGTGCTGACCGCCGAGCGTCAGGACCAGCATGTTCGGCTGGTCGGCGAGGTGCGCGACAGCGGCGTCGGGGTGCCGGCCGACCGGCTGCAGAGCATCTTCAACCCCTTCTCCCAGACCGAGGTCGGCCGCTCGCAGGGCGGGGCGGGCCTCGGCCTGTCGATCTGCCGCGAGATCGTCGCCCGCATGGACGGCGCCATCGAGGCCCGCAACAATCCCGGCCAGGGCACCACGTTCCGCTTCGAGGTGGTGCTGTTCGACGTCCTGCCCGACGCCGAGGCGAAGCCCGGCCACGGCGACATGCCGGTGTTCGAGCGTCCGCTGCACATCCTCATCGCCGACGACAACGCGACCAACCGCTTCGTGGCGGGAACCCTGGTGGAGATGTTCGGCTGCACCCACGCCAGCGTCGAGGACGGGACGGCCGCACTGGAGGCCGCGCGCGACGGCGCCTTCGACCTGATCCTTATGGACATCCGTATGCCGGGGCTGGACGGGGTGGAGGCGACGCGCGCGATCCGCCAGCTCGCTGGACCGGCCGGCGATGTGCCGATCCTCGCCCTGACCGCCAACGCCGACCCTTGGGACGCCGCCCAGTATCTCGCCGAGGGCATGGACGGCGTGGTCGAGAAGCCGATCAAGGCCGAGCTGCTCGCCGGCGCCATCGAGGCGGCGATGGCCGGGGTGGAGCGTCGGCCACAGGGCCGGGTCGCGGCCTAGCGGCTCATCGCCTCATCCGGCCGTGATCGTCACGGCCTCCGCCGATCGCGTGTTGGGCCCGTGGAACACAGCCTCGACGTTGTTGCCGTCCGGATCGAGCAGGAAGGCCGCGTAGTAGCCCGGGTGATAGGGCCGCTCGCCCGGCTTGCCGTTGTCGACGCCCCCGGCCGCGAGGCCCGCCTCGTACCAGCGATCCACCGTCGCGCGATCGGCGGCTTGGAAGGCGAGATGGACGTGGGTGTGCTGCTGGCCGACATCGATCCACAGCTCGTCGGCCTCCAGATGTGTGTCGTCGACGACCACCTCGATGCCGAGCGTCGCCAGGGTCGCGGTGTAGAAGGCCTTGCTGGCCTTCAGGTCCCGCGTCCGCAGGTGAAGATGGTCGATGAGCCGACCGCGCTTGACGTCCATGGGTGCGCCTCCGGGTTCAGCGGGAAGAACGCGGCCGAGGGGGGCCGGGTTCTTCCAGTGATGTCCTCTCCCTCTTGGGAGAGGGGGACCACCCGAAGGGTGGTGGAGTGGGACGCGCCACGGCCGGCCGTCTGCCCGAAAAAAGAGAGTTGTGACAATTTACTTCTTATGCTTGTATTCAGACATGGACGCAACCTCACCCGCCACCCGGGCGCGAGCCAAGCGCCTGAGAGCCACCATGAACCTGCCGGAACGCCGCCTCTGGTGGGCCCTGCGCAAGAGCCAGCTGGATGGGCTCAAGTTCCGCCGACAGCATCCTCTCGGGCCGTTCGTACTGGATTTTTACTGCCATGCCGCTCGACTGGCGGTGGAGGTGGATGGCGGGTCGCACAACATCGCCGGACGGCGGGAGAGCGATGCTCGACGAGACGAATGGTTGCGAGACCGGGGAATTCACACCCTGCGTCTGCCGGCAAAGCTGTTGGAGGATGATCCGGGGGCGGTGTTGGCGCGAATACGAGCGGCGGCGGCTCGGCCGAAGCACTAGCGATGCCCGGCAACCACCGCGCATCCCACTCCACCATGCTTCGCATGGTCCCCCTCTCCCAAGAGGGAGAGGTTAGCGTAAA
>JAZJXN010000202.1:0-4944 GCA_040390885.1 Pseudomonadota bacterium | reverse complement strand
ACATCGTCGCCCCGCTCGGCAAAGGCCAGCGCTGCCTGATCGTCGCCCCGCCGCGCGTGGGCAAGACCGTCATGCTGCAGAACATCGCCAAGTCGATCGCGGCCAACCACCCCGAGTGCTACCTGATCGTCCTGCTGATCGACGAGCGTCCGGAAGAAGTGACGGACATGCAGCGCACCGTCGTCGGCGAGGTCATCTCCTCGACCTTCGACGAGCCGGCCACCCGCCACGTCGCCGTCGCCGAGATGGTCATCGAAAAGGCCAAGCGCCTGGTCGAGCACAAGCGTGACGTGATCATCCTGCTGGACTCGGTGACGCGTCTCGGCCGCGCCTACAACACCACGGTCCCGTCGTCGGGCAAGGTGCTGACCGGCGGTGTCGACGCCAATGCCCTGCAGCGCCCCAAGCGCTTCTTCGGCGCCGCGCGGAACGTTGAGGAAGGCGGCTCGCTGACCATCATCGCCACCGCCCTGATCGACACCGGCTCGCGGATGGACGAAGTCATCTTCGAAGAGTTCAAGGGCACCGGTAACTCGGAAATCGTCCTCGACCGCAAGGTCGCCGACAAGCGCATCTTCCCGGCCATCGATGTGCTCAAGTCCGGCACGCGCAAGGAAGAGCTCATCACCCCGAAGGATCAGCTGCAGAAGACCTACGTCCTGCGCCGGATCGTCAACCCGATGGGCGCCCAGGACGCGATCGAGTTCCTGATCGACAAGCTGCGCCAGACCAAGAACAACGGCGATTTCTTCCAGTCGATGAACACCTAGGGCGCTTCCGAGCGTCCTTTCGGCGCGCTTCCCCAATCGGCGGGAAGCGCGCTAGCGTTGCCTCAACGAGAAGAGGGAACGCCGATGTCCTCCAGCTACATCATTCAGGGCGGCGAGACGGGCCGTGCGCGGCTGTCGGTGTTGTCCCAGGCCATGGCGCCGTGGACAGGCGGTCTGCTGGATCGCGCGGGCTCCCTTGTCGGCCTCCGAGTGCTCGACGCGGGCTGTGGCGGCGGCGATGTCTCTCGGGATCTGGCCGTCAGAGTGGGACCCACCGGCCGGGTGGTCGGCGTAGACGGCGACGCGGTCAAGATCGCCGCCGCCGAGGCGGCGGACGAGGGCCTGGCCAATCTGGCGTTTCATCTGGGTGATGCGACGTCGCCGCCCGGCGGCCCGTTCGACGTCATCTATGCGCGCTTCCTGCTCTCTCACCTGACCGATGTCCCGGCGGCCCTGGCGGCTTTCCGCGGCCATCTGAGGCTGGGCGGTCGGGTGGTGATCGAGGACGTGGATTTCAGCGGGCACTTCGTCGCGCCGCCCCTGCAGGCGTTCGACGACTATGTCGCCTGGTACCGGGAGGCGGCCTGGCTGCGTGGCGCTGACGCCGACATTGGTCCCAGGCTTCCCGGCCTGATCGCCGCCGCCGGCTTCGTCGACGTCGACGCTGAGGCGGTCAATCCGGCCGGCCTGCGCGGACCGGTCAAGCAGCTCGCCGCCCTGACCCTGGCCGGCATCGCCGAGGCGGTGATCGCCGAGGACATCGCCGGACGGGACCGCGTGGAGCGGGCCGTCGCCGACCTCCAGGCCGCCGCCGACGACCCCTCGGTATTCATGAGCCTGCCCCGGGTGGTTCAGGTCATAGCCCGCGCCCCCTAGGGGATCAGCAGACTCGAGCCAGTCGTCCCGCGGGCCTCCAGCGTCTCGTGCGCCCGCCGCGTTTCCGCGAGCGGGAAGGTCTGGCCGATGCCGATCTTGACCGCGCCCGACCCGATCACCTCGAACAGGGCGCCGGCGCTTTCGTCCAGCTCCTCGGTGGTGGTGACATAGTCGAACAGGGTCGGCCGGGTCAGGAACAGCGACCCGCGCTTCTGCAGTTCGGACGGCGCCACGACCGGCGCCTGTCCCGAGGCGTTTCCGTAGACGACCAGGGTTCCGCGGCGGGCCAGGCTATCGAGGCTGCCCTGGAAGGTCGCGGCGCCGACGCCGTCGTAGACGACCCGGACGCCGGCCTTGTCGGTGATCTCGCGGACCCGGGCGGCGACGTCTTCCTCGCGATAGAGGATGACGTGGTCGGCCCCGCTTTCGGTCGCCATGGCCGCCTTGTCCTCGGAGCCGGCGGTGCCGATCACCTGGGCGCCGAGGGCCTTGGCCCACTGGGTCATGATCGTGCCCACACCGCCGGCCGCGGCGTGGATGAGGACCCAGTCGCCGGCCTTCACCGGCACACAGCGGCGCAGCAGGAATTCAGCCGTCATGCCCTTGAGCATCGCTGCGGCGGCGGTGGCGGTTTCGATCCCCGTCGGAATCCGTACGGCCCGGGTTTCCGACACCACGTGAAACTCGGCGTAGGCGCCGAGCGGGCCGTTGCCATAGGCGGCGCGGTCGCCGACCGCGAAGCGGGTGACCCCCTCCCCGACCGCTTCAACCACGCCGGCGCCTTCCAGACCGAGCACCGCCGGCAGCTTCATCGGATAGAGGCCCGAGCGCTGGTAGGTGTCGATGAAGTTAAGCCCGACCGCCTCGTGGCGGATGAGGATCTGCCCCTCGCCCGGGGTGGGGACGGGCAGATCGACGACCTCGAGAACCTCGGGTCCGCCGGCGCGGACGGCCTGGATGGCGAGCATGCGGATTACCCCAGGTTCACTTTGAAGAAGTCGAGCGTGCGCTGGTTGGCCAGCTCGGCCGAGGCCTTGTCGTAGTGCTCTCCACCTTCGCGGGCGAAGGCGTGATCCTGGCCCTGGTAGTCGTGGATGGTGACCTTCGCGTTGCCGTCGAGCGCGGCGTGGATCGCCGCCTGGGCCTCGGGCGGGACGAAGCCGTCCTTCTGCGCAACGTGCATCAGGAGCGGGTTTTTGATGTTTCCCGCCTCGCCAAGCAGGCCGTCGATCCCGACGCCGTAGTAGGAAACGGAGGCGTCGATGTCGGTGCGGGCGGCGGTGAGATAGGCGACCTTGCCGCCCAGACAGTAGCCCACGGCCCCGACCTTGCCGGTGCTGCCGGCATCGGCGCGGATGGCGGCGATCGTCGCGGCGACGTCCTCGATACCCTTGTCCGCGTCGAACAGTCCGAACAGTTCAAAGGCGCGATCCCACTCGGCCTTCGACTTGTCCGTGATGTCGATGCCAGGCTCGATCCGCCAGAACAGGTCCGGGCAAATGGCGAGGTAGCCGGCCTCGGCGAGGCCGTCGGTGATGTCGCGCATCACCTGATTGACCCCGAAGATCTCCTGGATCACCACGATCGCAGGCGCCTTCGCGGCGGCCGGTCGGGCGACGTAGGCCGAAAACTCGCCGTCCGGCGTCTTGATGGTGAGGCGTTCTCCGCTCATCGTCCGTGTCTCCCGTTTGATGTCAGGCGTGGGTGTTAACGCGGTCAGGCGTTTGTGGGCCATAACAAACCCTGAGTGCGACCAAGGAAAGACAGCGAATGAAGGTCACCATCGAGATCGACTGCACCCCCATTGAGGCCCGTACCTTCATGGGCTTGCCCGATGTCAGCGGTCTCAACGACCATATGGTCAGCGAGATGCAGAAGCGGATGGACGCCAACATGGCCGCCCTCGCCCCCGACGAATTGATGAAGACCTGGATGGCGTTCGGCAGCGGCGCCCAGGAGCAGTTCCGCAAGTTGATGACGGCTGCGACGGCGTCGGCCGGGTTCGGGACCACCCCGCCTAAATGACCGACACCATCTTCGCTCCGGGCACCGCGCCCGGCCGCGCGGCGCTGGCGGTTGTCCGCGTGTCGGGACCGGGAACGCGCGAGGCCGTCCGCGCGATCGCGGGGACCGTCCCCTCCCCGCGCCAGGCGTCCCTTCGCAAGCTGCGCACCGCCGAGGGCGGGCTGATCGACGAGGCGCTGGTGCTCTGGTTCCCGGAGCCGGCCAGCTACACCGGCGAGGACTGCGCCGAATTTCACGTGCACGGCGGTCTGGCCGTGGTCGACGCCCTGGTCGAGGCGCTGTCGGCGGCGGGCCCGCGGCTGGCCGAGCCCGGCGAGTTCACGCGGCGCGCCTTCCAGAATGGGAAGCTCGACCTGGCCCAGGCCGAGGCGGTCGCCGACCTGATCGACGCCGAGACGACCGCCCAGGCCCGGCAGGCGCTGGACCAGCTCGGCGGGGGACTGTCCCGCCGCTACGACGGCTGGCGCGAGGCGCTGATCGAGGCGCTGGCCGTGCTCGAGGCGGCGGTCGACTTCCCGGATGAGGACCTGCCCGAGGATGTCGCCGCCCGGGCCCGGCCGCCGCTGCGAGGGCTGGCCACGGAGCTCGACGCGGCGCTTGCCGACGCCGATCGTGGGCGGCGGGTGCGAGAGGGGTTCCGCATCGCCCTGATCGGCGCGCCCAATGCCGGCAAGAGCAGCCTTCTCAATGCGCTGTCCGGCCGTGACGCAGCGATTGTCACCGCCACGCCGGGCACCACCCGGGACGTGATCGAGGTCCCCCTCGTGCTCGCCGGCTACAAGGCCCTGCTCGCCGACACCGCGGGGGTTCGCGATACCGAGGAGGTGATCGAGGCCGAGGGTGTTCGCCGGGCGCGCGCCTGGGCGGCGGATGCCGACCTGAGGGTCTGGGTAGTGGACAGCCATGCGTCCGACGGCAGCTGGCGCTATGCCCTGGACCTGGTGAAGACGGGGGACGTCTGCGTGCTCAACAAGGTCGACCTGGTCCGCAGCCTTGATGGCGGACGAGCGCTGGAGGCGGCGACCGAGCGAGGCGTCGAGTTAATCGAGGTGTCGCTCAAGGCGGGGGGCGCGGGGGCGGTTCTGGGGCTGCTGTCGGACCGGATGGTGCGCGCTTTGTCGGCTTCGGAGTTTCCGGCCGCGACCCGTCTACGGCATGCCGAGAGCCTGCGGGAGGCGGCTGAGCGCGTGAGCCGGGCGCTCGCCCAGTCCGCGCCTGAGCTGGCGGCGGAGGACGTGCGGCTGGCGGCCAGGGCGCTCGAGCGAGTGTCAGG
>JAZJXN010000201.1:2288-5548 GCA_040390885.1 Pseudomonadota bacterium | reverse complement strand
TCCAGCACGCGGTGATCGAAGGCCTTGAGCCGGATGCGGATGTTCTGACGATCCATATCGCTCGTGTTTCCCAAAGGGTTCCCAGAGGCGGGCGCCCGCGTGCTTAGACTTTTCAAAGACCAACCCGAAACACCCCAAGGGGCGCTCCGAACACGCGACGTCCGCAAAAACGAATGTGGCCCACGCCAGAAGCGAGGACCTGGTCCCCGACCGCGATCCTCCTTTAGGGAGGTCATAGGCCGGTTCGTTCCGCGGGCCGCGTCTGCATCGAGATGCACAGCCGGTCCAACAGAGGCGCGGTCTTTACGTCCCCGACTCGGTTCCGTCAAGCGTGGTGTCGACCTTGGGGGCGAATACCCGCGCTGGGGACCGCTCCCTCCCCTCGCCCTTTCCTCCCGGGCGCGCGGCCCCTATATAGAGCACCGACGAAGCATTACAGAGTGTTCATCTCCGATAACGCCGTGCATCGGGAAACATTCGATAACAGTGTGTGCTCGATTAATTCGCATACACAATCGGACGCAAGTCTTGCGGTAGTCGTCAAACGTACATAGTTCCCCGTTCCCGACCGGCCGTAGATGCCGGCGGATCGTCACTCAAGGGGATACCCACTATGAAACTTCGCCTGTTTGCCACGGCCGCGATCGCTGCTGCCGCCATCTCCGCGCCTGCTTTCGCCCAGTCCGTCGGCTCGGTCGGCCTCGGCGCCGCCCACACCGAAATTGACGCCGGCGGCTTCGAAGCCGACGGCCAGACCTACTCGATCGACGGCAACGTCGCGTTCAAGGCCTCGCCGAACTGGACCATCACCCTGAACGGCCTGGCCGGCACCACCGACGGTGACCTCGGCGACGACAGCGCCTTCGCCGCTGGCGCGGCCGCGACCTTCGCCGGCGCTGACTGGCGCGTCGGCCCGACCGTCTCCTACTCGGACGCGGGCGACTCCAGCCTGTGGACCGTGGGCGGCGTGGCCCAGAAGTACCTCGGCGACGTGACCCTGTCGGGCGCCGTGAACTACGGCAACATCGATGACGTCGACGCCGACATCTGGACCGTCGGCGGCGAGGTTCGCTACTTCGTCAGCGACAACTTCCGCCTGAACGGCGGCCTGACCTGGGCCACCGTCGACGCCGGCGGCGTGGACGCCGACGGCTGGGCCCTGGGCCTGGGCGGCGAATACCAGTTCGCCAGCACCCCCTGGAGCATCACCGGCGGCTACACCCACGCCGTGGTGGACGATGCCGACCTCGACAGCGACACCTTCGCGATCGGCGTCCGCTACTCGTTCGGCGGCGATCTGAAGGCGCGCGATCGTTCGGGCGCGGATCTGGCCACGGGCGCCAACCCGTTCGCCTCGATCTTCTAGGACCACGAGGGCTCGCGCGCCCCTCCTCCGGGCGCGCGGCTTTCGAACTGCGAACGCGGGTCCCCGCCCCTCTCCCCCCCGACAAGGGTGAGGACACGCGAAAGCCCCGGAGCCTCACCGCTCCGGGGCTTTTTTCTTGTCCTGCGACAAGCCCGGCCTGGGGGGCCGAGGCGACGGAACTCCGCCCGTGGAGACGCCCTTGGAGGGACAGCGTCGCCGCGAGGGCGGGCGAACCCGCGCCGGACTTCGAGAACGACGAGATCACGAAGCGTCGTGGAGTTCCGCCCTTCAGACTCTAGGGCGGCCCGCCGCCGCGCCCATCCCCTGTAAGGGGGGCTCGCGACGAAGCGGTCCGATCGCTGCAAGAAAAAGGCCCGACCGCCGGGGCGATCGGGCCTCTCACTGGATATGGCGGCGGTACCGCAGCTCAGTCGTCGAAGCGGACCGGGCCGACGACGACATCGCCCGAGCCGACCACCGACTTGTTGATCGCGCCGCTGACCTGGGCGACGCGGACGTCACCCGAGCCGGCGATCTTGGCGCTGACCGAGCCGGCAGTCCCGCCGAACAGGACATCGCCCGACCCGGCCGTGCTGACGCTCAGCGCCGAGGCGCGGCCGCCGCGGATGGCCACATCGCCCGAACCGGCGGTGCTGGTCGAGATAGAGCCCGTGACCGACGCCACCTCGGTATCGCCGGAACCGCCGGTGGCGACGGACAGGCCGCCGGCCACGGGGCCCGCCTTGACGTCGCCGGACCCGGCTATCCGGACATTGAGGTCGCCGCCGACGGCGCCGATGGCGGCGTCACCAGAGCCGGCGAGGTTGAGGCGCGCCGTGCCGGTCGAGCCGGCCTTCGTGTCGCCCGATCCGGCGCTGTTGATCTTCAGCTCGCCGGCGACATTGCCGACCGTCCAGTCGCCGCAGCCGGTGTTGGACAGGGCCAGGTTCTCGGTGCGGCCGACGCTCCCGAACACCGCGCCGCTGGCGCCGACGCGGGCGTCCATCGGCGAGTAGACGATGACCTCGGGCATGGCGTCCCAGGTCACCTTGCCGACGCCCGCCACAGAGATGCTGACGGCGTCGTTGACGCTCATGCAGCTCTTGATCCTGCCTGCCCCCATGGGCTGGTCGAGATCGCCGTCGACGATCGTCTTGTCGCCCTCGGTCCGGACGGTCAGGGGCAGCTTGGCGTTGGTGGACTTGATCACCACCTTCACGTCGCTGCGCGCCTGCGGCACCACGACGACGCGGGCGACCGCGTCCCGGATCTCAACCGACGGGGCGGCCTGGGCGGCCCCGGCCGCCAGCATTGCCGCGGCGGCGGCAGTCATTACCAGTACGGTGCGCATCTCTTTGTCTCCCCAAAGTGCGTGTTGGGGAGACGCTAGGCCGCCGGCGCACGCAGGGCAGCTTAATTCGCGGTCATGACACCGACGTCATCCACGCCCGCCCGCGCGGCCCGCTTCAGTCGGCGGCCGACCACCAGCCTGAACACCGTGAACTGGATCAGGAACAGCGCGAGCTTGGCGGTGAGCGGGACCACCCCGACGAACCAGGCCCAGAGTTCGGGGTCGCCCACCGCCACCAGAGCCACGTTGGCGAGCGCCGTCAGGCCCATCATCGCGGCCCAGACGTAGCCGAAGACGACGCCGAGGTCCGGCGCGTAGTCGGCCGCGATCGGCGGCAGGTAGCGGATCATCCAGCCCGGCCGCAGCATCACCGCCGCGACCGCCAGGTAGATGAGGGTCGGCTTGATCATCACGAAGCGCGGGTCGTGCAGGTAAAGCGTCAGGCTGCCGAACACCACGACGAGGGCGAGGCTCATCCACTGCATCGTTTCGATTTTGCGGCCGCGCAGCTTCAGCACCACGACCTGGCCAACACCCAGCGCG
>JAZJXN010000201.1:0-2278 GCA_040390885.1 Pseudomonadota bacterium | reverse complement strand
GTCGTGCGAGACCAGGGTTGCTCCGCCCATCACCACGACCAGCCCCAGGCTCAGCCACTGGATCGCGTCGATCGACCGGCCTCTGCGCCAGTCCCAGGCGATCTGACCGACGCCCAGGAGGATGGCGAGGGCGGTCGCCAGGACGAAGCTGTGAGTCAGGGCGTAGAGGGCGACGAACACGAGTGTGGAGGCGAAGTCGGCGACGATGAAGCGGGCAGCGTGGAAGAAGTGGCGCATGGGACGAGCTCCTGTGACGACGGCTTGTTCGCCGCCGCCCGCCCGCCCCGTCGAGCGTCGCTTCGCCAAACGCGCCGCGGCCTTCGTGAACGGGACGCCGCTGCCCGTTGGCGAAGCGCGAGCGGTAGCTATGCTGCCGCGATGGTGACTCGGGGCGCTTCTCCTCAGTGGTTCGGCGGGCCGGCGGTCTGGGCGCGACGCTTCGCCGTGGCCACGGCGGCGGGCCTCTTCATGGGCGTCACCGGCGGCTTCGGCACCTTCGCCGCCGCCCCGCTGGGGCCGAGGATCGCCGGCTGGCTGGTGATGCTCTGGATCGGCGCCCTGCTCTATCCGCCGCTGGTCGGCTGGTCGGTGACGGCCGGCGCGCGTCGGGGGGTGCCGATCTGGATCACCCTTCCCGGGGCCGTCGCTTTCGCCAGTCTGCCGATGACCATGATCTCCAGCCTGGCCACACGCTGGATCATGGGGGTGCGGCCGGTGCAGGACTGACTGTACCTGTACGGCGAGATCCTCGTCGTCTCCGCGCCTCTGGTCGCGGCCTATGTCGCCATCAGCCGGCGGGGTAGCGGCGCCGTCACGCCGACCGCCGCGACCGGCGCGACCGCCACGCCGGCCCCGCCGTTCCTCGCGCGAGTCCCGGCACGTCTCGGCCGCGACCTGCTCTGCCTGCAGATGGAGGACCACTATGTGCGGCTGCACACCGCGCTGGGCTCGGACATGATCCTGATGCGGATGCGGGACGCGGTCGGCGAGCTCGAGGGCCTGCCCGGCCTCCAGGTGCACCGCTCCTGGTGGGTGGCGCGCGCGGCCGTGACCGGCCACGCCGTCGAGGGCCGCCGGCTATCGCTGCGCCTCAGCAATGGAATGGTCGTGCCGGTCGCGCGTGACGTCGCCCCGCGCGTGCGGGCCGCGGGCTGGCTGGACCGCTAGCGTCGATCAGGCCGGCGCGGCCATCCGGAACAGGATGTCGTCGGTCTCGTCGTCGGCGGGCAGGAAGCTCTCGATGCGCAGCTCGTCCAGCGTGACGTCCAGCGGCGCGGCGAAGCTGGTGACGAGGCCGATCAAACCGATCTCCCGGCCCTGGGCGGCGAAGCGGATCTCGCCCAGCGAGCCGGGTGGTAGCTCGCCGCCTTCACTCGCCAGCGCCGCGACATCAGGGTCGGCGGCGATACCTTGCCACAGGTCCTGGAGGTCGGCGGCGTCCGTCGCCGCCGCGAGGTCGCGGCCCGCGCGATGGATCATCGCCAGCGCCACCGCCGGCCAGTTGACGATGTGCCGCCGCAGCTCGTCGGGCGCCAGGAACAGCCGCATGAAATTGACCGGTCGCGCCATCCGCGCCTCGCCCAGCATCAGCCCGAGCAGACGGCGGCCAGAGTCGTTGGCGGCGACCACGTCCCACAGCCGGTCTGTCAGGAAGACGGGATAGGGCTCGGCGCGGCTCAGGACGTGGGTCAGCGCCCGTCGCGCCTCCGCCATGCCGGGCGCTGACAGATCGCTCTCACTATAGAGAGTAGGTTGCCGGCGTCCCCGCAGCGCGGCGTTGGCCGCGCGCAGGGACAGTCCGTCAGGCGGCGGCGCGCTTGTCCGCGCCGAGTTCGAAGCTTCGCTCAAAGTCCTTGATCCGGTTCTCCGCCAGATTGGCCTTCTTCATCGCCAGCGAACAGGCCCAAAGCGCGGCGCGCGCCGCCATCGGGGTCTTGCCCATGGCGGCGGGACCCATGCCCCAGCGACGGCGCATCACCCCGTTGGCGAAATGGGCGCCGCGGGTCATGCGGGTGCCCCAGGTCTGGAAGTCCAGCGACAGGGAGACGTTGAACAGATCCAGGTTCTCCACCCGGTGCGGCGCATAAAGCGGCCAGGTCAGGGCCTGGCCCGGCTCCATGTCGAAGACCTTGGCGTTAGCGTCGTAGGCGCGGCTGTAGGGCAGCTCCTCGGTGGTGGTGCGCATGACCACCGCTTCCATCGACGCCTGCGGCAGGTGAGCTTCATCGTTCGGGTAGACGAACAGCCGCTTGCGGCCCCGCAGATGGAACAGCATCAC
>JAZJXN010000200.1:0-15805 GCA_040390885.1 Pseudomonadota bacterium | reverse complement strand
AGGTTTTGCAGTGGACGCAGTTCTGGGCGTTGATCTGGAACTTCGGGTTGTTCCCGGCCTCGTCGTACAGCACCTCGTAGACGCCGGCCGGGCAATAGAGCCGCGCCGGTTCGCCATAGAGCGGCAGGTTGACGTTGATCGGCACGCCCGGGTCCTTCAGCTTCAGGTGGGCGGGCTGGTCTTCCTCGTGGTTGGTCGCCGAGAGGAACACCGAGCTCAACTTGTCGAAGCTGATCACGCCGTCGGGCTTGGGATAGACGAGTTGCTCATAGTCCTTGGCCAGGCCGGTCGAGGCCGCGTCGGTCTTGTCGTGCTTCATGGTGCCGAACACCGACAGGCCGAGCAGGTGGTTGGTCCACATGTCGAACATGCCGAACACGCCGCCGAGGAAGGTGCCGAACTTGCCGAGCAACGGCTTGGCGTTGCGGACGACCTTCAGCTCCTTGGCCACCCAGCTGCCTTCGTAGGCGGTCTGGTAGCTGGTCAGTTCGTCGCCGACCCGGCCTTCGCCGAGCGCCTTGTAGGCCTCCTCGGCGGCGAGCATGCCGGTCTTCATGGCGTTGTGGCTGCCCTTGATCCGCGGGACGTTCACGAAGCCGGCCGAACAGCCGATCAGGACGCCGCCCGGGAAGCTGAGCTTGGGCACCGACTGGTAGCCGCCCTCGGTGATGGCGCGGGCGCCGTAGGAGATGCGACGGCCACCCTCGAGATAGGGCTTCACCGACGGGTGCTGCTTGAAGCGCTGGAACTCGTCGAACGGCGACAGCCACGGGTTCTTGTAGTTCAGGTGCACCACGTAGCCGATGGACACGTAGTTGTCCCCGAAGTGGTACATGAAGCTGCCGCCGCCGGTCTTGTCGTCCAGCGGCCAGCCGGTGGTGTGTTGCGCCAGGCCCGGGCGGAAGTTCTCGTCGGGAACCTGCCACAGCTCCTTGAGGCCGATGCCGAACTTCTGCGGGCTCTTGCCGGCGCTGAGGTCGAACCTGGCGATCAGCTGCTTGGCCAGCGAGCCGCGCACGCCCTCGGCGATGAACACGTACTTGCCGTGCAGTTCCATGCCGTCCTGGTAGTCGGGCTTGTGGTGGCCGTCCTTGGCCACGCCGACGACGCCGACGACGATGCCCTTCACCGAGCCGTCCTCGCGCCAGACCAGGTCGGAGGCGGCGAAGCCGGGGTAGATCTCGACGCCCAGGGCCTCGGCCTGGCCGGCCAGCCAGCGGGTCAGGTTGCCGAGCGAGCCGATGTAGCAGCCGTGATTGTGCATGAACGGCGGCATCGCGAACATCGGCAGGTCAAGCTCGCCCTGCGGGCCCAGGATCAGGAACTTGTCCTTCTCGACCGGAGTCTCCAGCGGCGCGCCCAGTTCCTTCCAGTTCGGGAACAGCTCGCTCAGCGCCTTGGGATCCATGACCGCGCCGGACAGGATGTGGGCGCCGACCTCGGAGCCCTTCTCGACCACCGCCACGGTGACCTCGCGGCCATGTTCGGCCTCGAGCTGCTTCAGCCGAATCGCCGCTGACAGCCCGGCAGGGCCGCCGCCGACGATGACGACGTCGTATTCCATGGCTTCGCGTTCGACGGCGTCTTCGGACATCTCAATTCCCCTTAGAGTCTTGAGGGTCTTATTCGAAGCGACGCAGGGGCGGTCAAGCAGGAATGGCTAGTTGAGAACCGCTCACAATTAGCCGACGAAGACCTGCGTCAACTCTCCGGTCTCGGACTGGATCAGGACCATGGCGCCATGCCCTTCTCCCGTCGCCTCGCGCGCGAGGGCGTGGGCGGCGGTTAGGGCGCTGTCCTGGCTGGCGAAATTGCCCATCGCCTTGCGGGCGCAGACGACCTTCCAGACAAGCCCGATCTGGACCACGGCGTAGTTGAAGCTTCTTCGCGTTTCCGGTTCCATGCTCACACTCTCCGGCTGACGCGCCAGTGCGGACACGAGCAAAGGCCGGCGAGGTCACGCATATAGGCCGTGACCCGGCGGCCGTGCGGCGTCGCTTCTCCGAAGGCGCGTCGTTCGCCGACGGCCTCCCAGACGCATTCGCCGGCGATACAGGCCCGCCGTCCGGCCTCGCGACCGCGCAAGGGCGTGTCCGCCCCGTTTATCGTTCCCACCGTCAAGGCGAACCTCCTATGGCCCACCCCCGACTACCACTATTGTAGTAGGTCAAAATTCAACCGTCTATGAATGGTCGTGGTTTACACAACCTGACCGGGCGCGTCCGTCGGCCCTAGCCGCGACGGCCCGGCGCAGGTTAGATCGTCGCCGTGACATCCGTCGATCCCTCAGCCCTGAACGACGCCCGCCGCGCCGCGGAGAGCGCCCTCGCCTTCTGGGCGGACGCCGGCGTCGACCTGGCCTATGCCGATGCGGCCGTCGACCGACTGGCCGAGGGCGCCGAGCGGCTGAAGGCCAAGGCCGCCCCGCCGCCGAAGCCGCTGCGGCCGCCGCCTGGCCCGGTGGGCGTCGCGGTGATCGACGTCTCCGCCGCCGTGGCCGAAGCCCGCGTAAGGGCCGCCGAAGCGCAGGACCTCGAGGCCCTCGCCGCGGCCATCGCCGCCTTCGACGGCTGCGGACTCAAGTTCGAGGGCGCCCGGCAGGCCGTGTTCTCGCGCGGCAACCCCGCGGCGCCGCTGATGATCATCGGCGAAGGTCCCGGACAGGAAGAGGACGCCCGCGGGGAGCCCTTTGTCGGCAAGGCCGGCCAATTGCTCGACCGCATGATCGCCGCCGCCGGCCTCACCGACCGGGTGTTCATCACGAACACCGTGTTCTGGCGGCCGGCCGGCAACCGAACGCCCTCGCCGGCCGAGCAGGCGGTCTGCGCGCCGTTCCTGGAGCGGGCGATCCAGCTGGTGAATCCGAAGATGCTGCTGCTTGCGGGCGGCGCCTCGGCCAAGTCGGTGCTCAAGCGCGACGAAGGCATTCTGTCGCTGCGCGGGCGCTGGTTCGAATGGCACGGCGAGGCCAGCGGCCTGGTCCTGCCTGCCCTGCCGACGCTGCACCCCGCCTTCCTGCTGCGCCAGCCGGCAGCCAAGAAGAAGGCCTGGCAGGATCTCCTGACCCTGACCGAACGTCTGGACCGGCCGGTACGACCGGACTGATCGGTAGAGAACACGCCTCCGTGGCGGTGCGTGTCCCCTAAGCGGCCTCGTCCTGGGTCACAAACCCCTTCCAGGTCGCCATGTAGGTCACGAAGGTCTCACCCAGCCCCTCCTGGCGCAGGTGGTCCTTCGTCACAGGCAGCTTCGCCGGCGCGAATCCGTCGTCGGCCTGGGCCTTGTTCGGCCAGTCATGATGCAGGATCGCCGCGCGGCCGAGCAGGACGTAGTCGCAGCCGTCGTCGAGCAGCGACTGGGCCTGCTCCGGGGTCATGATCTTGCCGGCGACGCCGAGGCGCGCCGAGCCGCGCTTGAGGTTGGTGAACCACGAGGTCAGATCGCCCTGCTGGTAGGCCTCGTCCGCGGGCAGCTTGCGCGCATCCCACAGCGACATGTCGAGGTAGTCGATCGCGCCGCTGGTCATCCAGCGCTCGGCGAGTGTGCGGATCTCGGCCAGGTCCATGCCGAAGCGCTCGGGCGAGAGCCGCAGGCCGATCTGGAAGTCAGCGCCGCAGCGGACGCGCACGCCGGCCAGGATGTCGTCGACGATCCGGGCGCGGTTCTCCAGCGAGCCGCCCCACTGGTCGGTACGCTGGTTGATCTCGGCGCTGAGGAACTGGCAGAGGACGTAACCGTGTGCGCCGTGGATTTCGACGCCGTCGAAGCCCGCGGCCTTGGCGCGCTCGGCGCCGATGATGAAGTCCTCGGTCAGCTGCTCGACCTCGGCGGCGCTCATCGCCCTGGCCTTGAACTCTTCGTTGTCCGACGGGCAGTGCGGCGTCTCGCCGATGATTTCGGCGGGCGATCGCATGCCGGCATGGTGCAGCTGGACGCTGGCGATGCTGCCGGCCGCCTTGATCGCGGCGGCCAGCCGGGTCAGGCCCGGCAGGTGGTCATCCGACCAGATGCCGAGCTGTCCGGGGAAGCCCTGGCCGACCCGCTGCACGTGCGCCGCGCAGGTCATGGTCAGGCCGAAGCCGCCTTCGGCCCGCTTGGTGAGCCAGGTGAACTCGTCGTCGCTCAGGGTGCCGTCGGCATTGCTCTGGAGGTTGGTCAGCGGCGCCAGCATCAGGCGGTTCTTCATGGTCGGACCATGGTCGAAGGTCAGGGGCTGGAACAGCGACGCGTGGGCGGACATGGGCAGACCTTTGATCTCTCTGAACGCCCCTCATACCGAAGCTGACCGAGCGGCGCCTAGGGTGATGACCACCCCCCGTCGCGCCGCCGACGCGAAACGGCTTTCCCAAGCGGCCGACGCGCACTAACGTCGCCGCTTCATCGGTAAAGGGACCGCGCCACCCCGCGTCAGACGGGCCGCGCGTCAGGACAGCATGACGGCAGGACGCCGATCGCTGCTCATGGCCCTGGCCCTGGGCGCGTCGACATTGGGGGCGGTTGAAGCGCGGGCTGCGACGGCCGACGTGCTCTCGCCCATGGACGCCAAAGCCTATCGCGAGGCTTTCTCCGCCGCCGCCCGGGGTGACTTCGACACCGTCGACGCCAGCCTGGAACGGATCAAGGATCGATCGCTGATCGGCCACATCGCCCTGCAGAAGATCATGCACCCGACGGCCCACAAGGCCGAGTATCCCGAACTGCTCGCCTGGCTGAAGTCCTATGGCGACCATCCCGGCGCCGACCGGGTCTATGCCCTGGCCCTCAAGCGCAAGCCCGCCGGCGCGGCAGATCCCCGGGCTCCGGCCTTCGTCGAGGTCAGCCGCGGCTGGGGCCGGATCGAGAGCGCCGCGCGCATGACCGCCGGTCCGGCCAGCGCCGATCGCGATCGCGCCGCGCGCGAGGCCTACTATTCGGGCGACGCCGCCCGCGCCCTCGCCCTCGCCCCCGCGGCCGGAAACAGCTGGATCGCCGGCCTTGCCGCCTGGCGTCTCGGCCGTTTCGAGGAGGCCCAGGGCTTCTTCCGCGCCGTGGCGATCGACGAGGACGAGGACGAATGGCTGCGCGCCGGCGGCGCCTTCTGGGCCGCCCGCGCCTCCCGCCGGCTGGGCGACGCGACCCAGGCCACCGCCTTCCTGCGCATGGCCGCCCGAACCCCCCACAGCTTCTACGGCATGATCGCGGCACGCAGCCTTGAGTTGGAAGGGATCCAGCTCGGCGCGGCGGACGCCTACGGTGTTCCCGCCTCCGCCAACGAGGGCCTGCTCATCCGCGTCTCCTCCGCCCCGGCCCGCACCACCGCCGGCGGCGAGGACCTGGTCAAGCGCGACGTCCGCGCGCGCCGCGCCGTCGCGCTGATGCAGGTCGGCCGGGCGGCGGACGCCGGGCTCGAGCTGCGGGCCGGGCTGAGCGGCTGCCGCAACGCCGCCGAGCGCCGGCCGTGGGAAGCGCTGATCCTCGCTCTCAACGTCCCCATCACCACCGCCGCCGACGTCGCCCCGCCGCCCCGCGTCAGCGTCGCCCGCCGCGCGCCCGCCCGCCGCGCCGGTCCGGCCAGCTATCCGACGCCCGAGCTGTATCCCGAGGGCGGCTGGACCCTCGACAAGGCGCTGATCTACGCCCTGGTCTGGAAGGAAAGCGGGTTCAACGCCTTCGCCGTCTCCGGCGCCGGGGCCATGGGGCTGATGCAGGTGCGTCCAGTCTCCGCCGCCCGCGCCGCCGGCGACGACCAGTTGATCGCCAACCCGATGCCGTTGCTCGACGCCGCCACCAACCTGCGCGTCGGCCAGGACTACCTGACCTGGCTGATGGAGCGGGGCCTGGGCGGCGGTCCGGAAGCCTACGACGTGCTGCGCACGGTCGCCGCCTACAACGCCGGCGCCGGCACGGTGCTCAACACGATCAAGAAGGTCGGTCCCGAGGCCGACACCCTGCTCCTGGTCGAAAGCCTGCCGGCGCTCGAGACCCGCGACTACGTCGAGAAGGTGATGGCCGCCTACTGGACCTATCGCAAGAAGTTCGGCTCTGGCACCGCGACGCTGGACGCCGTCGCGCGCGGCGACCGGATCATCGACATCCGGCTGGATCGGTAGCCTTTCCAACTGTCATCCCAGCCGTAGCGAAGCGAAGAGCCGGGACCCGGCCTTCGCGCGCCGATCCTGGGTCCCGGATCGCCTACGGCGTCCGGGATGACACGATGAGTTAGCCGATAAACGCCTTCGTATTGAGCGTTCGCACCTTGCCCGGCGTCCCGAACCGCGTCGTCTCCACAAGCAGTCCCTGCTCGGCGCGGCGTCCGCCCAGCTTCGCCAGCATCTCGCGCAGCCGCGCGGCGACGCCCGCGTCCTCGTAGGCCAGCCGGAAGCAGGCCGCCCTGCCCGCCTGCCGATCGACATGCAGCGCGACCTCGGCCTCCCAGCCGGGCTCCAGTCGTGTTTCCGGCGCCAGCACCATGATCCAGTCGCCCTTCGCGGCCGCCACCGCCTCGGCGACAGAGCCCACGATCCTGGCCCCGGCGTCGTCGGCGATCTCGAGCGTCGCATCGCCCGAGCCGGCGTCTGCGACGAACACCTCACGCACCAGCCCGCTCACCGCCGCCCGCACCAGCGCCGACAGACACGGGCCGAGGACAGCGGCGGAGTCTCGGGTGGGGACGATGACGGTGATCATGCCGCCATCAACCGCGCCTGCCCGGGCCGGTCAACAGACCCCGGCGTCCGCCGCGGCGCGAGCAATGCGCCCGGCGCCACGCCGTCACCGATTGTTCTTGTTATGTTCTCGTACGCGGCGCTAGATATCGAGCATGTCCCCCACCCCGCCTCTCGTCAAAGGCCGCGGCGCGCGCAGCAACGCCACCAGCCGGTTCATCGCCGCCCAGCGGGAGGCGTTCGACGACGGCTGGACGATCGAGGACGCCGAGCCTTCCCAGCTGACGACGGTGATCCTGCCGGACAAGGCGAAGACGATCATCACCCGGAACAGCAGCCCGGACATCGGCTTCGACCGCTCGATCAATCCCTACCGGGGCTGCGAGCACGGCTGCGTCTACTGCTTCGCGCGGCCCGCCCATGCCTATCTCGGCCTTTCGCCCGGGCTCGATTTCGAGAGCCGGCTGTTCTTCAAGCCCGAGGCGGCGACGCTGCTGACCGCTGAGCTGTCGAAGCCTCGCTACAGCGTGAAGCCGATCCAGGTCGGCGCCGACACCGACCCCTATCAACCGATGGAACGCAAACTGCGCGTGACCCGCCAGGTGCTGGAGGTGCTGCAGGCGTTTCGCCACCCGTTCACGATCATCACCAAGTCGAACCTGATCACCCGCGACATCGACATCCTCGGCGAGATGGGCCGGGCCAAGCTGTGCCGCGCGGCGATCTCGATCACCACCCTCGACCGCAAGGTCGCGCGCAGCATGGAGCCCCGCGCCGCGACGCCGCAGCGGCGGCTCGACGCGGTGCGGGCGCTGAGCGAGGCCGGCTGTCCCGTCACTGTGATGTTCGCCCCGGTGGTCCCCGGCCTCACCGACCACGAGCTGGAGGCGGTGCTGGAAGCCTCGGCCGCGCACGGCGCGACCGGCGCCGGCTACGTGATGCTGCGCCTGCCGCTGGAGATCGCCGACCTGTGGCAGGAGTGGCTGGCCACCGACCATCCCGACCGCGCTGCGCGGGTGATGTCGCTGGTCCGGCAGATGCGACGCGGCAAGACCTATACCTCGGACTGGGGCGTCCGCGGCCGCGGCGAGGGGCCTCTGGCGGACCTGGTCAGCGCGCGGTTCAAGGCAGCGCGGACGCGGTTCGGCCTGGAGTCGGCGCGCACGCCGCTCGATGTGGAGGCGTTTCGCGTGCCGCCCAGGGCCGGCGATCAGATGAGCTTGTTCTAGGCTCGGGCGGGGACATGCCCCGAAGGCGCGTATCCCCTGCACGTGGCCGCCGACGGGGACACGCACCGCTTCGCGGAGCCGGTCCCCTCCAACGTCAGCGGCTGAATACCCCGACCAGCTCGACGTGCGGCGACCACAGGAACTGGTCGATCGGCCGCACCCGCTCGAGCGTGAAGCCGGCGTCGATCAGCACCCGCGCGTCGCGTGCGAAGGTCTGCGGATTGCAGGATATGCCGACGACCCGGGCGACCTTCGACCGCGCGATCTCGGCGACCTGTTCCAGAGCCCCGGCGCGCGGCGGGTCGAAGACGACGGCGTCGATCTTGGCCAGCTCGTTGGTCAGCACCGGCCGCCGGGCGAGGTCGCGGGCCTCGGCGGTGATCGGCTTTATTCCCGGCGCGGTGGCCATGGCCGCACGCAGGGCGGCGATCGCCGGGGCCGAGGCGTCGGCGGCCAGCACCGGGGCCACGGCGGCCAGCCGGAAGGTAAAGGTGCCGACGCCGCAGAACAGGTCGGCGATGCGGTGCGCGCCCTGAACGGCCTCGACGGCGAAGGCGGCCATCGCGGCCTCGGCCTGGGGCGTCGCCTGCAGGAACGCGCCCGCCGGCAGGGCCACGATCGCCGGGCCCAGCTTCACCGCCGGCTGGCGGATCTGGTAGACGGCCTCGCCGGCCAGGGTCACGCGCGCCATGTCGCCGGCCGAGGCGGCTTCGGCGGCCCGCATACGGGCGTCGGCGGACAGGCCGCCGCTCTTGCGCTCAACCCCGGTGACGTCGACGTCCAGCCCGGTCGGTGTCCAGGTCACATGCAGCGTCGGGGCCGATTTCGGGTGCTCCAGGAACGGCGCCGCCAGCAGCCGCAGCGCCGGCAGGGCCGCGACCAGCCGTGCGTCCGTGATCGGGCAGACCTCGATATTGACCAAGGACCAGCTGCGGCGCTCCTTGAACCCCAGCTGCACCTCGCGACCAACGCGGCGCGCGTGCAGCGCCAGTCGTCGGCGCGAGCCGGGGGGAGAGGCGAAGGGGGCCAGGATCTCGGTCTCGATCCGCTCGCGGCTCAGGGCCAGGCGGACCTGCTCGGCCTTCCAGGCGAGATAGGGCGCGTCGGCCCAATGCTGCAGCGCGCAGCCGCCGCAGACGCCGAAGTGCGGACACGGCGGCGTCACACGGTCGGGACTGGCGGTCAGAACCTCGAGCAGCTCGGCGCGTTCGCCCGTCGCGCTCGCCCGCACCCGCTCGTCCGGGAGAGTCAGGGGCACGAACAGCGGACGGCCCTCGGGGTCCAGCGCCAGGCCGTCGCCCTGGGCGCCCACCCGTGTGACTTCAATGTCGACAATGTCGGCCAACAGACTCTCCGAAGGGAACTTCGGCGCACCGGTAACATTATCCGGGCAGCGATGCGGCGGCTTATCTCGTCGCACCGACGAAGATGAACGGGCCGCTCAACTTGCGTTCAGCTTGCGCCCGCCATCTTCCGATCCATTCATGGCGGATTCTGTCCGCCCGCAGACATAGGGAAGCGTCATGCGCACCATCCTCTCCATCGCCACGGCGATGGCCATCGCCGTCCCCGCCTTCGTCGCCCCGACCTTCGCTGACGCCCAGTCCGCGCGCTACTATGGCCGTGGCGATGTGTGCAGCCAGCAACGCAAGTCGGCCGGCAACAAGGGCACCGTCACCGGCGGCCTGATCGGCGGCGCGCTCGGCGCTGCCGTCTCCGGCAATGGCGCCAAGACCGAGGGCGCGGTCCTTGGCGGCGTCGTCGGCGCCGTCGCCGGCAACCAGATCGCCAAGAAGAACTTCCGCTGCTCGAGCTATCCGAAGCGCGTCAGCAACCGCCGCGCCAACTGCAAGTGGGTGCAGGAGTACTACGGCGGCCGCTGGCACGGTTTCGAAGTCTGCCGCAGCCGCAACGGCGAATGGCGCCCGAGCGGCCGCGCCTAGCGGTCGCTTCAGCCAGCGTTCATATTGGGCGCCCCACAAGGCTCGCTAAGACGCCTTGTGGGGCGGCTTGCACATCGAGATCCAGGGGAAGCACAGACATGACGGCCCGTAACATCATCACCCGTGGCGCGGCTGGCCTCGCCGGCGTCGCCATGCTCGCCGGCGCGCTGTCGATCCCGACCGCCGCCTCCGCCCAGAGCTACTACCAGCAGGCCCCGGCCTATCAGGGTGGCTCCAGCTACTACGACCCCTGCCGGCGCGATCAGGTCCAGCGCGGCACCGGCGGCGCCCTCGTCGGCGGCGGCCTCGGCGCCCTCGCCGGCTCCAGCATCGCCGGACGTGGCGCCAAGACCGAGGGCGCTGTCCTCGGCGGCATCCTCGGCGCGGTGATCGGCAGCAATGTCGGCAAGTCCGGCGCCGCCTGCTCGACGCCCTACGATCCGTCCTACCGTGGCCCCGCCCCGCAACAGGGCGCCTACTACGACGATCGGGACGGCTACGACGGCTACGATGGCTACCGCGAGCCGGGCTACCAGCAGCCCTACCAGCAGCCTGCCTACGATCCCTATGACCGCTACGACGACCAGTACCGCATGGCCCCGATCGCCGACGGTCCGGCCACGGCGGACAACTGCAGCCTGGCCGAAAGCCCGATCTACCTGCCCGACGGCCGCACCCAGAAGCGCTTCGTGCGCGTCTGCCGCGACGCCCGTGGCGAGTATCAGGTCGTCGACTGACCGTTGACGCCCTGCCTGTGAGGAGAAGGCCGTCCGGGTGACCGGGCGGTCTTTTCTTTTGCCCCAACGCTCTCGACTAGATCCACTGATCCCAGCGGGGCTTGGGACGAGCGGTGAGAAGAACGGCGCTCAGCCCTTCCGCGCCCAGAGGAGAAACTCGCGATTGCCGTCGCCGCCGGCGACCGGGCTGTCGGCGGTCTCCAGCACCCGCCAGCCAGACGCCTCAAGCCAGGCGGCGACATCAGCCAGGGCTTTCTCCTGCAGGGCCGAGTCCTTGACGATCCCGCCCTTGCCAACCGCGCCGCGCCCGACTTCG
Source organism: Pseudomonadota bacterium (assembly GCA_040390885.1). Taxonomy (GTDB): domain Bacteria; phylum Pseudomonadota; class Alphaproteobacteria; order Caulobacterales; family Caulobacteraceae; genus Caulobacter. Next base: position 4,936 of record JAZJXN010000200.1, on the reverse strand, counting down.
AACTGCGGCTTGACCAGGGCGACCAGCTCCGCGCCCGGCGGGCAGAGGGCCAAGGCCGCCGGCAACGCCTTGGCCAAGGAGATGAAGCTGACGTCGCTGACGATCAGGCCCGGCGTCTCGGGCACCAGCGCGGCGTCGAGCGCTCGCGCGTCGGTCCCCGACAGCTCGACCACGCGCGGATCGCCCGCCACGGTGGCGTGCAGCTGCCCGGTTCCGACATCGACCGCATAGACCCTGGCCGCGCCGCGAGTCAGGCAGACCTGGGTGAAGCCCCCCGTCGAGGCGCCGACGTCGACCACGGACCGCCCCTCGACGGTCACCGGCCATAGCGTGAGGGCGTGGTCGAGCTTCAGCCCGCCGCGTCCGACCCAGGGATGGGCGGCCTGCGCGGTGATCTCGGCGTCCGCCTCGACGGCTTCCGACGGTTTGGCGACCGTCCGGCCGTTGACGGTCACCAGTCCCGCCTCGATCGCCGCCCGCGCCCGGGCCCGGCTGTCGAACAGTCCGCGCTCGACGAGCAGGAGATCAATGCGTTGACGGGTCATGGGAGCTCAGGCCGCCGGTCCTACCCGCGGACCCGGGGCACCGCGTCCAGCCACTTCGCATAGGCGCTCTCGCGGCCATGCACGTTGTCGGACGGCGTCAGCAGCTCGGCCTCTGGGCGCGCCTTGGCGGCCTCCTCGACATCGGCATAGACGCCGGCCCCGACCCCGGCGAACAGGGCGGCGCCGAGCGCCGTCGTCTCGTGATAGCTGGCGCGGCGCACCGGCAGGCCGTTGAGCTCGGCCAGCCGCTGGCTGAACCAGACGCTCCGCGCCATGCCGCCGTCGATGCGCAGCTCGGCGCCGGCGTGGAAGGCGTGGGGGGCATCGGCCCGCATGGCTTCGACCAGGTCGCGGGTCTGCAGGGCGCAGCTGTCGAACGTCGCCGCCGCGATCTCGGCCCGACCGCTGTCGCGCGTCAGGCCGAAGATGGCGCCGCGGGCGTCGGGGTCCCACCAGGGCGCGCCCAGGCCCGTGAAGGCGGGCACCACCATGACGCCGTGGTCGGGCCTGGCGGTCTTGGCCAGAGCCTCGACCCCGGCCGGGCCGCCGGCCAGGCCCAGACCCTCGTTCAGCCACTGGATCGCCGCCCCGGCGACGAAGATCGACCCCTCCAGCGCATAGGTCGTCTTGCCGGCGACGCGCGCCGCCACCGTGGTCAGCAGCCGCGAGCGGCTGACAGGGCGCTTGTCGCCGGTGTTGAGCAGCATGAAACAGCCGGTGCCGTAGGTCGCCTTCATCTCGCCCGGATGGATGCATCCCTGCCCCATCAGCGCCGCCTGCTGGTCGCCGGCCACGCCCCGGATCGGTACGGGGCGGCCGAGCAGGCCCGCGTCGGTCTCGCCGAAGTCGCCGGTGCAGTCGAGCACCGTCGGCAGCAGCGAGGCGGGAACCTGGAAGAGGTCGAGCATCTCTTGCGACCAGTCCTGGGCCTCGATGTCGAACAGCAGCGTGCGGCTGGCGTTGGTGGCGTCGGTGGCATGGACCTTCCCGCCCGTCAGCTTCCAGATCGCCCAGCAATCCATCGTCCCCGCCAGCAGGTCGCCGCGCTCGGCCCGCGCCCGCGCGCCGGGGACATTGTCGAGCAGCCAGGCGATCTTGGTGCCGGAGAAGTAGGGGTCGAGCAGCAGTCCGGTGACCTCGGTGACCCTCGGCTCCGCCCCGCCCACGACCAGTTCCTCGCAGCGATCGGCGGTGCGGCGGTCCTGCCAGACGATGGCCGGCGCGATCGGGCGGCCGGTCCTGCGGTCCCAGACAACCACCGTCTCGCGCTGGTTGGTGATGCCGATGGCGACGACGTCGTCCAGGCGGCCGCTCTTCTCGGTCGCCTCGCGCAGGACGGCCGCACAGGCGTTCCAGATCTCTTCGGCGTCGTGCTCGACCCAGCCGTCGTGCGGATAGCTCTGCCGCAGCGGCCGGGTCGCCTCGGCCAGAGCCTTGCCGGACGCGTCGAAGGCGATCGCCCGGGTGCTGGTCGTGCCCTGGTCCAGGGCCAGAATCACCGGTTCGCCCATGGGTTTCGACTCCCTCTCGTTATGGCGCTCGTTTAAGCATGTTTTCACGGGGCGGGTGCAGGATGATACCGGTCCCGAACGCCGGGACGGGGACGCGCGTGACACCTGACCTAGATCCCCAGGACCTGATCCTGCTGGCCCAGAGCCGTCACCCGGCCGACCGGGAGCGCCTGCTCGACCAGATCGTGACCCTCTGCGACCAGGCCGACGTCGACGTCCTCAACGCGCCGCGCATCCGCGAGCTGGTCGGCGAGGTGTTCATGGTCATCGTCGGCGAGGCCGAGCGCGACATCCGCCGCCGCCTGGCGGAGAAGATCGGACCGGCCCCCTGGGCGCCCCAGGCCCTGGTCCATGTGCTGGCCCTGGACGAAATCGAGATCGCCGGCCCGGTGATCAACGCCAGTCCGGTGCTTCAGGACCACGACCTGATCCGGATGCTGGTCGAATCGACCCTGGACCACCAGATCGCCATCGCCCGCCGCGGCCGCCTGGGGGCGCCGGTGATCGAGGCCATTCTCAAGCAGGAGGAGCCGGCGGTCCTGACCGCGCTGGCCGGCAACGACACCGCCGAGATCTCCAGCTCCGCGATGGAGAAGCTGGTCGACCATTCCCGCCGCATCGCCGCCATGCGCTCGCCGCTGGCCCGGCATCCGCGACTGTCCTCGGACATGGCGCAGCGCCTGTATCTCTGGGTCGGCCAGTCCCTGCGCACCGCGCTGGTCGGCCGCTTCCGCCTCGACCCCGAGGTGATGGACGCCGAACTGGCCCTGGCCGTGCGCGAAGCCCACGCCTCGATCGACGGCATGCCGCCGGCCCAGGCCCGCAGCGACGCCGAGCGCGAAGCCATGGAAGCCCGGCTGATCGACAAGCTGGCCGAGGGCGACCAGCTCAAGCCCAGCTACCTGCTGCGCGCCCTCCGCGAAGGTCGGCTGACGCTGTTCATCGCCGCGATCGCCAGGCTCGGCGGCTTCGAGCCAGACCATATCCGCCGCGCCATCGACAGCGACCGTCCCGAGCTGCTCGGCCTCGCCTGCGCCGCCATCGGCGTCGACAAGGGCGCCTTCCCGACGATTCTCGAGGCTGTCCGCGCCCTCAATCACGGTCGCCCGGGCGGCGGCGCCGAGGGCCAGAGACGGGCCCACGGCGCTTTTGGGCCGTTCGACGCCGATATTGCTGGCATGGCGTTCCGTCAGGCCGTCAAATCGGTCTGATGTTCAAAGCCGAACCCTTCACCCGCCGCCTCACCTTCCTGGCGAGCGACCGCCCCGAGGCGACGCAGGCTCGCGAACGGCTGATTTCCCGCTATGGCGACGCCGGCGAGGACGCCCAGGTCATCGTCGCCCTCGGCGGCGACGGCTTCATGCTGGAGACGCTCCACGGCAGCCTCGCCGACGGCAAGCCGATCTACGGCATGAACCGCGGCTCGGTCGGCTTCCTGATGAACGAATACAGCGAGGACAGCCTGCTGGAGCGGATCGCCGCCGCCGAGCGCGCGGTGATTCATCCGCTGTCGATGGTCGCGGTCGACAGCAAGCGCCGCAATCACAAGGCCCTGGCCATCAACGAGGTGTCGCTTCTGCGGCAGACTCGGCAGACCGCCAAACTCCGCATCTCGATCGACGGCAAGGTGCGGATGGCCGAGCTGGTCTGCGACGGCGCCCTGGTCTGCACCCCGGCCGGGTCGACCGCCTACAACCTCTCGGCCCACGGTCCGATCATCCCGATCAACGCCCAGGCCCTGGCCCTGACTCCGATCAGCGCATTCCGCCCGCGCCGCTGGCGCGGGGCCCTGCTTCCGCACACCGCCCGCGTGACGTTCGAGGTGCTCGAAGCCGACAAGCGCCCGGTCAGCGCCGTGGCCGACAATGTCGAAGTCCGCGACGTGGTCGAGGTGCATGTCTCCGAAGATCGCGGCGTCAGCCTGTCGATGCTGTTCGACGCGGGTCGCAGTCTCGAGGAACGCGTGCTCGCGGAACAGTTCTCGAACTGATTGCTGCGACCTCAGGTCGCGGAATGGAAAACCGTCGTCTCACGCGTTGTTAACAACGTCACGGTAGCCTGTGGACGTAAACCGCCATCGGAGGCGAGCGTGAGCGACAACCCCACCGTCCAGGTCATCCAGACCCCCAACAGCCTTCGCATGAAGGTCGGCTCCCGCTTCGGCGGTATCGACGCCGCCGCGATCGCCAAGGCGGAGGCGGCGCTCAAGAGCCTGTCGGGCAACTTCACCGAGTGGCTGAACGACGAGCTGGTCAAGCTCGACGCCGCCCGCGCGCGCATCCACGCCGAGGGTCTGAACACCGAGACCGGCGAGACGCTGTATCTTCGGGCCCATGACCTGAAGGGCCTGGGCGCGACGTACGAGTTCCCGATCGTGACCCGCATCGCCGGCTCGCTGTGCAAGCTGATCGACGATCCCGACACCCGCATGGACGCGCCGATGTTCCTGGTCGACGCCCACATCGACGCCATCAAGGCGGCGGTGCGCGGCGACATCCGCACCGACGACCACCCCGTCGGCCGCTCGCTGGTCGAGGAACTCGAAGGCCGCGTCGCGACGCTGGCGGCGTGACAGCCGGGGACATGCTCCCGAAGGGTGCGTGTCCCGCGTAGTCGGCCACATACAGGGGACAGGCACCCTTCGGGCGCATGTCCCCTTTTCTCTGCCCGGATGTTGCTCATGGGCTCGACGATGGCGCCGTAGCCGGCGTCAGCGGGGATCACCAGAACGGCCCCACCCTCGCGTTTCTCGACCACCGGCAGCACCGGCACCAGGGTGCGGGCCGCCGCGCGGTCCTCGGCGTCCTGGGCGCTGACAGCCTCGGCCAGCAGCTGCAGGTTCATGCGGGTCGGGAAGATGATCGTCCGCTCGCCGGCCTT